>JAFUTK010000071.1 GCA_017471405.1 Ruminococcus sp.
CGCGGGCGAATTCGCGTTACGCTCCTTCGTCGCTTTCAATTGAGCGGGCGACGTACTTTTGCACCCGCGGTTGTGACCTTTGTTAGTGTGAAGAACTGAAAATGCGCCGCATATCACACCTTGTGGAATGCGAGCACCTATGGTCACAGCACGAACAAACTCCGGTCGCGGTGCGCAGACTACACTCCCGCACACACCCAAGCGACCAACGGGAGCGCAGCGTGAATTCGGTGGTGCACCGCGTGCACAAATTCCGATTTAACGAAAAACACTTTTTCAAAAAGGAGCGAGATAAGATGTATACACCCGACGAAACCCGCTATGAGAAAATGAAATACCGTCACTGCGGCAAAAGCGGCCTGAGACTGCCGGAGCTGTCCCTCGGCCTCTGGCAGAACTTCGGCAAAGCCAGCGACCTCGATAACGCCGAGAAAATGGTGCAGACCGCCTTTGACCTGGGCATCACCCAGTTCGACCTTGCCAATAATTACGGCCACCCCTACAACGGCTCCGCCGAGGAAAACTTCAAGGTCATACTCGACCGGGGAATGAGAGCCTACCGAGATGAAATGGTCATCACTACCAAGGCCGGATATGAGATGTGGCCGGGACCCTACGGCGACCGCAACGGCTCCCGCAAGTACCTCACCGCCTCCCTCGACCAAAGCCTGAAGCGTATGGGCCTTGACTATGTGGATATCTACTATCACCATATCTTCGACCCCAATACCCCCCTTGAAGAAACGGCTCTGGCGCTGGATAATGCCGTTAAGCAGGGCAAGGCGCTCTATGTGGGCGTGTCCAACTACGACAAGACCCAGACCGAGCGCATCAAGAAGATATTCGACGAGCTGAAAACGCCCTTTATAGTCAATCAGCCCTCCTACTCCATGCTCAACCGCTGGATAGAGCATAACGGCCTTGACAGATGGGCCAAGGATAACGGCGTAGGGCTCTGCTGCTTCTCGCCGCTGTATCAGGGCTTCCTCACCGAGCGCTATCTCTTCGGCATCCCGGAGGATTCCCGCATCGGCAAGGGCAACACTTGGATAAAGCGTGAGCTGACCCCCAAAATGGTAGCAAAGCTTCGGGCGCTCAGCGCCTTCGCTGACAACCGCGGGCAGAAGCTCTCACAGCTGGCTCTCTCGTGGATACTCTCAAATCCGGCGGTCACCTCCGTTATTATCGGAGCCAGCCGCCCCGAACAGATAACCGAAAACGTCAAGGCGATAGAGAACACCGCCTTCTCCCCCATCGAGCGCTCGGAGATAGACGGCATCCTCAACGGATAAGGAGGTCCCTTATGACCGCAGCAAAGGAAAGCAAAAAAGTAAGGCTGCTGCCGGTAGCCTCAAATGCCGCACTAATACTTTTAGAGCTCATCGGCACTGCCATCAGCTTTTCAAACGGCGGCGCCCGCAACCTGGTATATTACACAGTCCTGAGCAACATTCTGGCGCTGATATCAAGCATAGCGTTTCTGATATCCTATCTGCGGCGGGGAGGAAAGGTCTCCTTCGTCGCGCAGATGATGAGGTATTTCGCCACCTGCTGCCTGACCGTTACCTTCCTTGTGGTGGTGACTATTTTGGTGCCTATGGCTGCCCCCTACGGCAACGCCGCCAGCGTGCTTTACAAGGGTCCGCAGATATATCACCATATCCTCTGCCCTATACTTTCCTTTGTGTCCTTCGTGTTCATAGAGCAGGGTATGAAGCTGGACCGCCAAAAGCTCGTCGCCGGTGCCGCACCCACACTCGCCTATGCGCTGGTGTTCATAGTGCTCAACTACATAAAAGCCGTCCACGGCCCCTACCCCTTCCTTTACGTTCACGAGCAGCCCTGGTATATGTCGGTCATGTGGTTCCTTGTCATCAATGGCATAGCGCTCGGCTTTTCCTTCCTGATAGGAAAGCTCCGCAACAAATTCAGTGATAAATAAAATCATATGAGCTGCTGCATAGGCGGTTTCACGTAAAAAACGGTACCTCCCCCCGAAGGGGGAGGTACCGTTTTTCGCACTTTGCGTCGCTGCGAAGCAGCGACGCAATTACTTTTTTAGTTACAAATACAGTCGTGTGCAAGTGCCCATTTTTTCAATTTAAGGCTTCTTATTCCGCGCACTTCAGCGCCTCTACCATATTGATGTACTTGTTCTTTCTGGCTATCATAAGTCCCACCAGCAGCGAAACTCCAAAGGTCAGCGCGGTGGATACCAAATAGGTCAGCGGCTTGATGACCAGCACCATCTCATACTCGGAGGCCAGCGCCGTCAGCAGGTAGTCCAGCACTCCGTAGCCTATGGGTATACCTATCATAACTCCAATAACCGTCAACCACAGATTCTGGCTTATGAGCAGACGTCCTATCTTCTTGTCCTTGAAGCCGATGACCTTAAGGGTGGCCATCTCTCTGTATCGCTCGGTGTAGCTCATAATGCCCAGATTGTAGAGCACCACAATGCCCAGAATTACCGCCGCCGCTACCAGCATTGCCACCATCGTCACCATCAGCTCCATAAATACATCGAAGGATTCGATTATCGCAGAGCGTGTCTGGGTGTTGAGTATCATCGGGTCGCTCTCGATGTTTGTGCTGTCGGTGTAGACCGTGCTGATGATATAGTCAATGCCCGCCTTGTCGGCATAGGTGCGGGTCATCTGCACCGTCTTTGCCATTGCGCGGGTAACGCCCGCTATGGTAACGGTGTAGCTCTTGTCGCTGCCGAAGGGAGAGAAGGTCAGGCTGCTGCCCTCCTTAAGATCAAGCTCGTCGGCGATACGCTCGCAGATATACGCGCCGTCGTCGCCCAGAGTGGTGGTCTCCATCGCATCGTCGATGAAGCGCACCTTGTCGTGGGGAGTATCATATATCTCCACGCCGTAGGGATCCTCACCTATCTGTACACTCATTGAAGCGCACCAGTCGCCCTGATACTTTTCGGCTATCTCCATAGCGTGCTCGTTGGTGATGTTCTCAGTGTCAAGGTTTATTTTCAGCTCGTAGTTTATTGCCTTCTCGTAGAAGGAGTCAACGAAGGCGTTCAGCGTGTCGTTCATACCGAAGCATCCGATGAGCAGCACCATGCAGCCCACCATTCCGAAGAGGGTCATAAACGTTCTCGACTTGTGGCGGAGGGTGTCCCGCAGGTTCCACTTCGTTCCAAAGCCCAGCCGCTTGAAGAATTTCTTCTCCTCAATGCGCATACGCTTCATCTTCTTGGGAGAGTAGGGTCTCAAAGCTTCAGCCGCAGTGCCCTTGAGCATAGACTTGACAGAGAGATATCCTATCAGCACCAGGAACAGAATAATAATTACCAGCACTATCCAGCAGAACCAGGGCATATAGAGCGTCCAGCTGCGCATATCTATGTAGGTGCCCATAGCGCCGTTGGGGTTCATTACGAACCACCCCAGGAAGTACCCCAGCCCTATGCCGAGTATTGTTCCCATAACGCCTATGAACAGCGCAAAGGCGGTGTAGTGCCGCACTATTCTCTTATCCTTGAAGCCCAGCGCCTTGAAGGTGCCTATCTGGGTCTTTTCGGAGGCGGTGAGACGGTGCATCGTAGTTACCATTGTAAGTATCGCGATGGCGAGGAACAGCACCGGCAGGATATTTCCCATAGTCTGCCCCTCTTCGATCTCGCCCTGTGCCTCTGAGTAGGAAACCGTATCGTCCTTGGAGAGCACCATACTGGTGACGCCCAGCGCCTTGTCGGCAGCCTTGATGAAATCAGCCTTCTCCATATCAGAGTGAACGTTTATCTGTGTGTAGAACTCCGCCCCGAACACCTTTTCCAACGCCTTGGGGGTGATAAAGCCGTAGCCGTAGGTGTCGAAGTCGGGCATCAGCTGGGTGGAATCCGGCACGCAGATGAGATACTCGGAGCTCTTGACAAGTCCCCTTATCTCGAACTCGAATTCGCTGTCCTTGTATTTGAGGGTGATCTTGTCGCCAACCTTAAAGTTGTTCGCATCGGCGTACTTGTCTGACACCCAGATAGCGGTTTCGCTCTCTGGGTCGTACTTATCGCCCTCCATAAGGTAGAAGCCGGAAACGCCGATATTCTCGGTAACGGTCAGCGCCAGCACATCAACGCCCATATCCTTGACTGTCGTGTTTACCGAGAGATACCTTGCGGCTCTCTTTACTCCGTCGATAGCGGCAATCTTGTCCCGCTCCTCGGCGGAAAAGCCCTTCTCGCTGACGAGCCGGAAGTCGGCAAAGCCGCTTTCCTCCAGCGCCTCATTTACGTTGACATCAAGGGTGTACCACTCCATATTGAAGCCGGTGAACACGCCGATGCCAAGGGCTATCATTATTATCATCGAAATGAACTGGGCCTTGTAAAGACCCATTGTTCTTATCAGCTTGCGAAACAGCATCTGCTCTCCCCCTTACCAGTCAACTTCGTCGGCGGAGAGGGGGTTCTCCTGGTCTGTGCAGGACTTTATCTTGCCGTTCTTTACCTGAATGACGGTGTCAGCCATTTTAGCGATGTTCTGGTTGTGAGTAACGATGATGATGGTCTTGCCGTACTCCCTTGCCATTTTAAGCAGCAGCTTCAGCACCAGCACACCGGTCTCCGAGTCGAGGGCGCCCGTAGGCTCGTCGCAGAGGAGTATCTTCGGGTTCTTTGCCAGAGCCCTTGCGATGGAAACTCTCTGCTGCTCGCCTCCGGAAAGCTCCGAGGGGAAGTTCTTCATATGGTCCTCCAGACCCACAGCCCGCAGCATATCGTGGGAGCTCAGAGGGTCGGTGGCTATTTCCTTGACGAGAGCCACATTTTCCAGCACCGTCAGTGTCGGAATAAGATTGTAGGACTGGAACACAAAGCCCACAGTCTCAGCGCGATATTCTGCCAGCTCATCGTTGGAAAGTGTGGAGATGTCCTTGCCTCCCACAACAACGGTGCCGCTGGTGGGACTGTCAAGACCTCCCAGCATATTCAACAGCGTGCTCTTGCCGGCGCCGCTGGGCCCCAGCACTACGATGAACCTGCCCTCCTCCAGCGTCAGGTCAACGCCGTCGAGAGCCTTCATTTCGTGGTCGCCTGCGGTGTATACCCGCGTGACGTTCTTTAATTCAACAATATTCATTTACCCCATCCTCCTAAATGATGAACACTTGATTAGATGTTCATATGTTTGGCATTAAAATTCAGCGAGGACTTTCCATTTATTGTTAGTCCTCGCTAACTATATATAATTATAAAGCCTTCCCTGTCTTTTGTCAATAGTAGGAAAGGCAATTTCAGGTTATTTCGTCGGTTTGCAGCAGCAAACTTCTCATCAGAGAAAAAGTTTATGCATAATTGCTATATGAGACTTTTGAGCAGCCCCTCACACCCCGCATAAATATCATCAAAGGCAATGTCGAACCTCCGGGTGTACCACGGGTCGGAGACGTCCCGGCTCTCCCCGGCGTACTCCATCAGCATATGCAGCTTGGCCTTCCCCTTGCTGCCAAGAATGTCGGACGCCCACCGTAAATTGCTGCGGTCCATCACAACAAACAGGTCGTAGTCCTTCAGGTCCTCCCGGCAGAGCTGCACCGCACTGTGCCGCTCAAAGGGTATCCCCCTGCGTTCCAGCTCCGCCCGGGCAGGAGGATAAATGCCGTTGCCCAGCTCCTCGGTGCTTACCGCACAGGAGGAAATGTAAAACTCCCCCTCCCTGCCTGCCCTCCGCACCAACTCCTTCATAACAAACTCCGCCATCGGCGACCGGCAGATGTTGCCGTGGCAGACAAACATTATCCTCTTTTTCGTCACAAAAACACCTCCGAAAAAGCATCTCCCGCCGGGGCGGGAGAATTTTGTGCTGTTATACATTATGGCAGGTCGAACTCTCGGTCGATGCTCTGCCTTACGATGTCAAGGGTGTGCTCGTTATAGGGCAGCTCCTTGTTGTCGAACATCAGCGAAGCTCCGTAAATAAGCGAGCGTACGATGTAAAGCTTGCGCATACGAGTCTCCTCGGACATACCCACCTCGTCGCAGTATTTGTCCACCAGCGACAGCGAAAGGCTTGTGGTCTTTCCGCGCCCGATGCGGTAGGTGTTGTCGAAGTTGTCGTCTTTGAGAGTCAGTATGGAGCGGAAGTGGGGCTTCTCCACAAGGAACTTGATATAGCCGACGCTGAAGGCAACCAGCTGCTCTCTGGTGGAGCCTCCGCACTCCGACAGTATCCTCATCTGCTCGTCGTGCCACTGGGCGTTGACATACTCGATTATGGCCGCGAGGAAGCCCTGCTTATCGCCGAAGTGTCTGGAGGGTGCAGCGCAGGAAACTCCCGTCTGCTCGGCGGCGCGGCGCATAGAGAAGTTGGCCACTCCCAGGCGGTTTATCTCCTCAATGCCTGCGATGATGAGCTCCTCGCGCTTGCTCTGACGTTTTGATTCACCTGCCATGGCTCACCCCTGACCCTTCCGCTGCTCGGTCTTGCGGACCTTGCCGCTTATAGTCTTGGGCATCTCCGAGACGAATTCGATAAGCCTTATCCACTTGTAATCGGAGAGCCTTGCGTTGGCGGTGTCCTTTATCTTCTTTTCAAGGGCGCGGTCGGGAGTGACGCCCTCTTTGAGGACGATGTAGGCCTTAATCGCCTGACCCCTGAACTTATCCGGCACGCCGATGACGCTACATTCCACGATATCCGGGTTCTCCATCAGCACGTTTTCTATCTCATAGGGACCTACTCTGTAGCCGCCGGTCTTGATGATGTCATCAAACCTGCCGTTGAACCAAAGCCTGCCGTCACTGTCGGCGTAGGCGGAGTCTCCCGTATGGTAAACGCCTCCCCGCCATACTTCTTTAAACAGCTCATCGTTGTCAAGGTATGCGGTGAAGATGCCTGCGGGGTACTCCCCCTCCCTCTTGGGGATAACGCAGACCTCGCCTATCTCGCCCTGAGGCACCGGCTTGTTGTCGCCGTCCAGCACCGCGATGCGGTACTGGGGCGATGGGAAGCCCATAGAGCCGGCAGCCGACTCCTCCGGGGAGAGGTTGCCGGTCAGCAGAGTGGTCTCCGTCTGGCCGTAGCCCTCGCAGAGGGACAGGCCGGTCTTTTCCTTGAAGAGCCGGAAAACCTCCGGGTTGAGCAGCTCGCCTGCGGTGGTGGCGTATTTCAGATGGGGCAGCTCGGGAATACCCGAGCGCACCAGATACCTGTAAACGGTAGGGGGAGCGCAGAAGGTAGTAACCTGATACTTGTCGATGACGTGCATCATCATCTTGGGGTCGAAGTTGTCAAAGTCAAAGACCATAACAGCCGTTCCCACCAGCCACTGACCGTAGAGCTTGCCCCAGGAGGACTTAGCCCAGCCGGTCTCCGCTACGGTGAAGTGCAGGCCGTTTTCCTGAGCGTGGTGCCAGTACTTGGCGGTGACGATGTGCGCCAGCGGGTAGGTGTGGTCGTGGATAACTCCCTTGGGCAGCCCGGTGGTGCCGGAGGTGAAATATAAAAGCATCGGGTCGTGGGCAGAGGTGGGTATCCTCTCCAGCTTATCGGAGGCGCTCTCCATAAGCCTTGTGAGATTTTCAAAGCCCTCATGCTCCTGTCTGATGGTCCAGAGCTTCGCTTTGGAGCCGGTCTTTCTGACGGCCTCCAGCACTCTGTCACAGACATCTCCCTGATGGGTTATGATAAAGCCCTTGATGTCGGCGCTCTCTATCCTGTAGACGTAGTCCTTGGCGGTAAGCATATGAGTTACGGGGATAGCCACTGCTCCCAGCTTGTGCAGAGCGACTATGACTATCCAGTATTCGTAATGCTTTTTGAGCGCCACCAGCACCTTGTCGCCTTTGCCTATGCCCGCGTCCTTCAGGACATTGACTGCGCGGTTGCTCTGTGCGCTAATTTCCGCGAAGGTGAATATTCTCTCTTCGCCCTCGGTGTCGCACCAGACCAGAGCGCGCTTGTCAGGCTCCAATCTAGCGTACTCGTCAACCACATCGTAGCCGAAGTTGAAGTTATCGGGATAGGTGATGTCAAAATCTTTTATTCTGCCATTTTCGTCAAAGGTCTCTTTGGAATATTTCTGATAAAGGGTCATATCTTACTCCGTTCTTCCGATAGCGCGGAATCTCTGATAGCGGTTCTCAAGCATATATTCAGTGGGTATCTGATTAAGTTCATAGATATCCTCCAAAAGCATCTCCTTGATGCCTGAAAAGAAATCAGGCTGCTCCATATTCTCCTCGCTGATGATATCCTCGATGATGCCGAGGCTCAGAGCGTCCTGCGCGGTGAGCTTAAGGCATCTGGCGGCGTCGGGGGCTTTAGTGCTGTCCTTCCAGAGGATAGACGCACAGCCCTCAGGCGAGATAACAGAATACACCGAATTTTCCAGCATATACACCTTATCCGCCACCGAGAGCGCCAGCGCTCCGCCGCTTCCGCCCTCTCCTATGAGCACGGAGACAACGGGGGTCTTAAGGGTCATCATCTCGCAGAGATTTTCAGCTATCGCCTGACCCTGTCCGCGCTCCTCAGCACCGATGCCGCAGTAAGCGCCGGAGGTGTCCACAAAGCAGATGACGGGTCTTTGAAACTTCTCCGCCTGCTTCATAAGCCGCAGCGCCTTGCGGTAGCCCTCGGGATTGGGTGCGCCGAAAAGCCTCTGCATGCGCTCTCTGGCGTTGTGGCCCTTCTCTATTGCAATGACAGTCAC
The DNA here is from genome assembly GCA_017471405.1 of Ruminococcus sp. GTDB lineage: Bacteria > Bacillota > Clostridia > Oscillospirales > Ruminococcaceae > FB2012. The sequence continues at coordinate 8,677 of JAFUTK010000071.1, forward strand.
AGGCATAGCCTCAAGATAAGCCACACCGCCGATAATGGCGCTGTCGTCGGCATAGCGCCTGTCGCCGTGGAGCTCAAAGAAGTGGTTGAAGATGCCCTTTATAAAATCAATGCCGGTGTAGCGCCCGGAGCTTCTTGCTTTTTTGACTATCTCGTAAGCGTCCATTTCACTCACTGCGCCTCACCTCCACAATGCATTTTTAACAGCAGGGATACCAGCGATTTCTGATATCTTCTAGGAGAGATGGCGTCCACAAAGCCGTGCTCCAGCAGGAATTCCGACTTCTGAAAGCCCTTGGGCAGGGTCTTTCTGGTGGTCTGCTCGATAACTCTCGCCCCGGCAAAGCCCACAGTCGCACCCGGCTCCGCCAGTATGATATCTCCCTCCATAGCAAAGCTGGCGGTAACGCCGCCGGTGGTGGGGTCGGTGAGTACGGTCAGGTAGAAAAGCCCCGCATCGCTGTGGCGCTTCACCGCGCCGCTGGTCTTTGCCATCTGCATAAGGGACACAAGCCCCTCCTGCATTCTGGCGCCGCCGGAAACGGTATAGCCTACCACCGGCAGACCCTTTTCGGTGGCATACTCAAAGGTCCTTGTTATCCTCTCGCCTACGGCGGAGCCCATAGAGCCCATCATGAAATTCGGCTCCATAACGAAGAGGGCGCAGAGCGTCCCGCCTATCCGGGCGGTGCCGCAGATTACTGCCTCTTCCTCTCCAGTGGCGGAGCGGACGGTCTCCAGCTTGCGGCTGTAGCCCTCAAACTCAAGCGGGTCGCCGGACTTGACCTCTGTGAACATCTCCACGAAGGTGTCCTTATCGGTGATGAAGCTTATCCTCTGCCTTGCGGTCATTCTGAAATGATAGCCGCAGGAGCAGGTATAGGCATTGGACCATATCCGAGAGAGAGGTATGGCCTTGTGGCAGTTGGGACAGGTGCGCTCCGGCTCGTTGTCGTCGGCCTGTATGGGAGCTACTGCCCTGCCGCCCTTTTCAAGCTCGTTCTTAGGCTTGTATAAAAATTCGAGAAAGGGCATTTTCCGTTACCTGCCTTCCATAAATGTCAGATCGTAGCTGCCGTCCATAAAGCGCTCATCGCTGACGAGCCGCAGCTGCTGATGGATATTCGTTCTGATGCCGTCGATGACCAGCTCGCAGAGGGCGGCCTTCATCTTGCGCATAGCCTCCTCGCGGGTGCCGGCGCGGACTATCAGCTTGCCTATGAGCGAATCGTAGAACGGAGAGATCTCCACTCCCTGCACCAGATAGGTATCAAATCTTACCGAGGGGCCTCCCGCAACGTGGAGCATTCCCAGCTTTCCGGTGGAGAGGGCATTGATGCGACATTCCACCGCCGAGCCCATAAGGGTGACGTCCTCCTGGGTGAAGTTTAAGGGCACACCTGCGGCAGTCCTTATCTGCCACTTCACCAGGTCGATGTTGGTGAGCATCTCGGTGACGCTGTGCTCCACCTGCAAGCGAATGTTCATCTCCATAAACCAGAACTTCCCCTGCTTATCCAGCAGGAATTCCAGAGTTCCCACGCCCACATAGCCCACCTGCTTGACCGCCTTGGTGATCCTTTCTATCAGAGCCTTTCTCTGCTCCGGGCTCACTGCCGGTGAGGGGGATTCCTCAATGAGCTTTTGATGCCTCAGCTGCACCGAGCAGTCCCGCTCTCCAAGACATACCACATTGCCCTGCTCGTCGGCGATTATCTGCATTTCGATATGCCTTGCGGGGTAAACATATTTCTCCATATAAACGGCGCCGTCGCCGAAGGCAGCCTCGCCCTCGGACACCGCCATATTGTAGTTGTTTTCAAGCTCTTGCTCGCTCTCCACCAGCCTGATGCCTCTTCCGCCGCCGCCGGAGCGCGCTTTTAGCATAACAGGGTAGCCTATCTTTTCCGCCGCAGCCCTCGCCTCGTCAACGCTTGCCAGCACATCAGTGCCCCGGATAACGTCCAAACCAGCGTCAGCCATAAGGTTCTTTATGGTGGTCTTGTCGCTCAGGCGCTCCATAGTCTCGGCAGCGGGGCCGATGAACACTATGCCGTTCTTGGCGCACAGCTGGGAGAAGTGGGCATTCTCAGACAGAAAGCCGTAGCCCGCGTGAATAGCCTGCGCTCCCGACACCAGCGCCGTAGAGACGATGCGCTCCTCGTTGAGGTAGCTGTCGGCAGCAGAGGGGCCGCCTATGCAGTAGCTCTCGTCGGCCAGTGCTACGTGGAGGGCATCCTCATCCGCCTGCGAATAGACGGCAACGGTGCTGATGCCCATTTCCTTGCACGCTCTGATTATCCTGACCGCGATCTCTCCGCGGTTAGCTATCAATACCTTTGAAAACATCGGTCATATCTCCTTGAGTACGAATGAGAACTCCGCCTTGACGCAGAGCTTTCCGTCAACATAGCCCTCGCCGGAGGCAAAATAGAAGGGGTGCTTTACTCTTGTGAGCCGGCAGACGGTCTCGAAGGTGTCGCCGGGTCTTACGGGGTTTTTAAACTTTACGTTGTTGAGCCCGGTATAGAGGGGCAGGAAGCCCTCCTTCATCTTATCCGCCAGCAGTGCGCAGGAGGACTGCGCCAGTATCTCGCACTGTATAACTCCCGGGACGATAGGGTTGCCGGGGAAATGTCCCCGCAGGAAGAACTCCTCGCCGGTAACGTGGTATTTACCGTGAGCCTCGTCGCCCACCAGCTCCGTCTCGTCCACCAGCAGCATATCGTCGCGGTGGGGAAGTATCTGCATTATCTCTTCTTTATTCATTTTGGGACATCTCCTTTTTTGTTTTAACGTCGCGCTGCGCTCCCTTTGGTCGCTGCCACTCGCGGAGCCTTGCGGTCTTTGCACCGCGGTCGCGGTCTCATCGTACTGTGATCGTAGGTACTCGCATTCCTATGGTGAGGCTTGCGGATACGCTTACAAATCTTGTTTTGCAGAGCAGGGGCTTTCCACTCCCGGCTTCCGTTACGGAAACCGGGCGCTCTGGACCAGCAGCGCCCGGTTATAATTATGCTTTGGTCATCTCGAACAAGGTCATACCGTAATCAACGATCTGCCCGTTCTCAACGCATATTTCCTTGATGACGCCGTCCTGCTCCGCAGTCAGCTCGTTCATCAGCTTCATTGCCTCAACTATGCAGAGGGTCTGCCCCTTTGCTACCCTGTCACCGACCTTAACAAAGGGCTCGGCGTTCTCGGCGGGTGCCGCATAGAACACTCCCACCATAGGCGACTTCACCCTTATCACATCGTCTCCGGCGGGAGCCGAAACGGGTGAGGGCGCAGCTGCCGGTGCCGCAGCCTGCTGCGGGGGCATCATCTGCGGGGGAGGCATCATCATAGGAGGTGCCATTCTCTCCAGACGCACGTTACCGGTGGTCTCGTTTATCTCCAGAGCGGTGAGCTCCAGCTCGCGCATTAGCTCGGCATATTTTCTTATGCTGTTTTCGTTCATATTTTCCCCTCCCGAGGGTCAGATCTTTCTGAAGGCTACGCAGGCGTTATGTCCGCCGAAGCCCAGCGAGTTGGAGACCGCAAGGTCGATATCCGCCTTGACCGCCTTGTTGGGGCAGTAGTTGAGGTCGCATTCCTCATCAGGCTCGTTTAAGTTGATGGTTGGAGGAATGATACCCTCCTGCAGCGCCTTGATGCAGGCGATAGCTTCGATAGCTCCCGCTGCGCCCAGCATATGTCCGGTCATGGACTTGGTGGAGGAGATGTAAGCATCCTTCGCCTTGTCGCCCAGAGCCAGCTTCACAGCCTTGGTCTCCGACTTGTCATTGAGGGGAGTGCCTGTGCCGTGAGCGTTGATGTATACGGTGTCCTTCTCGGACCAGCCAGCCTCTTCAAGAGCCTGCTTCATAGCTCTCGACGCTCCGCCAGCCTCGGGGTCGGGAGCGGTGATGTGGTGAGCGTCGCAGGTGGAGCCGTAGCCCACAGCCTCGGCGTAGATCTTGGCTCCTCTTGCCTTGGCGTGCTCGTACTCCTCAAGAATGAGCGCCGCGCCGCCCTCGCCAATAACGAAGCCCGCACGTCTCTTGTCGAAGGGCAGAGAGGCCGCATCCGGGTCCTCGGACACCGAGAGCGCCTGCATATTTATGAAGCCCGCAACTCCGATTGGAGTAATGGCAGCCTCGCAGCCGCCGGTAATGGCAACGTCGCAGTAGCCGTGGCGGATAGCCCTGATAGCCTCGCCTATGGCGTTTGAGCCGGAGGCGCAGGCGGTAACGGAGGGCAGCGCCGCGTTCTGGCAGTTGAAGCGGATAGCGATCATTCCCGCCGCCATATTGGCGATCATCATAGGAACAAAGTAGGGAGAAACTCTCTTGGGGCCGCGCTCCAAAAGCTTGGCCTGCTCATTGCCGAAGGTGGTGATGCCGCCGATGCCGGAGCCAAAGTAAACGGCTGCTCTTTCCGGCTCCACAGTGCCGATGAAGCCGCTGTCGTCCACGGCCTCCTGCGCTGCGGCGATGCCGAACAGCGAGTAGCGGTCGGTCTTTAGAATATCCGCCTTCTCCATATAATTTCTCGGCTCGAAGCCCTTGACCTCTGCTGCCAGCTTGGTCTTGAAATCTGTGGTATCAAAAAGGGTAATGGGAGCGATGCCGTTCTTTCCCTCCAGCATAGCCTCCCAGCTTTCCTTTGCACTGAGACCTATGGGGGTAACGGCGCCGATGCCCGTTACAACGACTCTGCGAATGCTGTTATCCATATCGTTATTCCTTCCTCTAATTGTTTTATCCCGCAGGGGCTCACATTCCTAGCCCGCCGTCAACGCGAAGCACAACTCCGGTAACGTAGGGTGCGGTCACAAGGAACGCCGCAGCTCCGGCGATATCGTCGGGGGTGCCTGCCCTGCCGAGAGGTATAGAAGCCGCCAGAGGGTTATTCTCGGCGGAGATGTCCGCGGTCATATCGGTGGCGATAAAGCCGGGAGCGATGGCGTTGCAGGTGACGTTCTTGGAAGCGAACTCCCTTGCAACTGTCTTGGTGAGGCCCACAAGCCCCGCCTTAGAGGCGCTGTAATTGGCCTGCCCTGCATTTCCGCTGAGACCCGATACGGAGGATATATTCACTATCCTTCCGCACTTGTTCTTCATAAACAGTCTCGAGCAGTGCTTTATCATATTGAAGGCGCCCTTCAGGTTCACGCTGATGACGTCGTCAAACTGCTTCTCGTTCATCATCATCACCAGACCGTCCCGGGTGATGCCGGCGTTGTTGATGAGCACTGTCACATTCTCGAAGTCCTTGGAGACCTGTGTGACCACCTGCTTGGTCTGCTCAAAATCGGCAACGTTGCAGCTGTAATAGCCTGCCTTTACGCCGTATTCCTTTTCGCATACCTCGCAGACCTCCTTAGCCTGCTCCTCATTGCCTATATCCAGTATCGCAACGTCAGCTCCCAATGAGGCCAGCTTCTTGGCAATAGCCGCGCCTATACCTCTGGAGCCGCCGGTGACGATGGCGGTGTTTCCTTTAAGCATACAAATGCTCCTTTCTTATGCCGGCTGCCTTATCCTAATTCATCAATGGCAGCGGTGAGACCTGCAAGGTCTGTGACGCTATAGGTCTTAACATCCTTGCTTATCTTGCCGATGAGCCCCACAAGGGTATTCCCGGCGCCCAGCTCAACAAAGGTGTCAACACCCTCGTTTATCATATTCAGCACCAGCTCCTCCCACTTTACGGGCGAGCATATCTGCCTTGCCAGCTGGTCTCTGATGTTCTCCCCGTAGGGCAGAGCGGTAAGGTTGGAGTAGAGGGGTATAGCCGGAGCCTTAACCTCATACTGTGTGAGTGCCTCTCCGAACTGCTTTGCGGCCTCCTTCATAAAGGGTGAATGGAACCCGCCGGAGACCTTAAGGGAAATAGCTCTTCCGCCTGCCTCCTTAACGGCAGCGGTAAGCGCCGGCATTGTCTCCTGCGCTGCGGAGCAGGTCACCTGTCCGCGGCAGTTGTAATTTACGGGATAAGCCCTGTCAAGACCCAGACAGATCTGCTCCACTACAGGGTTGGGCAGCTTAAGCACTGCCGCCATAGCTGCGGGGTTTTCCTCAGCAGCCTGCTGCATAAGCTCTCCGCGCTTGGTGACTATCGCAAAGCCCTCCTCAAGAGACACCGCTCCCGAATAGGTCAGCGCTGCCACCTCTCCCAGCGAAAAGCCTGCGGTCATATCCGCCTTTATGCCCTTCTCTTCAAGGGCAGCCGCCGCTGCCAGCTCCACTGCGAAAAGGCAGGGCTGCGTGTTCTTGGTCTGCATCAGCTCCTCGTCGGAGCCCTCGAAGCACATAGCAGAGGTGCCGGGCCGGACGGCGTCCAGCTTTTCAAAGACCTCTCTTGCGGCTTCTGATGCATCGTATATCTCCTTTCCCATTCCGGGGCGCTGTGCGCCCTGGCCGGAGAAAACAAAAGCTATCTTACCCATTTTGCAGCTCCCTTCAGCAGAGGCTCCGCTTCCTCGCAGAGCTCCCGCACGATATCCACCGCCGGCTGTATTTTAGTCACCATAGCCGCCGACTGTCCCGCCAGGAAGCAGCCCTCGTCGGAGTTGCCGTCCACCACTGCCTTGCGCAGCGAGCCGGCACCCATAGCCTCTAGCTCCTCGTCGGAGATATCGGTGTATTCCGCCTTAAGATATTCTCTCTGGAAATTGGTGCGAAGCGCTCTCACAGGGTGACCCAGCCTTCTGCCGGTTACCATAGTGCAAAGGTCCTTCGCCTTGATTATCTTTTCCTTGTAGGTGGGGTGGATGGAACACTCCTCGGCAGCTAAAAATCTGGTGCCCACCTGCACTCCGCAGGCGCCCAGCATGAAAGCCGCAGCCACACCTCTGCCGTCGGCGATGCCTCCCGCCGCGATGACGGGAATGGTGACGGTGTCCGCAATCTGAGGCACTAGCACAATAGTCGCCAGCTCACCGATGTGTCCACCGCTCTCGCCGCCCTCAGCAATTACAGCTGAGGCACCCAAGCGCTGCATCAGCTTCGCCAGAGCGCAGGAAGCCACAACGGGTATCACCTTGATGCCCGCTTCCTTCCACATCTCCATATATTTCGAGGGGTTGCCAGCACCGGTGGTGACTACCGCCACCTTCTCCTCGGCAACTAACTTTGCCACCTCGTCGGCATAGGGGCTCAGCAGCATAATGTTCACGCCGAAGGGCTTGTCGGTAAGCTCCTTGGCGATTTTAATCTGACGGGCAACATACTCGGCATCGGCATTTCCTGCCGCAATAATACCAAGACCGCCGCCGTTGGAAACGGCAGCGGCGAGCTTTCCGTCAGCGATCCATGCCATCCCGCCCTGAAAAACGGGATATTTTATCCCGAGCATCTCGCAAAGACTGCTGTTTATCATTTCTTATTCCTGCTTGCTCTCGATGAAGTCTACGAGGTCACCGACAGTCTCCAGCTTCTGGTCGAGCTCCAGCTCAATGCCGATCTCGTCCTCGAGGTTCATCATCAGGTCAACGGTGTCAAGAGAGTCGATACCCAGATCTCTGAATGTGGAGTCACGCTTGATCTCCGAGGGATCGCACTCTATTCTTTCTGCAATGATCTTAGCAACTGTTTCAAATATCATAGTAATTTCCTCCGCTTTAAAATTGATACAGGTTATCATTGATAACCTAAAAATAGTATATCTTTATACCGCCTGTTTGTCAATGAATGACAGCCCGATTTTACAAATTATTAATACTTCCTTCTCCCCTTTTTTCGACGCCTCCCTGCCCCCGCTGCGGCACTTGTACACAATGCTTAAAAAGGCGTTGACAGAACCGGAATTTTTTGCTATACTTTATTTTGATGTAATCCGCTGAAAGGGGGAGCTTTTATGAACAAGCCGATGGCTGCCGGCTTCATTACCATTATAATAGGCCTTGTGATGCTGGCGCTTACCGTATCCGACGCTATGGGGCTGTTTTTCGGAAGGACAAATATAGAGAAGATCAGCTTCGACGGCTTTGAGGAGGGTGAAACGGTCGAGGGTGACCTTTCCTTTATTGTCGGAAGGGTCGGAGAAATACAGACAAAAAAGAGATTTTTCAAGATACCCTATAAAACCGTAACGTCCGTTATGTATGTCATCGTGGACAACGGCGGCTATGTGCTGCTGGAGGCCGTAGATGACACCGCTGCTCTTGACGAGCTGACCGCACAGACTGCCGCCTATCTTGAAGGCACCTCCGACAGACCCGCAGGCTCTGTCAGCTTCACCGGCAAGGCTACGGAGATAACCGACGATGAGCTGGCTCTTGCCGCTGTTTACTTTGAGGGCAGACACATCGAGACCTCCAGCTGGCAGGAGACCACCTCCCTTTATGTGCTGGTGCAGATTGATAAAACAGCGATCATAATACAGCTGTGCATTACAGGCGGGCTTATTCTCATCGGCGTGATACTTCTCATCATTGCTCGCAGATACACCTACGGCGAGACGGTATATGTTGGCGAGGAGCCCCCTGCGCCGGAGCCCTCCGAGACCGCGGAAGCCTCGAAGGAGTCCCCCGAGAAGCCGGAGACCGCAGAGGAGCCTCCGGAGGATAACGAACAGTAATACAGAAAAGCAGGCTGCTCCGGATTTCCGGGGCAGCCGTATTTTTTTGTTGTTAACTATGATAAATCAGAATTTGTGCACGCGGTGCACCACCGAATTCACGCTGCGCTCCCGTTGGTCGCTTGGGTGTGTGCGGGAGTGTAGTCTGCGCACCGCGACCGGAGTTTGTTCGTGCTGTGACCGTAGGTGCTCGCATTCCAC
>JAFUTK010000010.1 GCA_017471405.1 Ruminococcus sp.
GCGGCGCATTTTCAGTTCTTCACACTAACAAAGGTCACAACCGCGGGTGCAAAAGTACGTCGCCCGCTCAATTGAAAGCGACGAAGGAGCGTAACGCGAATTCGCCCGCGGGGGCGTGCCCCGCAAATTCTGATTTATCTAATTAGCAGCAAAAATAAAATAAGACTAAATTATAATCACCAGTACATTATATCACAACTTCGCAGGGATTTCAAGCATAAAAAATCTCCCGCCGGGGAACGGGAGAAATGCGGATATACGTGGTCTTAAACGTTTTCGTGAGGTCAGGATATCAAAAATCCGTTTGAAATAAAGATTTTTTCACAGCAGAAAAATATATGAAAATCCGACTTCTTAACTTTTTGAAAACAAAGAGTAAACTTTCAGATTTGAGGTCTTTGGTCAATTTGACGATTATTGAGAGTCAAGGCAAAAATTGCTGTCCTGCACAATAATCTGCACAAATATCCCGGAGATGTGTTGGGCAAAGTGCACAAACGTTGCGGAGGCGCAAAAAACCTTTTCCTAAAACGTTTGCGCCGCCTTGACAAAAACCTTTATAATTGGTATAATTAAGATTAGCTAATTGAGTCCATTTGCGGATTTGGTTATCTAAAATCACCAAAACAACGGGATTTATACGCCAGTTTTGGGCATTTTTACTACATATTGTGGCGGCCGGTCGGCTGCTGCACAATATGTTTGGCTTTGATTTGTTAAAATCACAAAAACGGCTCCGAACGGACGGAATTTGTGTAATCTGCATCAAGCGAAGAGGTCAGGCTTATGGGAGCAATAATCACCACAAGCGGTCTGTGCCGCGATTTCAAGATCGGCGACGGCAGCATCGTCTCCGCACTGAAAAACGTTAATATCGAGATCGAGCAGGGCAAGCTGACCATTCTGCGGGGACGCTCCGGAAGCGGTAAGACCACGCTGATAAACATTCTGGGAGCCCTCGACAAGCCCACCGCGGGAAGCGTTATGTTCGACGGGAGAGACATTACAAAGCTCTCGGAGAAAAAGCGCGACGAGCTGCGGCGGTATGAGATGAGCTTTGTGTTCCAGTCGGTGGCGCTGATGAGCAGTATGAACGCCTATGAAAACGTGGAGTTCGGGCTGCGGCTGTCGAAGTTCCCCTATGGGGAGCGGGACAAGCGAGTACGCGAGGTAATGCGCAGCGTGGGACTGGAGAAGAGAATGTTCCACCGGCCCAGCGAGATGTCCGGAGGCGAGCAGCAGAGGGTGGCTATTGCGAGGGCGATAGCTCACGACCCGAAGGTGGTGTTCGCTGACGAGCCTACCGCCGAGCTGGATACGGCGACTGCACTGCACGTTGTGAAGCTCTTCAAGGAGCTGGTGGCGGAGCAGGGAATGACGATCATTATGACGACGCACGACCCCAGTATGATAGACATAGCTGACAGGGTCTACACGCTTGAGGACGGTGAGATCGTTGAGTGATGTTACTGAGAAGGTCGCTGCGGTGTACGACCCGATAATCGAGGAGGAAAAGCCCTCCGATAATAAGAGTATAGCACCCGCAGATGATGAATATATGATACGCTGTGAGAATCTGGTGAAAATTTACAAGACTGATGAGATAGAGGTCGTGGCGCTGCAGGGCTTGGACCTGGACGTGAAGCGCGGAGAGCTCATGGCGATAGTCGGAAACTCCGGAAGCGGAAAGTCAACGCTTTTGAATATGCTGGGAGGCCTTGACAAGCCCTCGGCGGGAAGCCTTACCGTTGACGGTAAAAACCTTCTGAAGTTTAACGACAAGGATTATATGGAGTACAAGCGGGATACGGTTGGGTTCGTGTGGCAGAACAATGCGAGGAATCTGGTGCCGTACCTATCGGCGGTGCAGAATGTTGAGCTGCCGATGCTGCTCAAGGGCAAAAAGCAAAGGCGCAAGCGGGCGCTGGAGCTGCTGGAAAAGGTGGGGCTCTCACACAGAGTCAATTCAAGGCTCGACCAGATGTCCGGAGGTGAGCAGCAGAGAGTGGCAATAGCCATTGCGCTGGCAAATGACCCCAAGCTGCTGCTGGCAGACGAGCCCACCGGCTCGGTGGATACAAAGACCTCGAATATGATACTTGACATATTCAAGGCGCTGAATGAATCGGAGGGGTTGACCATCGTTATCGTTACCCACGACGTAAAGCTATCGAAAAGGATAGACAGAGTTGTGGCGATAAGAGATGGGCGAACAAGCTCTGAGATAGTCAGAAAAAAGTCCTACGCTCAGGAGCTGGGCGAGATGGGAAGCATCATCGGCGGAGCCGGAGAGGACGAGGAGGACACCCACGAGGAGCTCGTGGTGCTGGACCGCTCGGGACGGCTGCAGCTGCCGAAGGACTATATGGAGTCGCTGGGAATTAAGGGCGGCGACAAGGTCAAGGTAGAGCTGGACGAGGAAACGGGAAAGATGTTCCTGTTCAAGTCCGGGGAATAAGGTCAATACCCGTGACACGCGGGATATATAGACGCCGGAGAATAAAGGCTGACTTATACTATTATTAATGTAACAAAGGGAAGTCGGGCTTTGGGAGTTTCTAACGGCAAAATTTTACGAAAGGTGGAAGGAACTTGAAAAGCACATTTTTGAAACGTGTTATTTCATCTGCACTTGCATTATCGCTGGCAGCTACCTGCGGCTTGTCGGCGTTTGCGGCAGAAAGCGACAGCGAAGCGCTTGACCTCTCGGCAGAGGTCATCGACGCCAGCAACCGCGAAAAGGCATACGCTAACTACATAAAGAAGTATGCCGACGCGGCAAGACCTGATAAAGAGGTCACGATAAACGGCGCTGATTATGTTGACTTCGGCGGCGGAGCCGTGATAACTACCGAAACGGTAGACGGCGAGAGCAACGTTGCCAAGTGGGCAAATCAGGAGGGAACGCTCACCTATGAGGTGGACGTGCCCGAGACAGGCGTTTACAACATCGAGGCTATGTATGAGGCTCTTGCGGGAGGAACTACCAGCATTGAGTTTGCTCTCTTTATTGACGGAGAGTGCCCCTACACTACGGCTTCGAGAATAACGCTGCCCAAGAGATGGGTCAACAAGACCGATATCCAGCAGGATATCAGAGGAAACGATATTCGTCCCGGACAGGTCGAGGAGGTATGCTGGCAGGTAATGCCGCTGAAGGATACCGACGGTCTGACCAACGATCCTCTCGGCTTCTATTTTGAAAAGGGCAAGCACAAGCTCATGCTGCAGTCCACCAAGGCGCAGTTTGCCATTAAGTATTTCAAACTCTATCAGGAGAAGGCTCCTGAGGCTTACGTTCTTCCCAACGCATCGGCGATAGCAGGCTCGCACGCTGACAGGATCCTCCTGGAGGGCGAGACCGCCGATTACAAGACGGACAGAACTCTGTTCCCGACAGCAGACAGAAACTCCTACCTGACATCTTCGGTCAACGGTCAGAGCCCGACCAAGACCAGATATAACACCATCGGCAAGGACAACTGGAGCAAGGCTACGCAGGCTGCCACCTGGAAGTTTACCGTTACTACGGCAGGCTACTATAAGATAGGCATCCGCGCTAAGCAGGATTCTATGAGAGGAATGTACTCCAACAGACGTCTTTACATCGACGGAGTTGTTCCCAACAAGGAAAGCGCCCAGATCAAGTTCTATTACGATACCGACTGGAACCTTGTTGTTCCCTCTATTGGCGATGACCCGATGTTCTATTATCTCGACGCTGGCGAGCATACCCTCACCCTTGAGGCGGTTCCTGGAGAGATCGGCGAGATCATGGGAGATATCGACGAGATCGTTTATACCGTAAATAAGTATTACCGCAAGATAAGAGCTATAACCGGTCCTAACCCTGACGAATACAACAACTACGATATCAAGGGAGCTATCCCTGAGATACTTACTGTATTCCAGGAGAGCTCCGACAGCCTGAGAGAGCAGATGAAGAAGATCGAGAAGCTCTCCGGCTCCGGCGGAACCGAGGCGGTAACTCTTGACAAGCTGGCTATTGTGCTTGACAAGTGTATCGCTAAGACCGACAGAATACCCAACATGATGAGCCAGATCAAGGATAACGTTACCTCTGTTTCATCGTGGGTAAACCAGTACAGAGAGCAGCCGCTGGAGATAGATATGATCGAGATCCTTACCGACGATCAGGAGTTCACCAGCGCTGACGAGAGCTTCTTCAAGTCGATATCCTTCGGTTTCAAGGCTTTCATAGGCTCCTTCTTCGAGGATTACAACTCTCTGGCAGAGGACGACAAGTCGGCTATGGTATGCTGGATAACCCTTGGACGTGATAACGCCACCGCTATCCAGACCCTTATCTCCAACGAGTACAACCCCACTGCCAACACCAAGGTAAACCTTAAGCTGGTACAGGGCGGTATCATCGAGGCTACCTTTGCAGGAAAGGGCCCTGATATGGCGCTCTTCCTGGGCGGCGACTTCCCGATACAGCTGGCGGTACGAGATGTTCTCGTTGACCTGACGCAGTTTGACGACTTTGACGAGGTAATGAAGCGCTTCTCACCGCAGGCAGGCGTGCTCTACGAGTACAACGACGGCGTTTACGGTCTGCCCGTTTCGCAGACCTTCCCGATGCTGTTCTACCGCTCGGACGTTCTGAATGAGTACGGCATTGACCCGAAGACCGACCTGACTACCTGGGACGGACTGCTGAAGGTGCTGCCTACTATCCAGAGAAACTATATGGAGATAGGTCTGATACTTCCCGCAGGAAGCGTCATCTCCCCTGTTACAGAGTCCGGAAACACCTTTGCGACAATGCTGCTGCAGAAGGGCGTCAACTACTATAACGAGGACCTGACCAAGACCAACTTCGACAAGCAGGAGGCTATCGACGCTTTCGACGCTTGGACCAAGTTCTATACTACCTACAGCTTCGAGCAGACCTACGATGCATTCACCAGATTCAGACAGGGCGATATGCCTATTCTGATACAGAACTACACCTTCTTTAACCAGCTGACAGTTGCAGCACCTGAGATCAAGGGCTGCTGGAGCTTCCAGCCCGTTCCCGGAACTGTTCAGGCAGACGGAACTATCAATCACGCTTCCTGCTCCGCAGGTGCGGCGGCTGTTATCTTCGCAAGCCTGGATGAGGATAAGCAGAAGGATGCTTGGGAGTTCATCAAGTGGTTCACCTCTGCTGAGACTATGACCAGCTACGGCAACGACATCGAGGCTATCGTTGGAACAATGGGACGCTTCGATACCGCAAACCTTGAGGCTCTGGAGCACCTCTCCTGGACTACCAGCGAGGTAGCACTTCTCAAGGAGCAGCTGCTCTCTCAGGTAGAGATACCCGTTATCCCTGCTTCCTACGGTGTAACGAGAGGCATTATGAACGCCTTCAGAGAGACTGTAAACAACTCTGAGAATGCAAGAGACACACTGTTCTGGTACAACAAGGACATCAACGATGAGATCACACGTAAGCGCGAGGATCTCGGACTTAATAAGTAAGGAAGGAGGAGAGCTTCGATGGCAAAGAGTAATTATGACCCCAATGCCCCTATTATAAAACAGGGCAGGCTGAGATACACATGGCACATGATGAAGGTCAATAAGGGCTGCTACGGACTTCTCGCTCCCTTTATGATACTGTTCACGGTGTTCACTGTTATCCCCGTTGTGATGTCCCTTCCTATGGGCTTTACGAACTTTAACATGATTCAGACCCCGAAGTGGGTAGGCTTCTCGAACTTCTATACGCTGTTCTTAAATGACGACGTATTCCTTATCGCAGTAAGAAACACTCTTATCTTTGCGATATTCACGGGACCCTTCTCATATGTACTGAGCTTCTTCATTGCATGGCTCATCAACGAGATGCATCCCTTCCTGAAGACCTTCTTCACCTTCGTGTTCTACGCACCCTCGATGACCACATCGGTTTATGTAACCTGGCAGCTGATTCTTTCGGGCGATAGCTACGGTTATCTGAACGCTATAATGATGGACATCGGACTGTTCACCTCACCGAAGCAGTTCCTGACTGATACCAACTACATCTTACCTGTAGTTATCATCGTTCAGTTATGGATATCCATGGGCGCAGGCTTCCTTGCGATCCGTGCAGGCTTCCAGAACATCGACAAGTCGATGTACGAGGCGGGCGCTATCGAGGGCATCAAGAACCGCTGGCAGGAACTGTTCACCATCACAATTCCTTCAATGGGACCTCAGCTGCTGTTCGCGGCGGTAATGCAGATCTCCGCATCGTTTACTGTAGGTCAGGTAGGACAGATGCTCGTCGGACTTCCTTCGACGGACTACGCGGCTCACACTATTATGAACCACGCTACCGACTACGGCTCGATACGTTACGAGATGGGCTACGCTTCGGCGATATGCTTTGTACTGTTCATGGCCATGCTGCTCGCTAATAAGGGAGTTAACTGGCTGCTGGGCAAATATCTTGACTAAAGGGGGGAGAACTGAAGATGGCAAGAAAAAAGAAAAAGCAGGTCTCTATCGACAAGCTCAAGGTCAAGGATAAAAAGAAGCGCGTTAACGGTTCTCTCGGCGGAGATATAGCGATCTTCATATTCCTGGCACTTCTGGGATTGTTCATGATATTCCCGATCTACTATTCGTTCATTCAGTCGATAAAGCCTATTGAGGAGCTGTTCGTGTTCCCGCCTAAGCTTTACGTTCTGAACCCCACTACCAAGAGCTTCTCGGATATGTTCACCGTTGCAGCTTCACTGTGGGTTCCCCTTTCGAGATACATATTCAACAGCGTATTCATCACAGTTGTTATCTGTATCTGCAACCTGTTCGTTTGCTGCTGCGCAGGCTTCGCGCTTTCAAAGTGCAAGTTCCCCGGAGCAAACTTCTTCAACAAGCTGATCGTTACAGCGCTGCTGTTCGCATCGAACGCTACATGGATCATGCAGTTCATGGTTTACTCCAAGCTGCACATCATTGATACCTACTGGGTACTGATCCTGCCTTCCATCGCTACTCCTCTGGGACTGTTCCTGATGAGACAGTCGATGTCAACTATTCACGATTCGATGATTGAGGCTGCAAAGGTGGACGGTGCGGGACTGTTCAGGATCTGCTGGCAGATCGTGGTTCCCAACTCCAAGCCTGCGCTGATGACGCTGATCATCTTCGCCTTCCAGGGTGCATGGAACCTGCAGGGTGGCTCGCTGATCTACTCCGAGGAGTTAAAGACTCTGCCTACCATCGTTCAGCAGATAGCTGCTGTCGGTCTGGCAAGACAGGGTGTAACCTTCGCCTCGGCTGTACTGCTTCTTATTCCGCCGCTGGTCGTATTCCTTATCGCACAGAGCAACGTCATGGAGACCATGGCTAACTCCGGTATCAAGGATTAATGACAAGCTGACCATTATAATAAACGGAAAGGAAACAGGTGATAAGCATTGAAAAATCCATTAAGAAAAGCGCTCAGCCTGACGATGGCAGCTGTCACCGCTATGTCGATGTCGGTAACCGCCTTCGCAGACGAGCCGTATAACTCATACAATTACGATACGTGGGATGACGCAGTTCCTTCACAGAGCGCCTATATGACAGTTACGACTATCACAGGCGAGCAGATGAAGCTGGAGAGGCTGAGAGACCCCTCCGATGAGCTTTATGTGAGCGAGAGCGCTCCTGTAACGCTGGCTGACTCCAGAGATATGTGCATTGACGACGCAAGAAAGCAGCTCTGGGTGGCAGACACCAAGAACAACCGTCTGTTGCAGCTGAACCTTGATACCTATGAGATCGAGGGAGTTTACACAGGAGTTTCCGACGGAGGCAGCGAGAGCTCCTTCGCAGGACCTCAGGGCGTGTTCGTTGCGGAGAGCGACGAGCTCGGCGGTCAGGCAATATACATTGCCGATACGGACAACTCCAGAGTTGTAAAGGCTAAGGTAAAGGACGGTAGAACTCTTGAGCTGGTGACAGAATACACCAAGCCTGAGGATCCGCTCTACACTGTTAATACCTTCAACCCCAAGAAGGTACTGGCAGACAAGGCTGAGAACGTTTATACCGTTGTAAACGCAGTAAACACCGGTTCGGTACTGTTCGCAAGAGGCGGAGACTTCAAGGGATTCTACGGCGCTAACCGTGTTAACGTTACGGCGGCGGTAATCGCCCAGAGGATCTGGAGAGCTATCGCTTCCGAGGCTCAGTTGGAAGGTATGACCAGAAACGTTCCTATCGAGTACGCAAACTTCGATATCGACCTGGACGGCTTTATTTACACCGTTACAGAGATCAATACCGATACTGACTCGGTAAAGAAGCTCAACCCCGCAGGCTACAACATCTGGAATAATGCCAAGGGTAATGAGTACAAGTTCGGTGATATCACCGGACCTATGTGGGACCCCATCGCAAACAAGACTCACAACATCAGACTGACTGACCTGGATATCAGCTCCACGGGACTGATAAACGTGCTCGACTTCGAGACCGGACGTGTGTTCCAGTACGACAAGGAGTGCAACCTGGTCTGCATCTTCGGAACAAAGACCTCCACCAACGACCAGAGAGGAGCTATGGCAAATCCCAACGCCGTTGAGACCTACGGCAATAAGGTATATGTCCTCGACGGTGCGAAGAGCGATATCACAGTGTTCCAGGAGACACAGTTCGGAAAGTACATTCACAACGCATTCGCTCTCTACGATGAGGGACGTTATGTTGACGCCAAGGACGACTGGAACGAGGTTATCAAGAGAGACGGCGGCTACACCTGGGCTTACATCGGTCTGGGCAAGGCGGCACTCAACCAGGAGCAGTACACCAAGGCGCTGAAGTACTTCAAGACCGCTTACGATCAGGACGATTACGATAAGGCTTATAAGTACGCAAGAGAGGCTTTCCTCCGCGATCACTTCACTGCCATCATAGTTATCATTGTTCTTCTGATAGCTCTCATCATTGTGAGAAAGGTTATGAAGAAGAAGGGAATGAAGCTAATCAAGAGAAAGGCAAAGCCCATTCTCGCAACGGCTGGGCCCTCAATACCGCCTCCGGCAAATGACATAGAGGAGACTGTAGACGAGGCTGAGGCTGAGGTCAGCGAGACTGTGGAGGCTGTTGAAGATACTGCTGATGCAGTAGAGGAAGAGGTTTCTGAGGCAGCGGAAGAGGTTACCGACGCTGCGGAGGAGCTCACCGAAGAGACTGAAGATAAGGAGGGAGAATAAGATGTATGAATTTACACCTATGGGTTGGCTGAAGCATGTTATTTTCCACCCTGTTGAAGGCTTTGAGGACCTGAGATGGAAAAAGCAGGGCTCGATGAAGATCGCACTGATAATCGTCTTCCTGCTGTTTGTGGTAATGGTCGCTGACAGACAGCTGACAGGCTTCCAGTTCAACACCGCTTATGTAAAGGTATTCAACGTTGTGCCTCTGCTGGTACAGTCGGTAGTTTACTTCTTTACATGGGTAATCGGAAACTGGGCGCTGTGTACGCTGTTCGACGGCGAAGGCACACTCAAGAAGATCTGCATCTACTCGGCATACGCTCTGGTACCTTACATCGTTTGCAGCGCAATATCCATCTTTATCTCGAACTTTATAGTTCAGGAGGAGCGCATCTGGATGACAGCTATCTACTATCTGGGACTTATCTGGTCGGTAGTGCTGATGATCCAGGCAATGAAGGCGGCGCATCAGTACAGCTTTACAAAGACTCTCGTGTCGATGTTCTTCACGCTGGTGGCAATGCTGCTGATACTCTTCCTTGCGATACTGCTGCTCTCGCTGTTCCAGCAGGTTTACGTTTTCGGTTATTCGATATACACAGAAATCGCTTATCGAATCAGAGGCTAATTAAGAAACGGTGGTGTAATGAAAATGGCTGACAGAAAATTAAAAAAGGCGATAGTCTTTGCCTTGGTTCTTACAATGCTGATGCCTCTGGGTTCGATGGCTGCGTCCTCTACCGAGGACGAGGCTGCTGCGGCAACTGCCGACAGCGCTGACGCTTCCGCCGACAGCGGAGATTCCGGTGACGATGACGGAGGAAAGACCTCCGAGCTCGCCGAGCGAATCACCGATGAGGACGCGATCGCTCTGGAAAGCTGCGAGGAGTACGAATCCAACGATAAGTACATTCTCTACGGCGACCAGGATAACGACCGCTGGGGCGTTTACTCAAAGGCAACAGGAAACTTCACTTGGAGCTCCCCCATCAACGTAATGGCAGAGGATACGATAGTTGATACTACCAAGAACTCGATGATGAAGGACGCCAAGAGAAAGCAGATAGCTTCAAGCTCCGCTATCAAGATCGGAGACTTAAGGCAGGAAAAGAGAACTGAGTCGCCTGCACCTGTTTACTCGACCAAGTCTAAGGTTAAGTATTCCAAGGAAAACGGCGGCATCAAGATCAACTACAAGTATTCCTCCTCCGGAGTTGAGTTTACCTCTCACGTTCAGCTGACCGATTATGGCGTTTACGTTTACGTTGACACCTCGGAGATCGTTGAGAAGAACACCTCCACTACGGACGGAAAGATACTTACCAAGCTGCAGCTTGCTCCCTCCTTCGGAGCGGTGGCAGCTGAGGACGGCGAGGGCAATCCCACTGAGGGCTATATGATAGTTCCTGACGGAAGCGGCGCTGTCATCAAGTACAACAACGGCAAGCAGAGCTACGCTGAGTATTCTCAGCAGGTCTACGGCAGAGATTACACTCCTGTGCCGATGATCGCTCCCAGAGTTACCGAGCAGGCTTACCTGCCGATGGTAGCTTCCGTAAACGGCAACAAGGGCTTTGTTGCTATCGTCAGTGACGGTGACGCCAATGTTTAC
The DNA here is from genome assembly GCA_017471405.1 of Ruminococcus sp. GTDB lineage: Bacteria > Bacillota > Clostridia > Oscillospirales > Ruminococcaceae > FB2012. Next base: position 10,819 of record JAFUTK010000010.1, read on the forward strand.
GCAAAGGCAAAGGTAAGCCGTCAGGACAATCAGGTATACAACATCGCATACTTCGAGTTCGAGACAAAGAGCAGTGACTCCTTCTACATGAGCGGTGATAACTCCAACAAGATCAACGTTTTCGAGAAGGGCGATATCAAGACCCCGCGCTTCGGCATCAGATACTATCTGGTAGAGCAGGACGAGGATATCAACTACGCTGACTGCGCAGAGGTATACAGAAATTACCTCATCGAGCAGGGCCTCACTGCAAAGACCAAGGAGAACGACAGCAAGTTCTATGTTGACTTCTTCGGCGGAGTTCTAAAGCAGACCTCCATTCTCGGACTTCCCTTCGACCTCAAGACTGAGATCACCGGCTTTGATCAGGCCGGAGAGATCTACTCCAAGCTGAAGGAACTGGGCGTCGGAGAGACAGTTGCGAACTACAACGACTGGACGAACAAGTCCATCAAGAGAAAGGTATCCACAAGTGCGAGCGCATCCGGCACGCTGGGCGGCAACGGAGACTTCAAGGATCTGATTGCTACCTCCGGACTGGACGTTTACGCTTCGATGAACAACTTCACTATGGAGTCCAGCTCCTGGGGCTACCTGACCTTCTCCAATACGGCGACGAGAATTTCTAACGCATATTCGAGACAGGTATCCTACAGCCCGGCCTTCGGAGTTGCTATCAACGGCGTTTCGCCTGCACTTATCGCTCCCTCCACCTACGTCAAGATCTTTGATGAGATGGTAGAGAGCTACAAGAAGAAGGACCTCACAAAGATAGGCTTCGGCGATCTTTCCACCAAGCTGGTAAGTGATTTCTCCACGAAGAATTCTTCCTCGAGAAACGACACCAAGAACACTATCGTTGAGGGCTTCAAGAAGGCTTCATCAGAGGTCGGAGACATTCTCTGTGACGCCGCTAACTCATACGTTATCCCCTACGCTTCCGAGATCACGAACGTTCCGGTATACTCCAGCTCATTCAATCTGACAGACTATGATATCCCGTTCTATCAGATGGTGATACACGGATATGTACCTTATTCGACCAAGCCTATCAATGCAAGCGCCAACACTTCTGAGACCTTTATGCTGGCTCTGGCGGCAGGCTCCAACGTTCACTACGATATGGTCTATGAGGAGGCTGCGACCCTTAAGGACACCGATTACGACGATCTTTACTACTCCAACTACGAGGGCTGGATCGATATGGCGGCAGAGCAGTACAAGGTAGCTAACGAGCTGCTGGCTCCTGTTTCCGATATGACCATCTCCAAGTATGAGATCTCCGAGGACGGAAACGTTATTACAACGACCTACTCCAAGGACGGAAAGACCGACGTTGTTATCGAGGTCAACAAGGCGAACGCCACTGCCAAGATCGACGGCAAGACCATTGATCTGGCTAATGCATTAGAAGAAGGAGGTGTGGAAGGCTGATGAGTGATTTTGAAAAGGATCTGTTAGAGCAGGCAGAGGACAAGGCTGCTGAGCTTGAGGCAGAGGCTGAAGAGGTCACAGAGGAGGTAAGCGAAGCGGCTGACGAGGCTGCTGAGGCTGCCGAGGGAGCCGCTGAGGAAGCTGCCGATGAGGCAGAGCCCGCAGCTGAGGCTATCATCGACGAGACCGCTGAGGAGCTTTCCGAGGACACCGCCGAGGAAGCCGCAGAGACCTATGAGGAGCCGGTGGCAGTCAATGCAAAGAGTGCAAAGGCGCCCAAGCTCTCCTATGAAAGAAAGAAGCAGCTTTACGGCTACGGCTTCATCGCTCTGTGGATAGTCGGAACACTTTACTTCTTCATCTACCCGCTGATAGTTTCGTTCATCTACTCGCTGCACACCACGCACGTTGAGACCGGAGGAATGGAATTCTCAAACAGAGGCTTTGACAACTACGTCAATGCCTTCAGAAGAGACACCGAGTACACGAAGGCTCTCGTTGAGACGCTTTCCAACACGGCACTCAAGACACCTCTTATTCTGGTATTCTCCATATTCATCGCAGTAATACTCAACCAGAAGTTCAGAGGAAGGACCTTTGCAAGAGCTGTATTTTTCCTCCCTGTTATCATCGCAACCGGCCCTGTTATCGACATCATCAACGGTAACATGAGCACCAGCGGTACCTCCGGCGGCGCAGAGCAGTTCTCGACAATGTTCGAGGCTAACCTGGTTGACCAGCTGCTGAACTTCTTAGGCATCTACAACATCAGCGACAGGCTGACAGAAATCATAAACTCGCTGACATCCGATATCTTCAATCTGGTGTGGAACTCAGGTATTCAGATTCTGCTGTTCCTCTCGGCACTGCAGGGAATACCCTTCTCCGCAAAGGAAGCCGCACAGATGGAAGGTGCAACGGCTTGGGAATATTTCTGGAAGATCACTATTCCCTACATAAGCCCGCAGATCCTTACCTGTCTGGTATATACGATCGTTGACTCCTTCGTAGACCCCGGCAACCAAGTAATGGAGATCGTTCTGAGCAAGGCAAGCAGCTGGGAGCACGGTTACTCGGCAGCTATGGCGTGGGCATACTTCCTCATCATAGCGGTTGTGCTTGCAATAGTCGTTGCGATAATCAACAAGTTTATTTACTATGAAGTAGAGTAAGGGGGGAGTAATAGTGGCAACCAAAAAAGAAGAAAAACAGTTTGAAAAAGAACGCAAGGCCGCTATGAAGGCCCGCCGTAAAAGGATGAAGGAGGAGGGGCTTGAAAAATACCTGACTCCCGAACAGATAAGATACAACAGGAACAAGGCTATTATCGGTTCTGTTTGGCCGATATTCAGATTTCTGATCCTGTTCGGTCTCTGCTTCGTAATCCTTTACCCCCTGATCTTTATGATCTCCACAGCATTCAGACCCAACGAGCAGATGAACGACCCCTCGGTTGTTTGGCTGCCAAAGAGCTTCACGCTTGACAACATCAAGCAGACCTGGCAGGTAATGAAGTTCGACAAGACGGTGCTCAACACCATCAAGCTCAACCTGATAGCTTCTGTTATTCAGGTGGCTTCTACCGCCATCACAGGCTACGGCTTCGCAAGATTCCAGTTCAAGGGCAAGAAGCTGCTGTTCGCTATAGTAGTTCTGATGATCATTGTACCCCCTCAGATCACTACTATCCCGCTGTATATGCAGTTCAGATTCTTTAGACCCCAGTTCCTTGCAAAGCTCCTTACTCTCGGCGATACCTCGCTTATAAGCACAGGCTGGACGATGTACCTGCCTGCACTGTTTGCAAACGGTCTGAGAGCAGGTCTGTTCATCTTCATCTTCCGTCAGTTCTTCAGAGGACTGCCCAAGGAGCTTGAGGATGCGGCTTACCTCGACGGATGCGGTCCTCTTAAGACCTTCCTCGTCGTAATGGTGCCTAACGCAAAGACCTCATTCCTGACAGTATTCCTGTTCTCGATAGTTTGGTATTGGAACGACTTCTATGTATCGAGCTCGTTCTTTACCCACAACGACACCGTTGCGCTGATGCTCAAAAACCTCGGAGCACAGCTGCAGCAGGACCTCTTCAACGGCCAGTCGGTATCTCCCAGACAGCTTATCGTTTGGCTTGAAGCCGGATGCGTGCTTTCGATAACTCCTCTGCTGGTAATGTATGTTTTCCTCCAGAGATACTTCATCGAAGGTATCGAGCGTTCTGGTATCACCGGTATGTAATGACCATAAAAATATCCCCACCGAAAGGCGGGGATATTTTTTATGCCCTCGGGGAGATGGAGTGAGGGCGGCAGCTTTCTCTGGGGAAAACCTTTCTGAAGAAAGGTTATTCCCCAGACCCCTTTCCAAAGACTTTTAATTTTTTTTGGCGAGGATACCTGCGGTTCTTGAAAACACAGAGAACTTATTAGTCTGATGTCTTTCCGGTAAATCGTAGGTATCCTCGCCAAAAAAGTCAGAAGTTTTAGGGAGGGGGTTTGGGGGAGGACCCTTTTTCAAAAGAGTCTCCCCCAAAAAAGGTCACCGCCCTCACTCCATCTCCCCAAAGACACAAAAATATTTGATTTTTTTGCGCACAGGGGCTTTTCAAATGGGCTGAAATGTAGTATAATAAAAATAATAATACCCATTTTTCAGACGAAAGGAAAATTGTTATGAAACAGGAAGTAACAGTAAGGCTTTTCAACCGGGAGTACAGGCTTCTGACTGACGAGAGCAAGGAGTACACCGCCGAGCTGGCGGCGGCGCTCAATCACAGAATGGAGGACCTGATGAAGGGCAAATCCACTCTTTCTGCGGCTGATGGTGCGGCGCTCATTGCTCTGGAGGCCTGCGACGACCTTTACAAGACCAGAACAACTCTGGAGAATATTCGCTCTCAGATAAAGGTCTATTTTGATGACGCCACCAACGCCAAGGCGAGGGCAGAGGCTGCCGAGAAGGAGAACGCCGAGCTGAAGGCCAAGCTGGAGCAGCTGCAGAAGGAATTAAAGCTGCGCAACGGCTTCAAGCAGGAGGAGAACATCTCTGCTAAGGATATGATCGCTAAGGACATCTCCGATGCGCTGGACGGTCAGACCTCCATGTTCGGCTACAAGAAGAACAATAATGGCTGAGATACTGGCACCCTGCGGGTCGCCGGAGGCGCTGGAGGCCGCACTTCGCACCGGCTGTGACGCCGTTTACCTCGGGGGAGAGGATTTCTCTGCGAGGGCCAATGCGGCGAACTTCTCCTATGAAGAGCTTAAAAAGGCTGTGGAGAGGTGCCATATCCGCGGGGTGAAGGTCTATCAGGCCATAAACACCGTCATCACCGACAGGGAGCTGGAAAAGTGTGCTGAGGCGGTGAGGGCGGCCTGCGAGCTGGGCGTAGACGGGCTCATCACGCAGGATCTGGCGCTGGTTTACATTGCGAGGGAGTGCTGCCCGGGAATGGAGCTGCACGCTTCGACGCAGATGACCCTGCACACCGAAAAGGGAGTTATGCTGGCTAGGGAGCTGGGCTTTTCGAGAGCTGTCGTTTCAAGGGAGCTGCCGGCGGGCATAATAAGAGAGCTGTGCCGGCTGCCTATTGAGATAGAGGTGTTCGTTCACGGGGCGCTTTGTATGTCGGTGTCGGGGCAGTGCTTTATGTCGGCGGTCATCGGGTCGCGGAGCGCCAACAGGGGGCTTTGCGCACAGGCCTGCCGTTTGCCGGCGTCCTCCGTCAGAGATGACAGAGACAGCTGCGCGCTGTCGCTTAAGGATATGTCCCACGTGGGGCATCTGAGAGAACTGGAGGAGATGGGCGCCGCCTCCCTGAAAATAGAGGGAAGAATGAAGCGGCCGGAGTACGTTGCGGCGGCGGTGGATGCCGTCAGGCGGGAGCTGGCGGGCGAGGAGCACGATATGGGTCTGCTCCGGGACGTTTTCTCGCGCTCCGGGTTTACTGACGGGTACTACACCGGTAAGACCGGCAGGGATATGTTCGGCTACCGCCGGAAGGAGGACGTTGAAGCCTCGGCGGGGGCGCTTTCCGCGCTGCACGAGCTTTACAGGCGGGAGTACAAGCGTTCAAAGGTGACGGCGTTAGTTAAAATGAAGCGGGGGGAGGCTGTGAGCCTGACCCTCACTGATGATAACGGCATTACGGCGTCTGTCAGCGGGGAAATGCCGCAGGAGGCGGTGAGCCGTCCGGCGGATAAGGTGTACCTCACCAAGCAGATAGGCAAGCTGGGGGATACTATCTACGAGCTCGGGGCGCTGGACTGCGAGCTTGACGATGGCGTGACCCTTCCGGCGGGAGCGCTGGGAGAGCTCAGGCGGGCTGCCTGCGCGGAGCTTGATAAGCAAAGATACGAACATTTTACTCGCCGTCCGGAATATATGAAAAAGAGCTTTGAATTCAAAGCTCCGAGGCGGGCGGAGAAGCAGGTCATCGACATCGGAATAAACCGCGCCGATCAGCTGGATAATATAGATGTGAGCCGGGTTGGGAGAGTGTATGCTCCTCTAAAATTGGTGGAGCGGCTGCTGGAAAGCGGCTTTGACAGCGAAAAGCTCTGCGCCGTTATGCCGAGGTTCACCTTTGACGAGAAGAGAGATACCGAGCGCCTTGCCGGACTTAAGGCAAAGGGGCTAAAGGATATAGAGTGCACAAATTACGCTCACATTGCAATAGGCAGGGAGCTGGGAATGAAGCTCCACGGCGGGTTCGGGCTGAATGTTACCAATACCGCGGCGATGAAGCTGCTCCGGGAAATGGGACTTGAGGACTGCACCGTCTCCATAGAGCTTAAGGCGAGCGAGATAGCGGCGCTGGGGGACGAGTGCGGGATATCGGTGCTGGCATATGGCAGGATACCGATGATGCTGACGGTCAACTGTCCTATAAGGGGGCAGAGGGGCTGCGGGAAATGCACGAAGGAGATATATGACCGCACCGGGCGAAGAATGCCGGTGAGGTGTGAGAAGGCGCAGGGGTATGTGGAGATACTGAACTCCGATACGCTGTGCATATCGGATAAGCTGGGAGATTTCCCGACAGCTGAAAGGTTCAGGGTAGAGCTTTACGATGAGAGCCCGGAGAGGGCGGAGAAGATACTGACCGCCTTTGAACGGGGAGAGAAGCTGACGGGAGAGAGCCTGACGAAGGGGCTGTATTACAGAGGGGTAAAATAAGGAAAGCACGCATAGAGTAGGGATAACGAACGCGGAGCGCGTTGCGCGGGTCCAGGGGGCGCGCTAGCCCCTGGCAGGTCAAGGGCAGCGCCCTTGCGGGGATATTTTATCCTCGACAAGCTCGGATAAAATGGGGCAAAGCCCCAGGTCGCGGCGCCGAAAAGCTGCAAATCTGCACTCGCAGGAAAAGAGGGAGCGTCAGCGACCAATTTTTCCGTATCTCGGCGCACGAAGTGAGGGGTCAGCGGCGTGTCCTACGAGAATGAGCTTGAAAATGTGCTGCACAGCTCACTATGTGAAATGCGAGTACCAAAGACCATAGTACGGGCAGACTTCGGTCGCGGAATAGGGGTGACATGCCCGCAGGAGTGGCAGCGACCAAAGGGAGCGCAGCGCGACGCCAAAAAAGAGGTGAACCAGTGAAAAAGCCGAACATATCCAAGGAGGTTATAAGGGAGAAGAGAAGCTTTCTTCACGAGTTTCTGAGAAGGAGACAGCATCCCATAAAAATATTGGGGTATACCTCTAAGGTGTTGTGGCTGCTGCTGATACCGCTGGCGAAAAACTTTGTTGCTTCCAGCTTTGATATTCAAGGGTGGCTAAGGACATACTGGCTGGATCTGTTCACCATTCTCTTTATCGTGGGGTTTGCGGTGTTCAGGTGGCTGTTTGTGTTCTATAAGATAGAAGAGGACAGGATAACCACGCATACCGGCCCCTTCGGAATGATAAGAACGACCATCTATTTCAGCCAGATAACCGCTATGAGAGTAAGGCAGGGGTTTTTGTATAAGGCGGTGAATGCCGCTACTATGAACATCGAGACCTCAGCCGTTTCGCTTACCTCAAATGAGATGAAGCTGGTCATCTCGGAAAAAAGCATCGAGGAAATATATAAGATAGTCTCCTCCCGAAGCGAGGGGGAGCCAGCCTTTACAGTTATGCCGAAGAAAACGCAGATGCTCATATTCTCGCTGTTTTTTTCCTCCACCTTTTCGGGAATGATAATCTTCGCAACGGTGGTGTGGCAGGCCTACCGAATGGTGGGCAGAGAGATGGAGCAGCAGGTGGCTGACAAGGTCAACGGCGAGTTCACCAAGATAGATTCAATGACCCTGCGGCTCTCCGAGACGGTGCCCCAGGCGGTGCTTATAGTCGGGGGACTTATCGCGGGAAGCTGGCTCATATCCTTCACATCAAATCTGATGAGCAACTGGAATTTCAGGGCTATGCGCCGGGGCGGACAGATAATCACCGAATCCGGGGCGTTTCAGAGGACGAGGACTGTCCTCAACAGAGACAAGATAAACTACTTTGATATAAGACAATCGCTGACCATGAAGATAGCAAGGATAAGCTCGGTTCATATCCTATGCGCAGGGTACAGTGAAAGGAAGAAGGATACCGCGGCGCTGATACCCATAACCGGGAACGATGATATGATGGCATCCCTGCGGCTGCTGGAGCCGGAGCTGGGCAAGCAGCGCTCACAGGTAGGGACAGGGCCGGGAGCGGTGGCTAGGTTTATTATCCCGCCCATCATTATGAGCCTTGTGCCGGTGGCCGGGGGGACCGTTGCGAAGCTGCTGCTAAAGCGCTGGGAGACGGAGATAACCATATTTATGCTGGCGCTGACGGTGCCGCTGTTATGGCTGATAGTGGTACAGTTCTTTGCGGTGAGGTACACCACTGTGGGAATGACGAGGGACACTTGCACGCTTTCCTACTGCAAGCTTTACCAGTTTCACAGGATAGTGGTGCCGATGGAGAAGATAACGAGAATGGACTTAAGCCAGAACCCGTTTCAGAGAATGAGCGGCACCTGCACGCTGACGGTATACACTGATTCGGAGAAGAGGAAGGCGCACAGGATAGGCAGGCTGAGGCATACTGAGGTGAGCGAGATGCTGGCGCAGTATGTTGATGAGAGGTTTGCGGGGTAATTCGGAAATTGTAGGGATAACGAACGCGGAGCGCGATAAAAAGCGCGCGGTCAAGCCTCGCGCCAGAGGCTTGCGGGTCAATTTTATCCTCGACAAGCTCGGATAAAATGGGGCAGAGCCCTTGCGGAGCTCGAGGCAGAGCCTCGTTTGCGGCGCCAGCCGCAACTCGGCGCTGCGCCAGTGTAGGAAAAGGCTCTACCTTTTTAAATCAAGTCAAGGTTTCAAGAACAAACATATTTCGCAGCGCCGAAATGTTACAAGTCTGCACTCACAGGAAACAGTGAGCGCAGCGAACGTTTTTCCGTACCTAGACGCACAATCTGCGGGTGCCCGTCTCCTCGCCGCTGACGCGGCTCGGGGGATTTCCGGAAAAGGATATTCTCTCCGCCTGCGGCGGAGAAATACCCTTTTCTGGCGAAATACAATGTTGAAACCGCGGGCGCAAAAGTGCATCGCCCGTATAACTGAAAGCGACGAAGGAGCGTAACGCGACTTCGGTGGTGCACCGCGTGCACATAGGAGGGATATAGATGAGTAAGTTCGACGCTGGTATGGAGTCGATGCTGGATACCTTTGTCTTTGAGTCCACAGAGCTGCTGGAAAATCTCGACGAGATATTGATGCGTACCGAAAACAGCGAGCTCACTGCTGACGATATCGCGGAGATTTTCCGCGTGATGCATACCATAAAGGGCTCGGCGGCAATGATGGGCCTTAAGAATATGTCCGAGCTGGCTCACGCCGTTGAGGACATCTATTTCGTTGTGCGTGAGCACCCGGAGCTGGAGTTCGACCACGCGCCGCTCTATGAGTTCTCCTTCACCACCTCGGACAACTTAAAGACCGAGATAGAGAACCTCTCGGACGAGTCGATACCGCTGACGGATTTCTCTGATCTGGTGGGAAGGCTCCACGAGTATGCCGCCTACCTGACGGGGCTCTCCAAGGGGGAGGCTGTGGCGGCACCCTCGGCGGCGAAGCAGGAGATATTCGCAGATGACGAGCCTGAGGGCGTAAAGACCGTCCGGGTGAGGTTTACCGATAATTGCCTGATGCCCTCTATCAGGGCGATGGTGCTGTTAAATTCCATAGGCAGTGATGCGGAGGTGCTCTCCACTATCCCCAAGGACCTTGAGGCGGAGAACGTGGACGAGGAGATAGCCGATCAGGGCTTTATAATCAAGCTAAACTGCGACGACCTCTCCATCGTTATGTCCATACTTAAGGACGGCGTTGACGTTGCTACGGTGGAGGAGGTCAAGAGACAGGCTCCTGCGGCGGCTAAGCCTGCCGAGACGGCAGCAAAGCCTGGGGGCTCTTCTGAACAGGGAGTTTCCACCTTCCTTGTAAAGTTTGAGGAGGGCTGCCTGATGCCCGCCATCAGGGCGATGGTGCTAAAAAATACAGTCAGCTCTATGGGAGAGGACTTAAAGACCGACCCTGCTGACCTTGAGAGCGACACTGCGGACGACGACATCGCCAAGAAGGGCTTCCGCATCGAGCTAAGGGCCAAGGACCCGGAGGCGGTGCTTGCTGCACTTAAGGACGGAGTAAACGTGTTGTCTGCGGAGAAGCTGGAGCCGGCGGCTCCCAAGCCTGCGGAGGAAAGTGCTGCGGCGCCTGCGGCAGCGGCTCCCGCGGCAAAGGCTCAGGCGGCTGCAAAGGCGGCGGACACCTCTCACAGCAGCATCATATCTGTAAGGCTCGACAAGCTGGACAGACTGCTTGATCTTGTGGCGGAGATAGTTATAACCGAGTCGGGCGTTACCTCTAATCCTGACCTGAAAAACGTCACCGGCAGCCTTGACAGGTTCCAGAAGTCGGCGCGTGAGCTAAAAAAGCTCACCGACGAGCTGCAGGACGTGGTAATGTCAATACGAATGGTGCCGGTGCAGACGGCGTTCTCAAAGATGAGCCGAGTTGTCAGGGATATGAACAAGACGCTGGGCAAGAATGTTGATCTGGTGTTCGTGGGAGCGGACACTGAGGCGGATAAATCCGTTGTAGATATTCTGGGCGACCCGCTGATGCATATTGTAAGAAACGCTGTTGACCACGGCATCGAGACCCCTGCGGAGCGTGCGGCGGCGGGCAAGACTGAAAAGCCTACCGTTACCCTCTCGGCGGGATATGAGAGCGGAGAGGTTGTTATCTCCTGCGAAGACAACGGCGCGGGAATGGACCCCAAAAAGCTGCTGGCAAAGGCCAAGAAGAACGGCATCCTCACCAAGCCGGAGAACGAGTACACCGACGCGGAGTGCTACGAGCTGATAATGACAGCGGGCTTCTCCACCAACGAGACCGTCACCGAGTACTCGGGGCGCGGCGTTGGAATGGACGTTGTAAGAAAGAACATAGAAAAGGTCGGCGGAAAAATGTCCATCGACTCGGAGCTGGGAAGAGGCTCCAAGTTCACCATAAGGATACCTCTTTCGCTGTCCATCATTGACGTATTGGGTGTCAGCGCAAACGGCACCGAGCTGTCCGTACCTGTCACCTCCGTAAAGGAGATATTCAGAGCGGAGAAGGACATGCTCATAAAGGACCCGGACGGCACCGAGCTGGTAATGCTCAGAGACAAGTGTCTGCGGGTGGTAAGGCTCTCCGACGCCTTCGAGCTGGAGGGGGAGAGGATACCGCTGGAGGAGGGCATAATGCTCTATTGCAGCGAGCAGGACAGGGAGGCTGTGGTGTTTGCAGACGAGCTGACGGCAGACCAGCAGGTAGTTGTAAAGCCGCTTTCGCTGCTGCTGAACAAATACGACCTAAAAAGCAAGGGGCTTTCGGGCTACTCCATACTGGCGGACGGAAGCATCACACTGATAACCGACATCAACGAGCTGTTCATACACAACGGTGTAAGGGCGGCGGAGCAGAGCAGATAAGGAGGGGGAGCAATGGACGAGTTGAATGTTAAGGCTGGACAGCTGCTCACCTTCGGCTGCAACGATCAGGTCTACGGGTTCGACATCACCTCGGTGACGGACATTATCGAGATACCAGAGATAACCATGCTGCCTATGGTAGCGGACTACATTCCGGGGATAATGAATCTCAGAGGCAAGGTAGTGCCGGTGATGGATTTTGCCGGGAGAATGGGCTTTGAGAAGCCGGAGTACGACTCGCACAGCTGCATTGTAGTAGTTGACTGCGAGGGGTCGCTGTTGGGAGTGAGAGTACCGAAGGTAATAGATGCGGAGGAATACGAGGCGGAGAACATCAGTGATTCGCCGGTGGAGAACTCGTGCATTATCGGGTATATAGAGCTTCATGGCAGGAGAGTTACGGTCATTGACTGTATAAGGCTGTCGGAGAAGAACAGGTAGCGCACACAGTTGGGATAACGAACGCGGAGCGCGTTAAAAGTTTCGGTCGGCTCAAGGAACTTGAGCCTGCCTTTCTTCAAAGGCTTGCGGGTCAAGGGCAGAGCCCTTGCAGGGTCTGGGGCTGGCCCCAGGTCGCGGCGTCAGCCGCGAGACGGCGCTGCGCAAAGAAACGAAAAGGCATCGACTTTTCCTGCCATATCACCGACGCAAGAACAAACAATTTCGCAGCGCCGAAATGTCACAGCTCTGCACTCACAGGAAACAGTGAGCGTCAGCGAACGTTTTTCCGTACCTAGGACAGCAAACTGTGGGCGCCCGGTTCCTCGCCGCTGACGCGGCTGGGAGAAATTTCGGAAAAGGATATTATCTCCGCCTGCTTGGGGCGTGCGGAAAACGCGGCGGGGGCAAGCCACCGCCCTACAGGTCAGGTCGGAACCGCAGGCGCAGAAGTGAAATGTTGTACATAGGAGATAAAATAACAAATTTTAGGAGAAAAATGTATGCAGCTGAGTAATGAGGATCATGTCAGACTGGCTAAGGTCATCAAGGCTAAATACGGACTCAACCTTACCGAGAAGAAGTATCTCATCGAGTCAAGGCTCACTAACTATGTGCTTGACTGCGGATTTGATAACTTCACCGAGTATTTAGAGAGCGTCTATGCCGACAGAAGCGGCATAGAGATGACCAATATCATCAGCAGGCTGACAACGAATTATACCTATTTCATGCGGGAGAGCGAGCATTTCAGACACTTCACCGAGGTGTTTTTGAAGGAGGCCGAGAGCCGCATCGAGGATAAGGACCTGCGCATATGGAGCGCGGGGTGCTCCTTCGGCAACGAGCCCTATAACCTCGCTATGTGCCTGCATGAGTATTTCGGCGACGACGCCGACAACTGGGACAGCAGGATACTTGCTACCGATATCTCCTTCAATGCTCTTAGAATGGCGAAGCAGGGAGTGTTCGCGGAGCAGGCGCTGCAGGAGCTGCCCGAGAGCTGGATAAGAAAATATTTCAACCGGCACGTCAACGGTACCTATCAGGTGAATGAGGAATTAAGAAACGATGTGGTGTTCAAGTACCATAACCTGATGGAGCCCATCGGCTTTAAAAAGAAGTTCGACCTTATCGTTTGCCGGAACGTTATGATATACTTTGACGAGCAGACCAAGGAGGAGCTCATCAACCGGTTCTATGACGCCACCGAGCCGGGAGGCTACCTCTACATAGGCCACGCCGAGAGCGCGCCCAAGGAGATAAAGTACGAATATGTGCAGCCTGCGATATACCGCAAGCCGCTGAAGGGAGATGAAGAGAATGAGTGATATCAAGGTGCTGATCGCTGACGATTCAATACTGTTTTCAAGGTTTCTGAAAAGCGTTGTGGACTCAGCAGAGGGCTTTGCCTGCTGCGCCTGCTGCTCCAACGTCTTTGAGGCAAGAGATGAGATAGAGAGGCTCAAGCCTGATATGCTCATACTCGATATCGAGATGCCCAAAATGAACGGCATCGCGTTTTTAAGACAGCTGATACCGCAGTACACCGTGCCGGTCATCGTGTGCTCCTCCAGGAGAGACCTGGTGCTGCAGGCGATGCAGGCGGGCGCCGCCGATTATATCCCCAAGCCCGAGGAGGGCGGCTACGACGAGTTCAAGCAGAAGCTGCTCAAATCCCTCAAGGCCTCCGCCAACATCAAGAGAGTAAAGAGCGGATGCAAGTTCTATAACGTCAGGGCTGCCGCAGCAGCGGAGGTCATCTCGCGGAAGATAATCATCATCGGAGGGTCTGCGGGAAGCACCGAGGCGCTGCCGAAGATACTAACAAGCTTTGACAAGAACACTCCCCCCGCGGCGGTGGTACTGCATATGCCGGAGGGGTATACCTCGCTGTACGCCAAGCGAATGAATGCGGAGCATCCGCAGCTGACCATCGTGGAGGCGGAGCAGGGGCTCTACCTCAAAAACGGAATGGTGGTCATCGCCCAGGGCGACAAGCATATGAGACTGTTCAAGGACGCGAAAGGATATTTTGTCACCTGCGAAGCGGGGCCGAAGGTATCGGGACACTGTCCGTCGGTGGACGTGTTCTTTGAGTCGGCGGCGTACTGCGCCGGAGGCGAGGCCATCGGCGTCATACTCACCGGAATGGGCAAGGACGGCGCGAGGGGTCTTTCGCAGATGCATCACGCGGGAGCGTACACCATAGGTCAGAGCGAAAAGAGCTCGGCGGTGTACGGTATGCCCAAGGCAGCCTTTGAGTTGGGCGCAGTTGACAAGCAGTGCGACCTTGAAAAGATAGGCGACGCCATAAAGGCGTGGTATCTGAAATAAGAGGGTGACGGACTATGGAGAACGGAACGATAAAATATCTGACCTTCCTCTCGGCAGGGAGGAAGTTTGCGATACCCTTCCACGACATCAGGACGGTGCTGGTGGCGGAGAACCTTCAGAAGATACCGGAGTTCCCGGCATATTTTGCGGGGACCTGCATCTGGGAGGACAGGAGCGTGCCGGTCATTGATGCGAGGGCGCGGTTCGGATTTGAGAAAGGGGAATACAACAACCGCAGCTGTGTTATCATCTGCGAGGTAAAGATAGCGGCCACGGGCAAGACCGGGAATGTAGGCCTGCTGACAGACACCGTAGCGGAGATGGCGGAGATAGACCCGGAGAAGCTGCAGCCCTGTGAGGCGGTGAATGCGCAGGCGTATACGAGATATCTGAAAGGCGTGTTCATTGACAACGGAGAGAGCTGTTATATTGTAGATGCGGGATTGATGGTGAATGATGCGGATGCGGAGAGTGTGACGCAGGAGGGGTAAGAGCACAAAGCTGCAAAAAACGAACGCGAAGCGATTAAAAAGCGCGCGGTCAAGCCAGCCGCTGAGTCTCAAGTGCCTTGAGACCGAGGCTTGCGAGAAATTTTATCCTCGACAAGCTCGGATAAAATTGGGCAGCGCCCTGACCGAGGTTTGGGGCAGAGCCCCAATTGCGGCGCCAGCCGCAACCCGGCGCTGCGCTCGCGTCGGAAAAGGCGCAGGCTTTTGTTATTGCTCAAAAGCTGCAAGAACACACTATTCGCAGCGCCGGAACGTGATGGCTCTACACTCACAGGAAAAGAGGGAGCGTCAGCGACCAATTTTTCCGTACCTAGGCGAATAAAATGCGGGCGCCAATAACCACCTCCCCTTTCAAGGGGACGGAGGGGTTCGCGGCGGGGGCAAGCCCCTGCCATACAGATGAGGTAAATTCGGCGGTGCGCACAGGAGAAAGTATGATAAGAGAGATCGAGAGAGAGGATATCCCGGAGTGTGTGAGGGCAATAAGGGACAGCTTTGTTACAGTTGCCGATGAGCTGGGGTTTTGTGAAGAAAATGCCCCGAGGTTCACGGCGTTTGCTATGTCGGCGGACAGGCTGGAATATCAGCTGTATAACGAGCAGAGGCATCGTGGAGGAAAACCGGGTGCTGCGGAAGTGGTACGAGGAGAACGGATTTGTCCACACCGGCACAAAGAAGTTTGATTTCTTTCCTTTTACCTGCGGGTATATGGAAAGAGAAATATAAAAAAACAAGGAAATGTTATGTACGAATTCAGTGAAAGCTATGATATTATTGTCGTGGGGGCGGGGCACGCCGGGTGCGAGGCGGCACTGGCGGGTGCAAGACTGGGTCTTAGGACCGCTATCTTCACCATCACCCTTGACGGCATTGCAAATATGCCCTGCAACCCCTCCATCGGGGGGACGGCAAAGGGACACCTTGTCCGGGAGATAGACGCGCTGGGCGGGGAGATGGGAAGAGCTGCCGACGCCACCTTCCTGCAAAGCAGGATACTCAACAGAGGCAAGGGGCCGGCTGTCCACAGCCTGCGGGTGCAGGCGGACAGGGTGAAATACCACACCTATATGAAGCAGGCGCTGGAAAAATGTCCGGGGCTGAGGATAAAGCAGGACGAGATAGCGGAGATCCTCTCTGATGAAGGGAGAGTCTGCGGAGTTAAGACGAGGCTGGGGACGATGTACGGCGCCAAGGCAGTCATCATTGCCAGCGGGACTTACTTGAATGGCAGGATACATGTGGGGTCGGTGAGCTATGAGAGCGGACCCGATTCGGTGCTGCCGGCGAAATTCCTCTCCGACTCGCTAAAGGGGCTTGGTGTAACTCTGCGGAGGTTCAAGACCGGCACTCCGGCGAGAGTTCACCGGCGCTCCATCAACTTTGACGTGCTGGAGAAGCAGGACGGCGACGAGGAGATTACCCCCTTCGCCTTTGATAATCATAAAAAGCTGGAAAACAAGGTGAGCTGCTATGTGGCCTACACCAACGCCGAGACACATAAGGTGATACTGGACAACATTCATCTCTCGCCCATGTATTCGGGGCAGATAGAGGGCGTGGGGCCGAGGTACTGTCCCTCCATTGAGGACAAGGTGAAGCGGTTCTCCGACAAGCCGAGGCATCAGCTGTTTATCGAGCCTATGGGGCTGGACACCGATGAGTATTATTTGCAGGGAATGTCATCGTCGCTGCCGGAGTGGGTGCAGCTGAAATTCCTGCGGACCATAAAGGGTCTGGAAAAGGTGGAGATAATGCGCAACGCCTACGCGATAGAATATGACTGCTGCGACCCTACGGAGCTTATGGCGACGCTGGAATTCAAGGACGTTCCGGGGCTTTACGGCGCGGGGCAGTTCAACGGCACCTCCGGCTACGAGGAGGCGGCGGCGCAGGGGCTGGTGGCAGGCATCAATGCGGCGCTGAAAATAAAGGGGCAGGAGCCGATGATACTGGATAGGGCGTCCTCCTATACAGGGACACTAATAGACGATCTGGTGACGAAGGGCTGCTCCGACCCCTACAGAATGATGACCTCCCGGAGCGAATACAGGCTGCTGCTGCGGCAGGACAATGCCGACCTGCGGCTGACGCCCATAGGGCACCGGGTGGGGCTGATCAGTGATGAGAGATTTGAAGCCCTCTGCGAAAAGCGGCGGCTGATAGCCGCCGAGACAGACCGCCTCTCCCACATAAATCTAGGCCCCTCGGAGGAGCTCAACCGCTACCTTGAAAGCGTCGGCACCGAGCCTCTGACCACCGGCATTAAGCTCTCGCAGCTGCTCAGGCGCCCGCAGGTGACCTATGAGGGGCTTAAGCCCTTTGACAAAAACCGTCCAGAGCTGGATAAGCAGGTCATCGAGCAGGTGGAGCTGGGGATAAAGTACGAGGGGTACATAAGGATACAGCAGGAGCAGGTGGAGGCTATGCGAAAGCTGGAAAGCAAGGCTCTGCCGGCGGACACCGACTACACCCAGCTGCGGGGACTGCGCCTCGAGGCGGCGGAAAAGCTGAATAAAATACGTCCAGTAAACGTAGGGCAGGCCAGCAGGATATCGGGAGTAAATCCCGCGGACGTAAGCGTGTTGCTGATATGGCTGGCATCGCGCAGGGAGGATAAAAAATGAAGCTGACCGACAAGGGCTCCCTGCGGGAGCTGTTCTCACAGGGCGGGATAGAGGTGGAGGATAAGCAGTATGACGAGCTTGCCCTCTACGCCGAGCTGCTCTGCGAGTGGAACGAAAAAATGAACCTCACCGCCATCACCGACCCGGAGGGCATCGCCCTCAAGCACTTCTACGACAGCGTTTATCCCTTTTACAGGTGGGATATCCTGCCGGAGGGGGCAAGGCTCATAGATGTAGGCACCGGGGCGGGGTTCCCATCCTGTCCGCTGAAAATATTCAGGCGGGACATATCCCTGACGCTGCTGGACAGCCTGAATAAAAGGATAAACTTCCTGACCTCGCTTTCAAAGAGGCTCTCCCTAGGAGCGAAATGCATCCACGGCAGAGCCGAGGAGCTGGGAAGAAAGGACGGATACCGCGAGGGCTTTGACGCCGCCTGCGCCAGAGCCGTTGCAGAGCTGACGACCCTTTGTGAGTACTGCCTGCCCTTTGTTAAGGTGGGAGGAACGTTCATCGCTTTGAAGGGCGCCGACGGCGAGGCGGAGCTGAAAAGGGCAGAGAATGCCGTCAAAACTCTGGGTGGCAGAGTGGAGAGGTACGAGAGGTACGCGCTCCCTAACGGGGACGGAAGAACGCTCATAGTTATCCGCAAGGAAAAGCCCACAGACAAAAAATTCCCCCGAAACAAGGGGCAGATGGTCAAGAGACCGTTATAAGGAGGAAATACTATGCCATTTATCAATGTAAAAACTAACGTCAGGACTGCGGCAGAAACGGAGCAGTCCATCAAGAGCAAGCTGGGAAAGGCTATCACAGCTATTCCCGGGAAGAGCGAGGGCTGGCTGATGGTAGGCATCGAGCCGGAGTATAAGCTTTGGTTCAAGGGAGAGAGTGCTCCTGCGGCTATGGTGGAGGTTTCGGTATTCGGGAAGCCGTCGTCGGGGGCTATGAGTGAGCTGACCGGCAGGATAACGGACATCCTGGGAGAGGAGCTTTCCATACCGGCGGACAGGGTATATGTGAAGTATGAGTGTACTCCTGACTGGGGCTGGAACGGGTCCAATTTCTGAGGCGAGGGAATTCGGAAATTGAGGGATAACGAACGCGGAGCGCATCGCCCCGGGTATATTTTATTCCTCGACAAGCTCGGAATAAAATCGGGGGGCGGGCTGTGCCCCAGGTCGCGGCGTCAGCCGCGAGACCGGCGCTGAGCAAAGAAAAAATAGAACAACAAAAGCCGTTCTCTCCACAAAATGTGGGGAGAACGGCTTTTTTCGCAGCGCCGAAAAGTTACAGCTCTGATGACACAGGAAAAGAGGGAGCGCCAGCGACCAATTTTTCCGTACCGAGGCGCACAAAGTGAGGGGCGCCCGGGGCTGACGCGCCACCTCCCCTTTCAGGGGAGGCAATGAAAATCCGGAAAAGGATATTATCTCCGCCTGCGGCAGAGAAAGACCCTTTTCCGGTGAAATGCTATTTCCCGCAAATGCGTACTTGTTAATTCGCTGATGCAACAGGCTCAATATTGTATTTCAGACAGATCTTGTCGGTGATGAGAGCAATAAATTCGGAGTTGGTGGGCTTGCCCTTGTCGTTGTCGATGGTGTAGCCGAAGAAGCTGTTGAGGGTGTCAACATCTCCGCGGTTCCAGGCGACCTCTATTGCGTGGCGGATAGCTCTTTCAACACGGGAGGGAGTGGTGGCGAATTGCTTTGCAACTGTGGGGTATAATATCTTTGTGATGCTCTCCAGCATCTGAGGGTCCCTTACTGCGCCCTTGATAGCCTCGCGCAGGTAGTGATAGCCCTTGATGTGGGCGGGAACGCCTATCTGGTGGATCATATCGGTGACGATAATATCAAGATTTGGGGACTTGCCGGTATCGCGGGTTTTGGAGCCTAAGGAAAGGCCGCTGTCGATGTGCATCATCATTTTAATGCGCTCGCCCAGAATGGTCGGGTCGAAGGGCTTGAGCATAAAGTAGGAGGCGCCGGCGGAGAGCACCTGCTCTGCGATGAAGGCGTTGTCTACGGGGCTGGTAACGATAAAGAAGGGCTTTTTGCCGTCCTGAGACATTGTCCTCTTTATCAGCTCGATGGCATCAAAGCCCGGGAGGATGGCGTCAACTACGACAACGTCCGGCTGTTCACTGCGGATAGCATCTAAAATTACAATAGCAGATTTCTGTCTGGTGAGCACATAAAATCCTTGGTCTCTCAAAGCGGAGGCACAGCTAAAACCTGCCTGAGCGGAGTCGTCTCCTATCAATATTTTAATCTTTTCGTCCATTAATATTTCCTCCTGTATTGTCAAGATAGCACACCGTTCGGGCGGCTTTTTTCTGCTGTTTCAGCTTAATATTATTTTATCATACGCTAAAATAAAAAGCAACAGTTTTTAGCGTAAAATACCAATTTTTTGTTGACTTTATTGTACAAGACTTACAAAAATAATGTATAATTAGAACAAAAAATACGGCAATCGGCTTTTTGTAACAATTAACTTCATTTTTCGACTTATATGTTAATAATTTTATATTACAATTGCAAAAAGGTGGAAAAGCAGGGAAGGCAAGCCCCTAGGATTTCATTGTGGGCGGACCTCGACGGAGGCGGAGTTGTTCGTCTTGCAGTGTGAGATGTAACGCTAAAACGCATCTCACCCTGTGGAATGCGAGTACCTACGGTCACATTACGGAAGGGTTTCGGTCGCGGAGGCGACGTTGTTCGTTTTTGCAAGGTGCGGCGTGCCGTTAAAAAACATCTCACCCTGTGGAATGCGAGTACCTACGGTCACATTACGGAAGGGTTTCGGTCGCGGAGGCGCTGTTGTTCGTCACAGAAAGGTGCGGCGTGACGTTAAAATACATATCGTCGGCGAAGATGGCGTAGCCGCCGGTGGGGTCGTCTACGAAAACGTGGGTAACGGCACCTATTAACATTCCGTTCTGGATTATGGGACTGCCGCTCATGCCTTGAACTATTCCGCCGGCCTGCCGGAGCAGGCGCTCGTCGGTGACCCTTATCACCATATCGTGGGCGGCGTCGGGGGAGAGGTCGATGCTCTCGATGACGACGGAGTAGCGCTCGGGGGTGGTGCCGCTGACGGTGGCAAGTATCTCCGCTTCTCCGATGACCGCCTCCTGCTTGAAGCCCAGAGGAAGAAGCTCACCCTCTGCGGGGAAGGTGTCTATCATTCCGAAAACGCCGTCATCGGAGTTGGCGGTGATGGTTCCCGCCGGCTCGGAGGAGGTGAACTCGCCTATGAGCTGGCCGGGCTCGCCATGCTCGCTTTTGGCGCAGCCGGTTATCTTTACCTGCCCGATAACGCCGTGGGAGACGGGCATAGGCTCGTGGGTATCGGCGTCACAGATTGGGTGGCCGAGGCCGCCGAAGGCGCCTGTCTCGGGGTCATAGAAGGTGAGGGTGCCGATGCCGGCGGAGGAATCCCGCACCCACATACCCGCCTTATAGGTGCCGCCGCTGTATACGGGGGTGAGGGTGGCGGTGCGTTCCTTGCCGCTGCGGGAAAAGCTGACGGAGCAGGGCTTGCCGCCGGAGCTGCTGATTATCTCGCTGATGCGCTGGTTCGTGGTGACGGTCTTGCCGTCGATCTCGGTGATGACGTCTCCCACGCGGATGCCGCAGTCGGAGGCGGGGCAGGAGCTGTCGATATCCTCAAGGCCGACTACCATAACGCCGTCGGTCATAAGCTTTATGCCGAAGGGCTGGCCGCTGGCGGCGAGGGTCGGGCGGGATATTTCTCCGGTCATAACGTTCTTTATAGGAAAGGTATCGAACAGCATAAGGGTCTTGGCTGAGAGGCGGGTCAGGTCGAGACGGAGGTTTTCCAAGGCTTGTCGCTCCTTTTGGGTGTCAGGTTCACGGGCTGTAACGGGGAATATGGAATTCACGCTGAGCGGGGAGCCCTCGGCAAAATAAAACACATCGGGGAGGCTTCTGCTGTAGAAGCCGGTGAGCGTGACGACTGACAGGGCGGCAGCGCCTATGGCAGTTGCGGTTTTTTTCAATATTTTTCGCATAGAAAACGACCTCACTTTTTAACTTCTTACTAAAGCGCCATTCGGCGCGGTATCTCACGCATATAGTTTTTACAGCAGCGGGACAATAATTCCGGCAGGCGGGCAAGTATTATTTGCATTGGATTTTTTGCTTCTAAAAATTTCTCGGGGCGCGGCGGCGGGGTTGGGAAAATTTTCTTTGAATTTCGCAGGAATAGGATATTCCCCCGAGCTGTGTCAGCGGCGAGGAGCCGGGCGCCCGCAGAATGTGCGCCGGGGGACGGAAAAACGTTCGCTGCGCTCACTGTTTCCTGTGTCATCAGAGCTGCTCATTTTCGGCGCTGCGAAATTGGTTTGTTCTTGCGGCTGTGCAGAGGGCTGAAAAGGTAGCGCCTTTTCGCTGCTGGGCGCAACGCCGGGTCGCGGCTGGAGCCGCAAACGAGGCTCTGCCTCGAGCTCCGATCAGGGCGCTGCCCAATTTTATCCGAGCTTGTCGAGGATAAAATATCCCCGCGAGCCTCTGGCGCGAGGCTCGATCGCGCGCTTTTTAACGCGCTTCGCGTCTGGATTTCCTGCTTTGTGCGGGTATGCCGCCGGGGGTTGCATTGTCTGCTGTTTTGTGCTATAATGTACGGGTACAGCGGTTTTCGTCGGCTGTATGTCTATTGTATCAATTCCGTGAGGTGTAATATGTCAAAAAAGGACAAGCTGAAAAAGCAAAGCCAAAAACAGCTCGAAGCCCGTAAACAGGCTCAGCGCGACGAGGCCTCAGAGCGCGCCTCAGCCGGCGAGAGCAAGGCCGCCAAAAAGCTCCGCCGTCAGGCAAAAAGGCTCAACTCCACCGTCACTACTGTCCTTAAAGTACTGATGTGTATCCCGTTCCTGTGGTCGGGACTGTATTACGGCGGCATCTTCATCGTTGGCATCTCTATGGGCCAGATGACGGACGTCCCGGGACGCATCGCCGCTTTTCTTGCTATCGGCTCGGCGCTTTGTCTTGCAGGCATAGTTTTCGCTTTTCTGAGTAAGTATATCGTCCAGTTTATCCTCGTCGCTGCGGGAACGGCCTTCTTTATGAGTGGGGCATCCTACATAGTGAATAAGGCTCAGGAGCGTATCACCGACGGCCGCGGCCTCACTGAGGAGCAGCAGGGGCTGGCGTCAAGGTGGCGCTGGGGATTATATCCGATTTTGGTGCTGACGGCCATTTCAGCGGTGCTGCTAGGGATAAATATCGTCAGACGGATCCTCAAAAAGAGGAGAAAGCAGCGGGAGCTTGACAATGCGCCCGTCAAGAGCATCGTGGAGGAATGACCCCCGGAAGGGTAATAGGGAAAATTTTTACCCTCGTTAAAAAGCTGACGACCTCGCGCAAACTGCGGTTTTTCGCAGATTTGTTACGGGCCGTCGGCTTTTGTTTGTGCAAAACAACAGTTGACAAAGATTTAAGGTGGTGATATAATTAGTATGTTGCATTATAGGGATTTTTGTCGGCTGTTTTAGAAAACGTTTCCGCTGACTGAATGACTCAAAAGGGGTTTTTTGATTGGTCTTTGCAGATCTGTTTTTCATATATTTCTTTATGCCTTTGTGCATCCTGCTTTATTTTATCGCAAGAAGCATAAAGGCAAGAAACATTGTGCTTCTTGCCTTTTCAATAGTATTTTACGCCTGGGGTGAGCCGGTTTGGGTGATACTGCTCCTGGCCTACTCGCTGCTGAATTTCATGACGGGTCTGACCATTGGTATGACCAAGCGCAAGAGCACCAAAAAGGCGGCGCTGCTTATGGCACTCATTGTGGACATCGGCGTGCTGGGAGTATTCAAGTACAGCGGGTTCATTGTTGAGAACATCAACGCCTTGCTGAATATCAGCATACCGCTGCCGAACATCAGGCTGCCTATAGGCATTTCATTCTACACCTTCCAGACCCTTTCCTACTCTATCGACTGTTATTGGGGTAAGGTAAAGGTGCAGAAGAGCTTCCCGAAGTTCCTGCTTTATGTTTCGATGTTCCCTCAGCTGGTGGCGGGGCCTATTGTGCGGTATTCCACCATTGCGCAGGAGATAGACAGCAGGCGCACCACCCTTAAGGATATATCCGACGGCTTCACGCGGATAATTATGGGCATAGGCAAGAAGGTCATCATCGCCAACAGTCTGAACAATGTAGTCACCGGCTGCTTCGGTACTGCCGAGAAGGGCTTTGCCGGAGTGAGCAGTGTTTCTGTTCTGGGAGCCTGGGCTGGCGGAGCGATGGTAGCTGTTTGGTATTATTTCGATTTCTCGGGGTATTCGGATCTGGCTATCGGAATGGGACGCATTTTCGGATTCCACTTTGATGAGAACTTCCGTTATCCCTTCGTATGCAGGAGCATTACAGAGTTCTGGCAGAGATGGCACATCTCGCTGGGCTCCTGGTTCCGCGATTATGTTTACATTCCATTGGGCGGCAACCGTTGCAGCAGGCTCAAGCATCTGCGCAATATTTCGGTTGTATGGCTGCTGACCGGTCTCTGGCATGGAGCCAGCTGGAACTTCGTGTTCTGGGGTGCGCTCAACGGCTTCTTCCTGATACTTGAAAAGCTGTTTTTACTCAAGTGGATAAAGAAGGTACCACCGGCTGTGGGCATCATCTATTCAAAGATAGTGGTGGGCTTCGGCTTCGGAATATTCTACTTTGATGAGGGCGGAGCTCTTGTCAAGTACTTCAAGGCGCTGGTGGGAGCCAACGGAAACTCCTTCAGCTCGGGAATTACAAGGAACCTTTTCCTTTCAAACATCTTCCTGATACTGGCGGCTGCGGTGCTTTCGACGCCGATAATTCCCTGGCTGCGCTCCAAGGCTGAGAAGGAGCAGGGGAGCTGGTACCTGTACAGGAGCGCCGGCATAGCGATGAACATTGTCATACTGACAGTAAGCTCGCTGCTGCTGCTCAATTCCACAAACAATCCCTTCCTGTATTTCAGATTCTGACGGAGGAACAAAATGTCCGATAACAGATTTCCCGACAACGATAAGCTGCAAAAGGCTTACCTCGACAGCCTGCGGCGGCAGGAACGCCGCAATGCGGGGCTGGACGGGGAGGATAACGATCCCGTTGATGCTCACAAATACAGGGATCCGGAGGAAAAGGATCCCGAGGTTTACAATAAGATAGTCTCCGAGATAGAGCGCAAGAGGGCTGTGAGAAGCAGCAGCATCTGGAGCGACGAGCCGGTGATACCGGTGAAGGAGAGCATCTGGCTGAATAAGGAGAAGGCTGCTCCCAAGCAGGAGCCGGCTTATGAGAAGAAGCCCGCAAACAACCGCACCACCTTTGAGTTAAAGCTCTCTGAGGAAATGAAGGAAAAGCTGGGCAGAGCAGGTGGAGCTGCGCAGACAGCGCGGGAGCCTCTTCGGGAGGAAAATGCTTCCCGCCCGCGGCAGCGTGCTGGCCAGACATCTAATACAAGAAAAAGACCTGAGGGACAGAGCTCCCGCACAAGGCCGCATCCCGATGTAAGGGAGCGTGAGCCTGTGGCTGAGACGGCTCCGGCAAGGGTGAGTACTTCGGCGGCAAAGCCCAAATTCAAGGACCACGAGACGGAGTTCAGCTTTATCAATGCGGTGCTGTGCATACTTATGGTATTTGGAGTAGGCATCTCGCTGGTGGTGATGAAGCGTGAAAGCGGTGTGCTGGAGTCGGAAAACCGTATGTATGCGGAGTTCCCTAAGTTCAGCGCTAAGAGCTATTTCTCCGGCGATTATGCTGACGGCATCGTAAATTTCTATACTGACACTATCCCAAACAGGGAGAAGTTCAAGTCCTTCTCCTCCACTTTTTCAAAGCTGTTTGGCATCAGCGATGATGAGTATTCGGTCATAGGCGAGGTGCACGAGGGCGAAAAGCAGCAGCTGGACGAGGAAAAGCTCAGGACTACCACCAAGGCTACCGTTTACACCGGAGGGTACACCACTACCACCTCTAACGGGGGCAAGACGCTGGACGAGTCTCAGGGAGAGCAGACGCAGAGCGTGACCGAGTCCACCAGACCTGTTGAGACTGTCAAGAAGGACGTCATCCCGGAGGAAGGCGAATGGGCCGGAAATATCGTTATGGTCAATATGGGGACGCCTGAAGTAAGGGCGATGCCCATATTCTACGGGCTGTTCGAGAACGGAGAAAAATACGCCGGGGTGCTCAACGACTATAAGAAGATGGTGGGGCCCACTGTCAACGTATACAATATGCAGGTGCCGCTGGCTTCGGCATACTATCTGCCAAAGAAGATGCGCGAGCAGGGCGTAGGCACCGATCAGCACGACAGCATACTCAACGTGAATGCGTCGCTGGACGGAGTTATCGGCATTGATTTGTACGGTGTGCTGGGGGCGCACGATGACGAGTACATCTACTCCCGCACCGACCACCACTGGCAGCCTCTGGGAGCGTACTATGCGGCTCAGGAGTTTGCAAAGGAAGCGGGCGTGCCCTTTGCGGAGCTTTCCACCTATCAGAGGTGCGAGATTGAGGGCTTCTGCGGAACGCTTTACGGCTACAGCGAGAATAATCCTGAGCTGAAGCAGTACCCGGACACCTTCATCTACTACAAGCCCCGGAACAACTACACTATTGACTACTATGATGAGTCCTTCTCCAATATCCTGGAGAACAGGGGACACAGCCTGTTCCTTGACTGGGTAACGGGAGTGAACTGCTACTCGGCTATTCTAGGCAGTGACCTTGGTATCCCGGCGATAAAGACCGATGTTCACAACGGCAGAAACCTGGTAGTGATAAAGAACAGCTACGGCAATGCGCTGATACCCTTCCTGACTGGAAGCTTTGAGAACATCTACGTTGTGGATTACCGGTATGCCACCATCAGTATGCAGGATTTCTTCAACAGGATACACGCGACGGACGTGCTGTTCGGGCTCTCCATTTCCGGAAGCTACACCGACACGCACATTCAAGCGATGCGCAACATTATGCAATAATAAAGGGGCTGTTGCAATCAGCCGAATATCTGCAAATAATATAATAGCGCCGCTGCTTTGCAGCGGCGCTAAGTGCGAAAAATGGTACCTCACCCCGAAGGGGGTGAGGTACCATTTTTCGCCTGAAGCTGTTCTTGCAACAGTCTCTTTTGAGTTTGGCAGGCAGGAGAATGCTTTTGCGGCGGTGAAAAAAGGATATCCACCCTGTTTGGGGTGGATATCCGGGTTATAGTTTATTTCTTAACAGGTACCTCGATGACTGACTTGCCGCCCATATACATTCTAAGCGGCTCGGGGATGCGGATGCTGCCGTCCTCATTGAGGTTGTTCTCCAGGAAGGCGATGAGCATTCTCGGGGGAGCAACGACGGTGTTGTTGAGGGTGTGGGCGAAGTAGTTGCCGTTCTCGCCCTTGATGCGGATGCCCAGTCTTCTTGCCTGAGCGTCGCCTAAGTTGGAGCAGGAGCCCACCTCGAAATACTTCTTCTGTCTGGGGCTCCAGGCCTCGACGTCACAGCTCTTGACCTTAAGGTCTGCCAGATCGCCGGAGCAGCACTCGAGAGTTCTTACGGGGATATCCAGAGTGCGGAAGAAATCGACGCTGTTCTGCCAGAGCTTATCGTACCAGGACTTGCTGTCCTCTGGCTTGCAGACAACGATCATTTCCTGCTTTTCAAACTGGTGGATGCGGTAAACTCCGCGCTCCTCGATGCCGTGAGCGCCCACCTCCTTGCGGAAGCAGGGGCTGTAGCTGGTGAGAGTCTGCGGGAGGTCAGCCTCGGGGGTGATGGTGTCGATGAACTTACCTATCATCGAGTGCTCGGAGGTACCGATGAGGTAGAGGTCCTCGCCCTCGATCTTATACATCATATTTTCCATTTCAGCGAAGCTCATAACGCCGTTTACTACGTTGGAGCGGATCATAAAGGGAGGGATATAGTAGGTAAAGCCCCTATCTATCATAAAGTCTCTTGCATAGGAGAGGATAGCGGAATGGAGCCTTGCGATATCGCCCTTGAGGTAATAAAAGCCGTTGCCGCTGGTCTGTCTGGCGGAGTCGAGGTCTATGCCGTTGAGGTTTTCCATTATATCCACGTGGTAGGGCACCTCAAAGTCGGGAACGAAGGGGTCACCGAACTTTTCGATCTCGACGTTCTCACTATCGTCCTTGCCGATTGGAACGGAGGGGTCGATGATATTAGGAATGACCATCATTCTCTTTTTGATTTCTTCCTCCAGCTCCACCTCGCGGGCCTCCAGCTTGGGGAGCTCTTCACCCAGCAGCTTAACCTCGGCCTTGACCTTTTCGGCCTCGTCCTTCTGGCCCTTAGCCATAAGGCCGCCGATTTCCTTTGAGAGCTTATTTCTCTTGGCGCGGTACTCATCGCACTTAGTCTTAGTGGCGCGGTACTCCTTATCCATCTCCACTACCTCGTCAACGAGGGGGAGCTTTTCGTCCTGAAACTTTTTCCTGATGTTTTCCTTTATGAGCTCAGGCTCGGTTCTAAACAGCTTGATATCCAGCATTTTATATCTCTCCTTTAAGAGTTAAAATTATCACTTATCAATTATATAACTATTTCCCGTCAAAGTCAAGTTTTTTAGCGTCGCGCTGCGCTCCCGTCGGTCGCTGTCACTCCTGCGGGCGTGTGTCCCGCGTTCCGCGACCGGGGTCTGCCTGCGCTGTAGCCGTAGGTACTCGCGTTCCATAGGGTGAGGTGTGCAGGTGCGTTTTCGCGGTTTGGTTTTGCAGCTTGTGTGCTTATCTCATCGTGATGTAGATTATGTAGCCGGTGTAGGCCGCTGCCATCAGTGCGCCCTCCCAGCGGACAAGCTTCAGCTTGGTGGCGCAGAATATCATCGTCAGTATGGTCATCGCTATCAGCGCAATTGTATCAACAAGGTTGTTGAACAGGAAGCTTACCGGCGAGATGGTCGCCGCAATTCCCAGTACAAACAGTATGTTGAATATGTTGGAGCCGATAACATTTCCCAGCGCCATATCCGTTTCGCCCTTCTTAGCGGCAACTATCGAGGTGAAAAGCTCCGGCAGGCTGGTGCCTAAGGCGACTATGGTGAGGCCTATCACGTTCTCCGAAATGCCGAAGGAACGGGCTATCTCCGAGGAGGAGTTGACTACGAACCGCCCTCCGAAGGCTATGGCTGCGCCGCCTAAAACAATGTAGAACCAGCACTTCCACATCTCCATTATCTTGCTATCGACCTCTTCCGTCAGGTCCGACTTGCGGGAGCGCTTGGCGGCAACGACGGTGTAGACAAGGAACAGCACAAACAGAATCAGCAGCACAGCGCCCTCCAGTCTGTTCACCTGACTGCCCACAACTCCGAAGCAGAGCAGTGCCGCTGCGGCGATGAGAGAGAAGGGGAACTCTTTTTTAAGGGTGGAGCGCTTTATTGTCATAGGGGCGATGATAGCGCACACTCCGCAGACTATCATCAGGTTGAACAGGTTAGACCCGACAGCGTTGCTTATGGAGAGGTCGTTCTTGCCGGCGATGGAGGCGCTGACCGAAACGGCGGTCTCCGGCAGGCTGGTGCCCATTGCCACTACGGTGAGGCCTATCACCATTGTAGGCACTTTAAGTCTTTTTGCAAGTCCCGAGCTTCCGTCAACGAAGAAGTCGGCTCCCTTGATGAGCAGGATAAATCCGGCTATCAGGATAAGATATTGCATTGAGGTCATCTCCAATCTAAATTAATTCGGAATGCGGGGCACGCCCCCGCGGGCGAATTCGCGTTACGCTCCTTCGTCGCTTCCATATGTGCGGGCGGGGCTTACTTTTGAGCCCGCGGTTATAACTATTTCAGCTATTTAAAGGATAGAATTCAATAATAGCGAAATGATTATAAAGGAAACAATCCATATGCCAACTTGCTGACATAATGGATACCGCAATTCCGAATTCCGCATTCCGAATTCCGAATTCCGAATTGGCATCAGGGACCCATGGGGTGGGTGTCGTTGGCTAGGTTGACGGCGTATTCTACCTGCTTGCGGGAGGCGCTGATGGTGTCTCGCCACTGATAGGCTATGCCGTTTGCTACTGGGAATACGCCCTCGTACATTTGGCGCACCATTAAGGAGAATTCCGGGACGGTCATTCCGTCGGCGCAGCTCAGCACCGAACGGCTGCGGGCGAGAGAGCGGCAGGTAAGGAGCATATCCAGCATACTGTCGTCCCAGCCAGCGGAGCCCAGAGCCTTGAGGGTCTGCTCAAAGGTCACCTCTGCGGCGGCGCGCTCGCACTCGATAAATCTGGCGGCGCCTTCGGGATTGTGGGCTCCTGTGGGGATATGGTATCCAGAGAGTACGGCGGGCATATACTGCTCCCCCACCGAAATGGAGGGAAGGGGTACTATGCCGATATCGCCTAAGGCGGCGGGGTCGTCCAGAAGCTCCGATGTCGATATGGGCAGGAACAGCCCGTCGCCGTCGCGGATAAGGGTCTTGCCCAGCTCGTCTCGGTAGGCTACGCGGGTCTTGCCGCCCAGCTCATAAAGCCGCTGCTGGATCTTTTCCAGCTGAGGGCTGTCGAGATTTGAGATGACGCTGCCGTCTTGTGATGTCAGCAGCGGAGTGCCGCAGGCCTCTGAGAGGGCTGTGGGGAAGTCGATGCCGCAGAGGGCGGCTGTACCGCCAAACTCGGCGCACATATCCTCAAAGGCTGAAAGCTGCCACTCGCCGGCGGCAAAAAGCTCGGCAGGGTCGGGCAGGGCGCTCTTCTCCACGGCGCTGAGGCTGTAGACGCAGAGATACCGGGGCAGGATATCCGTAACGGCGGCATACCTGCTGCCGGCAAGGTCGAAGAAGCTGTCGGCTCTTTCGGTGCCACGCCAGAGGTCGGTCTCATAGTCGATAAAGCCGTTCACCGGCTGGAAAAGCTCTCTTGCGGCGCCGAAGGGGTAGGTGTCCATACTGTCCGTAGGGAACAGGTCGGGGGACTCACCCGAAAGGCACAGTGTTGCCAGAGTGTCAAAGCGTTCCTCCTGCGGGACGGAGACCCATTCCACCTGACCGCCGTACCTATACTCAAACAGCGAGAGGGAGGGGGCCTTACTGCCGTCGGCGGAGGGGGAGATATCCTTTACCGCCATTCTCCGAACCAGCTTGTTTTCAAGCTCATAGTCCGGCAGCAGGGCGCTGATATCTATCAGCCGCTGGCGCTGCAGCTCCTCCTCCGACGGGGGAGGGGGCTCCGGCTCGGTAACGGCGGGCTCGGTGTCCTTTGTTTCCGGGGGAGGGGGGATGGTCTGCGCTGTAGTGGTCGTTGTGGTGGTCGTTTCGGTCTGCGTCAGGGAAGAGGCGTCCTCCTCGTCTGATGAAGATGAGCTTTCCGTCAGAGCGCAGCCGCAGAGTGACAGCATAGCTGCGGCGCTTACCGCCCACAGCCGTCCGGTCAGTCGCATAAGCTATCCTCCGTCAGCCGAAAACGAACTCGTTTATTTTGCCGTAGATCTCGGTGAGCTCACCCAGCAGGGCGAATACGCCGTCCAGCTGCTCCTTGGTAAGGCCAAGCTTTGCGGTGAAGCTCTCAAAGAAACGTTTCTCGCTCTCGTCGTACTCGTTATCGGCAAGCAGCAGGGAGGCGGTCTCCAGAAGGATTATTTTCAGATCGGTGGGGGTGCTTATCTCTAAAAGCTTTTCGGCAGCCTCATCAACGGAGGCCTGCTCTTCAAAGCGGACGTCGATATGCATCTCATCGCAGTACTGCTCTATGGTCAGCTTTTCCTCATCGGCAAAATCGTCATTGGACTTGGAGGCGTGGAGGCAGATATCAAGGAAGAGCTCCTTTTGCTCGTTTGAAAGTCTGTTCAGAAACATAAGATCAATTCCTTTCCTTAATTATTAATTCGGCGTAGAAGGTGCTCTGGCCGTCGGGGGAGGGTACGCGCTGGGACTTGATGTCGATATCCCTCAGCTTGTCGAGCACAGCTCTTGCGTGCATATGTGTTACGTCCTGGACTATGGAGACATTTGAGTCCATACGCAGCTTTTCGAGAATGGGGGCTGTCTGGTCGGAGGATATGGGCAGCATAGCTGCAAGCCTGTCCTCCAGACGGTAGCGGTAGCTGAAATAGCTCTTGGCATCTCCCCTGAGGATAACGTCGTAGGTCTCGCCGTGGTACTCAAAGCCCTTGTTGGAGCAGAGAGCCTTGGCCTTATCCATCAGTGCGCGGAGCTCCGTTTCGTTTATCCACTCGGTATCGGGCTTGTCCTTATCGGGGACGATAAGCTCGGCGGAGCAAAGCTCATAGAGCAGCACTGCCAGCTGAACGGTATTCTGGGTGGCGAACTTCTCGGTCTCGTTATAGAGGTTCCAGTCGGTCTTGCCGGTCTTTGCCTTGAACTGGTCCAGCACCTTAAGGTGCTTTTCATAGAGGTCCCTTACGTTCTCGACGCAGGCGGCGAACTGCTCGGCGATATTCTGGAGCCTGTCGTAATACTTGAACTGGGAATAGATCTTCTCCTGAGCCTGCTCCATTTCCTCCCAGGCCTTGTCGGCGTCCTCGGAGATGGTGAGGGCTGCTTTGTTTTCCAGCAGGTAGCTGCCCTCGTCGTTGCGGCGGCTGCTTAAAAACCACTGGGGGTCCTCGGCGGCCTTGAGAAGCGTTTCCTCATCGAAGCCCTGGAGCTTAACGTTTGAGAAGCTGATATAATCCAGCTTTGGACAGTTGCTGATGGCTCTTGCTCTCTCGACGATGCCGGAGAGGGATGACAGCGCTTTGATTTTTTTCATTTCGAGGTCGTTGATAGCATCAGAGCAGTCGTTCTCCTTGATGCGCAGCTTTTCGAGGTTGCCGTTATGCCTCTTGACGGCCTCCTTTACCGAGCCCTTTTTGTTCTTGCCCCCTCTGATGGAAGCTAATCCGCCGATAAGAAAAGGTAATGGCATTTTTATCCCTCCTAAATTATTTAATTCGGAATTTAAAGAGCACAGCTCTTTATCTTACTTCGATATAATACGGGCAGATGTTCTCATAGTGCCCGTCCTTCATGCGGAAGCCCTTGGGGATAGTCCCCAGCTGCTTAAAGCCGAGACGCTCGTAGAGGTGTCTGGCGTGAATGTTCGATTCCACCACTGCGTTGAACTGAAGCACCCCGAAGCCTATCTCTCCGGCGGTCTTGATGCAGTGGCTCACAAGCTGCTCGCCGATGTGCCTTCCGCGCTGTTTGGAGTCTACGGCATAGCTGGCGTTGCAGATATGTCCGCATCTGCCCACGTTATTGGGGTGGAGGATATAAAGTCCCACGACCTGCCCCTCCTCCTCGGCGACGCCGCAGAAGCTCTGTGAAGCAAAGAATTCTTTGCCTGACTGGGCGGTGAGGGTCTCCTCCTGAGGAAAGGCGATGCCCTCCTCGACCACCTCGTTCCATATCTCGATCATGCGAGGGAGGTCCTTATTCTCATATTTTCTGACTGTCATTATAATGTCTCCTTTATGCCTTCAAGGGCAGCTTGCGCTTGCTCTCAGAAATAAGTATGAGGTCGAAGTTGGTGCGGTCGTAGTCTGTGAACTCTCCGCCGGTATATTTTTCCGGCTCGAACTTGGAGCTTGCCGCCAGCTTTGTGCGTCTGGGGGAGTGGAGGATTATGAATTTGAAGCTTTCCTCCTTGGGGCAGCGCTGGAACATATTCATTATCCTAAAGCGCAGCCGGAGGTAATCCTCCTTGGAAACTGCCGATGTGAGCTTTGAGAAATACTCCTGCTCCCGCTCTGTAAAGGGAATGAGCATTGTGAGGGCGGCGCGGCGCTCCTCGGCAGCGCGCTTGTCGGCCTCTATCTTATCTAGGCGCTGCTGTTTGAGCTGCAAAAAGCCCTCGCACTGGTAGATATCGGTGGTGCTGACGGCTCTCATAACCGTATGGAGCGCCAGAGCATCGGTGAGGGCGTTATGGAAGGTGCCTGTGGCGGGGACGAACCCGAAGGCGGAGGCCAGGTCCTTGATATTGATGGCCTGGGGGAGCTTCATACGTCTGATGGTCTCGCTCTGGATATCCCTTACCAGCTTGAGCACTGCACTGATATTTGAGGAGCTCCTACCGGCGCGGGCGTGCTGCTTTATATCGGAGGTGAGGCCGGGGCGGTCGAAGTTGCCCCAGACGCCTATCTCGGTAATGCCGAAGGAGCGCAGCAGAGCCGCAGCCTCCCGCATTACGTCGTTTGAGTCGGGGGAGGCGTCTATCTCCTCCTGAGTGAGCTTTGTAAGCTTGCGGCACTGCTTGGTGAGCTTTCGTCTGACACAAGGCCGGACAGTGCGGTAAAATGTAGCGAGGATATTGTACTCATCGTCGCAGATGACAAGTCCCACCGAGAGCAGCTCGCTCATAGCGCGGTCGTCATAAAATCCACAGGTGAATTCAAAATCCGCATAGCAATAATTTTCATTTCCCAAAATATCCAAGTCCGCACCGCCAATCATAAAAACACTACTTTAACTATACCACAAATCCCTCAAATAATCAACCCTTTTTTTAATGTCACGCTGCGCTCCCGTTGGTCGCTGTCACTCCTGCGGGAAGGTCGCCCCTGTTCCGCGACCGAAGTCTGCCCGCGCTGCGGCCGTAGGTACTCGCATTCCACAGGGTGAGATTCGCGGGCTCATTATCAAGTCTTGCCTCGTAGGGAGGGACTTACCCCCTCGCTGCGTTCTCTGCGCGCATTTGGTAGTTGCAGCGCTTTGAGGTCGTGTTTCTCCTCTCAGTAAAAAAGCCCCGCCTGTGCGGAGCTTTTTGTCTGTAAGTATCAGTTGAGGTAATTCTCATAGAGAGCGATGTTGTCCTCAATGGACCTCGAATCGCTGGTGGACTTGGCGGTGATGCAGATGTAGTTCTTGTCGTTCTTATCAAGGATAGTTTCGAGGCAGTAGCCGGCTTCATCGGTAAATCCGGTCTTTCCTCCGATGACATCGGCATCTCCCTTGCCGTCGCCGTCACAGTCTACCCAGTAGCCTATCATTCTGCTCTGGACGAGGCTGTAAAGGGTAAGGCCGTCGGGGTGGATATCGTTCTTTGCGGTGGTGAACTGGTCAGCGGTGAGAACGTCGCGGCAGAGCTTGTTCTTCATCGCATAGGAGAGGATAGTTGCCATATCCTTGCAGGTGGAGTAGTGATCGTCATCGTGGAGGCCGCTGGAGTTCATAAAGTGGGTATTCTCCAGATGCAGCTCCTCAGCCTTCTTGTTCATCAGCTCGACAAAGGCTTCCTCGGAGCCTGCCACCAGCTTGGCGATGCCTAAGGTGCCGTCGGCGCCGCTGGGCAGGATCGCGGCATAGAGCAGGTCGGTGAAGGAGACGCTTTCGTCAGGCTCGAAGCCTGCGCGGGAGGCGTTCTCGTCCATAAGTGCGCTGATATCGTCGAGGGTGAACTTGTATTCCACTGCCCTGTCCTCGATGTTCTCGACAGCAACGACGAGAGACATTACCTTTGTCAGCGAGGCGGGGAAGATGGGCTTATCGTAGTTCATTCCGGCGACTATCTCGTTTTTGTCAAGGTCAACGAGGATGCCATACTTGGTAGAGAGGTTGTCCTCCTTGAAATCTATCTCCTTATAATCCTCGGCGGGCTCGGGAGCGGGGAATACATATTCCGGCTCGGGCTCGGGCTCCGGCTCGGAGGAGTCGTCCTCGCTGCTTTCGTCCTCAGCGCTGCTGGAGGAGTCGATGGGAGGAACGTAAGGAACGTCGCCTGCCTCCCTTATCTGTCCTCTTCCGGTAACGACCATTATAGCCGTTCCTGCGGCGATAAGGATTATCATTATCAGGACTGCGACAAGTGCTGCACCGCCTTTTTTCAGTAGTGCTGTTCTTTTCATTTTCATATCTCCTTTATGTTAGCTTCGGTGTTATCTGTCAGTCCTCCGCCTCGTTTATAGCGGAATGGCAGTACTGAAGGATATCGCTTCGGGTGACTATGCCGATAAAGACCTTTCTGTCGTCGATGACCGGCACGAAGTTCTGGTTCATTGCCCTAAGCACCAGCGCCTCCACCGTTTCGGTGACGGACACCGCCTCTGAGCGTACTCTTCTGGGGATATCCGAGATGGCGTAGTGCTCTAAATCTCTCACATCGAAGATGTTGTTATCCAGCATAAAATAGAGGAAGTCGCCCTCTGCCAGGGTCTTGACATACTCTCCGCTGCGGTTGATGACGGGAATGGCGGTAAATCCGTGGGCGCGCATTTTCTCTATAGCCTGCCTTACTGTGCAGTCGTCGTAGACATAGTCGATGACTGCCTTGGGCTTTAATAGCTTGATGATATTCATTTTTATCTATCCTCATTCCGCAGAGGTGTCTGCGGTGTCACTTTCATTTTCACTGTTATCGGGGACGCTCTCGGTGCTGTCATCGGAATTGCTTTCGGTGCTTTCGTCCGGAGCTTCATTGCTTTCGGGCTCAGGCTCGGAGGAGCTTTCCTCAAATGGGGTCTGGGAGGAGGTATCGTCGGCTGCTTCGTGGGGCTTTCCGTAGGTATATATCAGCCTGAAAAGGGTCTCGTAGTCGATGGTCTTAAGCTCTGAAGAGGAGATGCCCATATTAAAGAGCTCGTCAGTGGTGATGCCCCAGCTGGCGCACACTCCGCGGCAGAAGCCCAGCTTCTCGTCCTCACTCAAGGCGGAAAAGTCCACAAGGTCGTCGGTAAAATAGGCGTTGAACAGCGACTCGTCGGCGCCCTTTTCCAGCCTGTCCACCGTTCTGGTCTCTATGATATCGTCCTGACCCTCGACGGTATAGGTGGTGACGTATTTAACAAGATGCCCGTCGGTTTTGTCGAAATAGAAATCCATGACGGTGATATAGGTCTCACCGGTGTAGGTATACTGCTCGGTGTCATATTCCTCCGAGCTGCCGGAGCGGTTCTGAATGGGCTTTAAGTCCAGCCGGCGAATGGTGTCGATGATATTGAGCTCCGGCTCGGTCTCGGTCTGGCGGTACATTCCGCAGACGTAGTCAAAATCGTAGCTCTTGCCGCCGACGGTGACAAAGCCGTGGCTGCCCAGGTGCTCGGTTTGGAGCTGGTAGATATCACCGCCGCTGACGGCTCGTTTTATTTTCACAGTTCCCTCAAAGGCTGTGCTTGTGAGGGTGCACTCAAGGGTATAGCTGCCGCTGTCGTAGATATCGGCAACACGGCTGAGCTTTTCGCCCAGCGAGCCCTCGGAAACGGGGAGGGGCTGTGAGGAGGTCTGCTCTGTGACCGGCTTGCTGTCGCTTAACGATGAGCTGTCGGAGCCGGAGCAGCCGGCAAGGCTAAGGGCCATTAGTGCCGCCAATGCAGCACAGACTGTTCTTTTTTTCACTGACGGTCAGCTCCTTTACCCCTAATTGCTCCCCCAATTAAATTCTGAATTTTTCAGCTTATCATACCTCAAAACGGTATTACCGTAAATTTCATTATACCACTGTTCAGGGGGGTGTGTCAAGCATAATAATCTATAAATACAGAATATGGGGGGAGAAAATTTTAGTGTCTGTCACAATAGAAAAGAGCCTTTTGGGGCTGCAAGTGCCGCAATATCCGCCGGAAGAGGGGATATGACCGTATGGGTGACCCCGTCGGCGGGGGAGGTGAACACCAGGCGGGAGCAGTGCAGCGCCTGACGGTCTATATCCTCAGTGCTGCCGCCGTACATACTGTCCCCTGCCAAGGGGCAGGAGATAAATGAAAAATGCACCCTTATCTGGTGGGTGCGGCCTGTAACGGGGACTACGCTCAGGAGGGTATACCTCCCGTTTGAGGATATGACCTCATACTCTGTGAGGGCTTGCTTTCCGTCATCTCTGACGCAGCGGAGAATTACAGAGCCCTCGGCTCTTGCTATGGGTGCGGATATTATTCCCTTGTCCTTTTGGGGGCGTCCGCAGCAGACGGCGGTGTAGTGCTTCTCATATTTGCCTGAGAGGGCAGCGGCGGCATATCTGCTCTTGGCAGTAAGCACGCAGCCGGAGGTAAAGCGGTCGAGCCTGCTGACGGGGCGAAAGGTCTTGCCCGGATATGCGGCGGCAAAGAAGTTGCCCAAAGTGTCGCTTCGGTGGTCGTTGGAGGGGTGGACGGGCATACCTGCCGGCTTATCGAACACAATGACCTCGCTGTCCTCATACAGCACCGGCACCAAAAGCTCCGGCGAGGGGGAGAGGGAGCTTTTATCCTCCTCCGGGACGGAGACGGTATCTCCCTGTCTGACCCTGTCTATCGTTCGTGCAGGGGAGCCGTTGACTGTTATGCCCTCTCCTATGCGCTTGGCGCGGGAAATGAGCCGGTGGGACAGCTCCCGGCGGCGGAATATCTCTTTGAGGGTCCTGCCGTCCTCCTCCGGGGTGACGGTGAAGCTAACGGACATACTTGTTCCACCTCTTTATCATAGCGGGGTACTTATCCTGCCAGTAGGAGCCCATAACGTCCTCAGCGAAAACCATGAATGACATTCTGAAATACGGCATAAGCATAAAGAGGGGATAGAAGGTGAGCAGCAGGGGGATATACTTAAAAAAGCTCAGCAGCAGGGAGAGGTATCTTGTATGCTGGCCGTCCATAAGCCGCACAGAGAGGTCACAGGCGTCAAAGACGTTGGCGCGGGGGTTTAGGCACATAATATATTTAGTGAGGGAGAGTGAGATGGAATAATGGATAAGCACGCCTACCCACACCAGTGAAAAGCCGATGGAGAGCATAAAGATAAATAGGCTGGCGGTGGTGAGAGAGTCGCCGGCGCGATGAAAGCCCCAGTACCAGATGCCGTAGCAGCTTATCATCAGCGGGACGGCGGCAAAGAATTTCAGCATTATTATCAGCGCCGTCGCGGCAGCGGCCTTGGGTTGGACCTTTCTTGAATTATACTGCAAGAATCTTCTGGTCTCGATGAAGTTGCGGTTTTGGAAGAGGTCGAGGTAAAGTCTGCGGAGGATATAGTTTTCCGGTGAGAAGATGAACAGCAGGATAATGACGTGGACGACGGTGAGGAACCTGCCGGTATCGGAGCCCAAAAAGAAGGCCGGTGTAAAGCCGTACTCGATGCCGAAGTCCTTGAACAGGAGGAAAATCAGCACATCTGCGCAGAGAAATGCTGAGACAAAGGCGACCTTAAAGACGGTCAGGGCGATGCAGGTGCCCCACTTGCCGCCCAGGTGCTCCATAGCTTTTTGCTTTATCTGCTTGTTGGTCACTGAGGGTTCCTCCTTTCGTTAAGAATATGTGTTTCGCGTTTAGTCCTCGTCCTCCGGGGTTTCTTCTCTGGTGTAGGGGAACCTGCCCAGCAGCTCGAATGCGCCGGAGCGCTGCCACATAGCGGCAGTTACCATTATCTCAAAGCCCTCACCGAAATCACATCGGTAATCGTTGGGCGTGAGCTTGGGCATACCGAAGCAGGAGAGCATATCCATGATGATGCCGCTGTGAGTGATGACTGCCGCAGAGGTAAAGCCCTCGTACATCATATCCGAAATGATGATGTTCAGCGCCTCATAGCAGCGGTTGACTACATCTCTTGCGGACTCACCATTGGGCGGAGGGTTGTCAAGCCCGCCCTCCAGCCATTTCTTATAGGCGGGGTCCCCTGCCAGCTGCTCGGGCTTTTTGTTCTCAAAGTCGCCGAAATTCATCTCCGCCAGCAGCCCCAGCTCGGCGGTGTAGGCGCCGTTGTGGAGGATATCCGCGGTTTGGGTGCAGCGCTTAAGCGGGGAGGTGTAGACCTTCTGCACCGGGGGATAGACAAGACGCTCCCGCTTGTCGTAGAGCTCCTTTATTCCCTCGGCAGAGAGGGGGATATCGGTAAGGCCGATGTATCTTCCGTCAGTATTGGCCTCGGTCATGCCGTGGCGGATAAGCTGTATTTTATAGCCCTTCATAGAGTTATTCTCCTTCTTGCGGACAGTTTGTAAAGCGGTCAGGGGCAGGGACCTCTGAATGTAATAAAATGTATATTTTGATACTTTACAAAGCTGTTTTTTTGTGGTATAATAATTGATACTGATGTAATATTGAAAAATGTTGAATATCGAGCTCGGAAAGCCCGATATCATTATATCACATCGCGGAAATATTTGCAAGTGCAGATGTGATATCTGTTAAGCTGTTTAAGGAGCTAATGCTTTAATGAGATTAAATGGGATACGTCTTGCTCACCGCAAGAACACCGAGGACTGCGAGACCGTTCTGCTGGATAGGCCCAAAAAGGTAGTGCTTTCTATGTGGCAGCACATCGGAGCCCCGGCGGTGCCGAGGGTCAAGGTGGGCGACGAGGTGAAGGTCGGGACGCTGGTGGGCGATGCGGACACGCATATGACTGTGCCGGTACATTCCAGCGTTTCGGGTAAGGTCACAGCCATAGGGGAGCTGCTGCTGCCTAACGGCAAGACCTGCGCCACCGTAGAGATAGAGCCGGACGGCAAAATGGAGCTCGACCCCGGGCTATCGCCCCCGGTGATGACGGATAAGAAGTCTCTGGCGGCAGGTGTCAGAGCCTCGGGCTGCTGCGGAATGGGCGGTGCGGGCTTCCCGACACACGTTAAGCTGGATTATTTTGAGGAAAAGGCCCACATCGACACGCTGATAGTCAATGCTGCCGAGTGCGAGCCATACATAACAAGCGATTACCGGGAGCTCATCGAGAACACAGACAGGGTCATCGGCGGAATGAAGCTGATAAGGGAATGTCTGAAGATTGAGAGAGTGTGCATCGGCATCGAGGAAAACAAGCCCAAGGCTATAAAGCTCTTTAGGGAGCGGCTCAGAAACGAAAAGGGCTTTGAGGTGATGAAGCTGCGC
Source organism: Ruminococcus sp. (assembly GCA_017471405.1). Taxonomy (GTDB): domain Bacteria; phylum Bacillota; class Clostridia; order Oscillospirales; family Ruminococcaceae; genus FB2012. The sequence goes on from JAFUTK010000010.1 coordinate 50,953, forward strand.
TCAAGCTACCCTCAGGGGGCGGAAAAGGTCATTGCCTATTCGGCTACGGGAAGAGTGGTCGAGGAGGGGCATCTGACCGCAGAGTACGGAATGATAGTGCTCAACGCATCGACAGTGGGCTTCATCAGCGACTATGCCGATACCGGCATACCCTTTGTGTCAAGGCGGGTGACCATAGACGGCGACGCCGTCGGCAAGCCCTGCAATCTGCGGGCGCCTATCGGTACACCCATATCCGAGCTGCTGGAGGCTGCGGACACCGACCTTGAAAGCGTCAGAAGGCTCATTGCCGGAGGGCCGATGATGGGCATCAGCATTTACGACACCTCGCTGCCGCTGCTGAAAACCAACAATGCTATCCTCGCCTTCAAGGAGGAGGAAAAGATATATGAGCCGTCTAACTGCATCCGCTGCGGCAGATGCATAGCCGCCTGCCCGCTGGGGCTAATGCCCCGGGAGCTGGAACGCGCCTACGACCGGGCGGACAGAGATGAGCTCAACAGACTAAAGATAAACCTGTGTATGAACTGCGGCAGCTGCAGCTACGTCTGCCCCGCAAGGAGGTCTCTGGCAGAGAAAAATCAGCTGGCGAAGGGCCTCGCGCTCAGCAGGAAGTAAGGAGAAGATCTTTTGAAGGAATATACAGTCAGCCCCTCGCCTCATATGCGGGGCAGCGTGACTACCCCGCGGATAATGCTGCACGTTATCATAGCGACGGTGCCTGCCATGATAGCCTCGGCGGTGTTCTTTGGCTGGCGTGCGCTGACGCTTATTGGCTTTTGCGCCGTTACGGCTATGGTATGGGAGCGGCTCTGCTGTCTTATTATGAAGCGTCCCGACAGCACAGATGACCTTTCCGCACTGGTGACGGGCGTTCTGCTGGCATTCAACCTGCCGGTGAGCCTGCCGCTGTGGATAGCGGCAATAGGCACCTTTGTATCCATAGTAATAGTCAAAATGCTCTTCGGAGGGCTGGGACAGAACTTTGCAAACCCTGCCATTGTGGGCAGGATAGTGCTGACCCTTTCCTTTACCGGCTATATGACCAGCTGGACTGTCCCCAAGGGGCTGGACGCGGTGACTACCGCCACCCCGCTGGTATCGGGGACGGCAAGCTATACCGACCTGTTTCTGGGCAGGTGCGGCGGCTGTCTTGGGGAGACCTCTGCGCTGGCGCTGCTGATAGGCGGGGCTTATCTGGTGATAACGGGAGTTATCACTCTGCATGCGCCTGTTTCATTCATTGTGACTGTCTATATGTTCTCCGCCATAGTGGGGGAGGACCCTATCTATCAGATGCTTTCCGGCGGGCTTATGCTGGGAGCCATATTTATGGCGACGGATTACGTCACCACCCCCATAACCTCAAAGGGCAGGGTAGTGTTCGGCATCGGCTGCGGCGTCATCACCTGCGTGATACGCTTCTGGTGCAATGCTCCGGAGGGAGTTTCCTACTCCATACTTCTGATGAATATAGTAACGCCCTACATAGATATGTTTACCCGCAAGCGGGCGTTTGGCGGCATACGCCGCAAGGATAAGGAGGCGCTGCAATGAAGGAAGCAATAATGCCGCCTCTTGTCCTGACGCTGGTGTGCGTCATCGTATCGGCGCTGCTGGTGTTTGCTCACGACAAGACCTATGTTGACACCACCGGAGTTATGACCGACAGGCTTGAAAGCTGCTGTGAGGAGATCTTCGGTGAGGGAGATTATCACATTCTGCTTGACAGCACTGCGGAAAAGAAAACGCCCCTGACCTTCGGCACCGACGGAGTAAAGTCGGTGATAGTGGACGGGGAGAACTGCCTTATAGAGCTGGAGCAGGACGGCTACGCCAAGGACGGACTGCATCTGCTGATAGGGATAGACCAGACCGGCAGGATAGCCGGCATCAGCTTTGTGGGCATCGGGGAGACCCCCGGCGTCGGCACAAAGGTACAGCAGGACAGCTTTCTCTCCCAGCTCATAGGCTATGGGACTGATACAAATGACGCGGACATCGACTCCGTCACCGCCGCCACCTTCTCCTCAAAGGGAATGAAGCAGGCGTGCAGGAAGGCTGTGGAGCTCTATGCCGCAAATAAGGAGGCGATCTTCGGTGAAGGATAATTCTACGCCTCTGAAAAACGAATTTCTAAAGGGACTGCTCAAGGAAAACCCGGTGCTGGTGATGCTGCTGGGAATGTGCCCCACCCTCGCCGTCACGACTATGGCTTCAAACGCCATCGGAATGGGGCTTGCCACCACCTTCGTGCTGGTGTGCTCCAATCTGGTCATATCCCTGCTTAAGGGAGTTATACCCAAGGCGGTAAGGCTGCCCTGCTTTATTGTAATCATAGCGGGCTTTGTGACGCTTATCTCCTTTGTGCTGGAGAGGTATATCCCCTCGCTTTACGAATCTCTTGGAGTGTTCCTGACGCTGATTACGGTAAACTGCATTATCCTCGGCAGGGCGGAGGCCTTTGCCTCGAAGAACAAGGTGCTGCCCTCTGTACTGGATGGTCTGGGAATGGGTCTGGGCTTTACGCTGGCGCTGTTCGCTATGGGAAGTGTCAGGGAGATATTCGGCGCGGGCTCCTGGTTCGGCATGAAGCTGCCGGTGATATCCAAGGACCCGATGCTGATATTCATAATGCCGGCGGGCGGATTTTTCGTGCTGGGCTGCATTATTGCTCTTGTGAACAAGATAGCAGACCGCAGGCCCCCGCAGGAGATAAGCTGCGAGAACTGCCCCTCGGCGGCCATCTGCGGCAAGGATAAGTCGGAGTGCGGAGCCTCGGCGGAAAGCGAGGCGGCACAATGAAGGAGCTTATCATAATCATCATTACTGCGGTGTTTGTAAACAATGTGGTGCTTTCGCAGTTTATGGGCATCTGTGCTTTCTTAGGCGTCTCCAAGCAGCTGAAAAGCTCGCTGGGAATGGGAGGAGCGGTCATCTTCGTAATGGTCTGCGCCACTGCCTGCACCTATCCTGTATACCGGCTGCTGGAGAGGTATGAGATAACCTATCTGCGGACAGTCGCCTTCATACTGGTGATAGCGATGTTCGTGCAGCTTATCGAGATAGTGATGAAAAAGACGATGCCGCCCCTTTATAATGCGCTGGGCGTGTATCTGCCCCTCATCACCACCAACTGCGCGGTGCTGGGAGTTACCGTCGCCAACATCGACGAGGGCTACAGCTTTGCTCAGTCCATCGCCAACGCCTTCGGAACGGGAGTTGCTTTTTCACTGGCGCTGGTGCTGTTCTCGGGAGTGCGGGCAAGGATAGCCGAGTCGGATATCCCCGCGACCTTCAAGGGAGTGCCTGCGACGCTCATCGCCGCGGCGATAGTGTCTTTAAGCTTTATGGGCTTTGCGGGAATGTTTGCGTAGCAAATTCGGAATTAAACTAAAGGGGAGTAGATACTCAAAATGAGTTATTTGATACCTGTCGGGCTTTTTGCCGTGCTGGGAGTTGTCTCGGGGATACTGCTCACCGCAGCCTCGAAGCTCTTTGCGGTAAAGACCGACGAACGGCTGGACGCCGTTACCGAAGCGCTGCCCCAGGTCAACTGCGGAGCCTGCGGATATTCCGGCTGCGCCGACTATGCCAGAGCGGTGGTAGAGGGTGCGCCCTGCAACCTCTGCCGTCCCGGCGGAGAGAAGGCTGCCAAGGCGATTTCGGAGATAATGGGAGTGGATAGC
>JAFUTK010000072.1 GCA_017471405.1 Ruminococcus sp.
CACCTTCCTCTCTCCCTGCTTTCAGAACCCTCTCGACCTTGGCGCGGATATAGTTATCCACAGCGCCAGCAAGTTCCTCTCCGGTCACAACGACACAGTGGCAGGTTTCATATGTCTTAACGATGACAAGCTGAACGAGAAACTGCGGCTGTTAAACAAGACCACTGGCGCTTCCCTTTCCCCATTCGACAGCTTCCTTGTGGAGCGGGGGATAAAGACCCTTGCGGTGAGAATGGAGCGCCAGCAGAGCAATGCCCTCGAGCTGGCAAGGTGGCTCAAGGGTCACAGCAAGGTGAGAGAGGTCTATTACACCGGGCTTGAGGATCACCCGGGCTATGAGCTGAACCGCTCGCAGGCAAAAGGCTTCGGAAGCATGATATCTCTCCACTGTGACAACAGCGAGACGGCTCTGCGGGTGCTGAAAGAGGTCAAGCTCTTCACCTTTGCCGAGAGTCTCGGCGGCACCGAGAGCCTTGTTACCTACCCGCTTATACAGACCCACCCGGACGTGCCCCAGGAGCTCAAAGACAAGCTGGGCATCGACGGCACGCTGCTTAGGATATCGGTGGGGCTTGAAAATATCGACGACCTTAAAGCAGACCTTTCGCAAGCACTGGAGGGATAGAATTGGGAAGATACGATTTTGATACTGTAGTTGACCGCCGAGGCACCAGCTGTCTTAAATACGACTTCAAGCAGGAGCGCGGTTACCCTGAGGACGTTCTTCCGCTGTGGGTAGCGGATATGGACTTTCCCACCGCACCCGAAATACTGGAGCAAATACACAAGGCCACAGACCACGGCATCTTCGGCTACACCGTCCCCAAGGAGGAGCACTTTGGGGCAGTGCTGAACTGGTACGACAATAGATTTTCCTACCGTCCCGACAGGCGCTCAATCGTTCTTACCCCGGGAGTTGTGTTTGCACTCTCCACCGCAGTCAGGAGCTTTACTTACGAGGGAGATGCAGTGCTGATACAGCCGCCGGTATACTATCCCTTCTTTTCAGTAGTAAAGGACAACGGCAGAAGGCTCATCGAGAATGAGCTTGTCTATAAAGACGGCCGCTACGCCATTGACTTCGAAGACTTTGAAAACAAGATAAGGGATAACAATGTCAAGCTGTTTATCCTATGCTCCCCTCACAACCCCGTTGGGCGAGTGTGGACAAAGGCGGAGCTTCAAAGGCTCGGAGAGATTTGCGAGAGGTACAATGTCCTCGTCATCTCCGACGAGATACACAGCGATATCGTTAGGCAGGGCTTCAACCATACAGTATTCACAAACGCCTGCCCGCAGCTGCGGGAAAGAGCCATCGTGTGCACCTCCCCCAGCAAGAGCTTCAATCTGGCGGGCTTGCAGATATCCCACATCTTCATAGAGAACAGCGAGCTGAGACACCGCTTTAAAAAGGAGCTTTCCGCACAAGGCTACACAGAGTACAACACGCTGGGCCTTGCGGCAGCAAAGGCGGCTTACCTTTACGGTGGGGAGTGGCTTGAAGAGTGCCTCGGATACATCGAGGGCAACCTGCAATACCTGAAAGCCTTCCTGAAGGAGCGAATGCCCAAGCTCCGGCTGATAGAGCCGGAGGGCACCTATTTTGCATGGATAGATTTTTCCGGTCTGGGGCTTGACAAGCAGGCTCTGAACCGGCTGATAATAGACAAAGCGAAGCTGTGGCTCGATGCGGGACACATCTTCGGAGAGCGCTCGGCGCAGCTGCAAAGGATAGTCCTCGCCTGCCCGAGAGTGACACTGACACAGGCGCTTGTTCGCCTTGAAAACGCTATAAAGGAGGAAAAGCTATGAGCTTTGAATATGAAGAAGTGGACGGCAGAAAGATAAGGGTCCGTCCCAGAGAAGTAAACACAGAGGTAGACGCTGACGGATTTTTTCACCGCCAGAAGAACCGCTTCACCGAGGGCTTCGGCGAGGGCAAGAACCCCATCGAGGCCGGCAGATATCACCTTGTATGGGCTAAGCTCTGCCACTGGTCCAACCGCGCATCAATCGTGCGGGAGCTGCTGGGACTGGAGGATGCCATCAGCGTGAACCTTGTGGCTCACGGCAAGCACGAGAAAAACCTCGGCTGGGAGTTCGTCTACAATGAGAACTACACCGACCCGGAGCTGGGGATAAGATTTCTCTCGGAGGCCTATTACGCTGCCGATGACAACTATGACGGACGCACCACTGTTCCGGCACTGATAGACAAGACCACCGGCAAGGTAGTCAACAACGACTACAACCGCCTGACCAACTATTTCGAGGTGGAGTTTAAGCCCTTCCACAAGCCGGAGGCCCCCGACCTCTACCCGGAGGAGCTCAGGGACAAGATAGACCAGATGAACAAATGGCTTTTCGACAACGTGAACAACGCGGTCTACCGCGCTTCCTTTGCACGCTCCAAGGAGGCTCACTGGGACGCCTTCTATGCCTTCTATGCAGCTCTTGACCTGCTGGAGGAAAGGCTCTCCAAGCGGCGCTTCCTCTTCGGTGACTACATCACCGATGCGGACGTAAGGCTTTATGTCACCCTCTCCCGTCTGGACATCAGATACACTCACCAGCTGGGTCACACCAAGAAGCGGCTGATAGACTATCCCAACCTGTGGGGCTACGCCCGCGACCTTTGGGAGATTCCGGCATTCAGGAACAACACCTACTTCAAGAGCTTTGCAAATCCCAAGCATAAGGTGGGGGCGGCCTTTGAGACCTTCAACGCCCGCTTCCTGGAGGAGATAGACTTTGAAAAATACTGGGGCTCACCTCACGGCAGACAGGCGCTGAGCTCTGACCCCGCCAACAAATGGATAAAGGAAAAGTGAGGCGATAACAATGGCTGAATATATTGAGATAAACGGCAGACAGATAAGAGTCCGCCCCAGCGAAAAGAAAAACGAGACCGACTCCCGCGGCAACTTCCGCCGCCAGCAGAATCGTTTCGACACCGGCTTCGGTGAGGGGAAAAATCCCGTCGAGAAGGATAGGTATATACTGTTTTGGGCAAAGGGCTGCCACTGGTCAAACCGCGCTTCCATCGTCAGGGAGCTGCTGGGACTTCAGGACACTATCAAGGCGGAGATAGCCGACCGGGACTACACCCGTGACACCGGCGGCCGCGACTTAGGCTGGGAGTTTGTAAACTCCCCCGACCACATCAACCCCGAGACCGGCGCACAGTTTTTGAGCGAGCTCTACTACGCCACCGACCCGGACTACACCGGCAGACCTACCGTCCCTGCTCTGGTGGACTACAAGACCGGAAAGGTCGCCAACAACGACTATCACCGGCTGACCAACTACTTCGAGGTGGACTTCAAGCCCTTCCACAAGGAGAACGCTCCTGACCTCTATCCGGAGGAGCTCAGAGAGAATATCGACAAGCTCAACTGGTGGCTGTTCGAGAACGTGAACAACGCCATCTACCGGGCAATGTTCGCACAGAGCCTAGAGGCCTACTCTGAGGCATATGAGGTGTTCTTTGCTGGGCTTGACGCTCTGGAAAAGAGGCTGGAGACCAACCGCTTCCTCTTTGGCGACTATGTCACCGACTCGGACGTAAGGCTCTATGTGACGCTGGCAAGATTTGATGTGAGGTACTCAAAGTACATCGCTCCCGCCAAGCACCGCCTCTCCGACTACAAGAACCTGTGGGGCTACGCAAGGGAGCTTTATCAGATACCCGCCTTCGGACACAACACCTACTTCCACGACTTCGCCGCTACGGCAAGGAAGTCTGACAACAACGACTACTTCGGCTCCACCTTCTATGACCTGGTAGTTCCCGCAACGGACTATGACACCATCTGGAAGGAGCCCGCAGGGCGCGAGGGCCTGAGCCTCGACCCCGCCCACAAGCTGAAAACCCCCGACAGCGTTACTCTGCCGGATTAAGGAGTGATATCAATGCCCGCTAGCTTTGACGAGAAAAAGCTGTTTGAGCTTTTCTCCGGCCTTGTCTCCACCGATTCCCCCACCTACGGGGAGCGGCAGCAGGCGGATAAGCTTAAGGCCCTGCTGACAGAGCTGGGCTTTGAGGTGACAGAGGACAGCGCCGGAGAGCGCCTCGGCGGCACCGCCGGCAATCTCTACGGCATACTTAAGGGCACCGACCCTGCAAGGGAGCCTGTGCTGTTCTCTTCACATTTGGATACAGTCTCCCCTGCTTTGGGCAAGAGGACTGTACTGCACGAGGATGGCACCGTCACCAGCGGCGGCGACACCGTTTTGGGTGCTGACGATGCAGCGGGACTGGTGGAGATACTGGAAGGTGTGCGGTCGGCAATTTCCTCCGGCAGACCCTACGGCGATATCGAGGTGCTGCTGCCCGTTGCTGAGGAGGTCTACACCAAGGGCTCAAAGCTCTTTGACCTCTCCCGCATACGCTCTAAAACGGCTTATGTCCTCGATATGAGCGGAAACATCGGCTCGGCGGCGATAAAGGCGCCCTCCATAATCTCCTTCAAGGCGGAGGTCAAGGGCAGGGCCTCACATTCCGGCTTTGCGCCGGAGAAGGGCATCAATGCTCTGGCGGCGGCGTCACGGGCCATAGCGGACACGCCTCAGGGCAGGCTTGATGAGGAGACCACCTTCAACATCGGCACCCTCACCTCCGGCGAGGCATCGAACATTGTGCCGGAGAGGGTCGCCCTCACCGGCGAGGCCAGAGGCTTTGACCACGAAAAGGCGCTTGCGGCTGTGCTTAGCTTCAAGGAAGCCTTGGAGCGCGAAGCACAGGAGCTGGGAGCCTCTGTCAGCTTTGAGCACACAGTGGAGGTAAAAGCCTACTCCGTTGCGGAGGACGCGGAGGTAACAAAGCGCTTCCTCTCGGCGGCGGAGCGCATAGGCATAAAGGGCAGGACAGTCACCACCCACGGCGGCAGCGACAATCACACCCTCACCGCCGGAGGCATAAACGGCATCGTGCTCTCCTGCGGGATGTATAATGTTCACTCGGTGAACGAATACACCAAGCTCCCGGAGCTTGCAAAGGGAGCAGCACTGGTAAGAGAGCTCATTCTCGGAAAGGCAGGCGGCATATGAAGGAATACACGTTTATCCCCAGCGGTGTCTGTGCCAAGCAGATAAGCTTTTCTCTGGAGGACGGCAGGCTCTACAATCTGAGCTTTGTGGGAGGCTGCAACGGCAACCTGAAGGCCATAGGCAGACTTGTAGAGGGCCAGCGTGCCGAGGACATCGCCCGAATACTCCGGGGCAATGACTGCAAGAACAGAGGCACCTCCTGTGCCGACCAGCTGGCGATTGCTTTAGAGCAGGCGCTGGCGGAGATAATTTAAGACACAAAAAGGCAAGCCCGCACATCAAATGCGGGCTTGCGCTTTTGTTTATATATTCTTTCAGCTCTCCGCCTTCTTCTGCCTTTTCAGCAGCAGCAAGATATAATGCCCCGCTATGGCAAAGGTCAGCATCATCATAACATAGTCGAAAATAAACAGCGCCCGGCTCTCGTTAAAGTCAAAGAAGGCAAACATCATCTGCATAAAGAGGTAGATAAGTATCTTCCGCTTGAAGACAGCATAAATTCCGTAAATGCATATGGCTGCCGCAATACAGCGAAGTACTGCCGTCCTCGCCTTTGAAGGCTCCTTTATCTTAAACAGCTTGCGGGGCATATTCATTATCATCACCGCGTGATTTCCCAGATGCACCGACATCAGCACAAAGCCCCAGTAGGCGCAGGTCATATGAACTGTCCTCGCAAGGCTGGCTCCGCTGGTGATGCTTAAGAAAGGCACCGCGTGTTTGGACATTAGTATTCCGCTTATGGGCAGCGCCAGCATAATAACAAAAAGCAGGATATTTATAACGAGCGAATAGACCCTCGCTGGGGTGTACTTGCCCTTGTTAAGGGTCGTGAGCCATTTGTGGTTGAAGATATGGTGCAGGATAAACACCGCAAACATAGCTATCCCCAGCCACTCGTGGATATCCTCACCGATAAGAGAGTAGGCCATCAACAGCGGGAGAAGAATTACCATTGCACAGTCAGCTATCATCTTGTGGGGCTTCATAGGCGTGCACCTCCTGTCAGTATGACAGTATTATAGCATATTTTACGGAAAATGTAAAGGCGGAGCAGTCCGCCTTTTTCATTTCACCACAAAATCAGGTCAGCTCACCACAAGCTTCAACACCTGCGGGGAATTGTGTGCTATGATAAGGTCAGATAAAAATGAAGGGTAGGGATAATATGTCCATTTTAGCCAGGCTGACGCTGCGTAACATCACCGGCAAGCCGCTGCGCTCCTTTGCGATAATCATAGCGCTTGCGGCATCGGCATTTGCGATGCTATTCTGTGTCGGCGGACGAAACGCCCCCGAGCAGGAGCTGCGGCGAACACTTCTAAACTATTACGCCGGCTCCGAGATAGTCATTTTCGACAAGGGCGGAGACCTCACGCTGAACGACGCTGATTTCCCCAACGGCACCCGTATGCTCAAGCAGTCGGCGGTCGAGGCTACCGCCAAGTGCGCAAACGGAGAATACGCTGTCAGGGCGGCGTATATGGATACCGAGCTTTCGGGGAAAATGGGTATGACCGACACCGACCTTGACCTTGTAAACGGCACATATATCTCGGCTGCCTTTGCTCAGAAGGCCGGGCTCTCCGTCGGAGACGAGATAACCTTAGAGAGCGAGGAGGGCTCCCCCGTTTCCGTTAAGATAACCGCCGTCAGCGAGGACAAGTTCCTCCGCCGCAGCACCACCACAGTGCTGACGAACCTTGACAACATCAAAACGCTGGGAGGCTTTACCGGCAGCGGCATCAAGTCCGCCTATGTGGACGTCCCCGACGAAACGGACGTAACGGCTCTGTCAAAGGAGCTGACCGAAAAATACGCCGAGAAGGAATACATCATCAATCCGATGCTGACTGACGAGATACTGGAGCAGGCAAGATCGCAGACGCTGGTGTTCTATCTGATATTCGCGGTCATACTGCTGATGACCCTCTTCCTGACATTCTCTATGTCCAGGCATATCGCCAACGAGAGGATAGCCGTTATCGGCACTCTGCGCAGCTTGGGAGGAAGCATTCCCAAGACCTCCTGGATACTTCTCACCGAGAGCACCGTTTACGGCGTCATCGGCGGAGTGCTGGGGGCGATAGGCTATCTGCTGGCAGGCAACTTTGCCATCGGCGTAATGTTCGGCTGGAACGAAGAGGGCTGGAGCATTCCCTTCATCGCCTATCTTCTGGCAGTAGTGATGACGGTGCTTATCCAGCTCATCTGCCAGTCCAGTGCTCTGATAAAGGCGGTAAGAACACCGGTGCGGGACATCATATTCTCCTCCCGGGAGACGGCTTACGTGATAAGCGTGAAGAAGCACATCATCGGAGCTGTGATGTTAGCATTGGGCATCGTTCTCGGAATGATCTCCGAGGATATCGTTATGAGCATTGCCGCCATTGCTCTCATCTGCGTGGGCGGAGTGATGGTGCTGCCCATAGTGCTGAAGCTTATCTCAAAGGTGTTTGCGAAGCTCTTCGGCTTGCTGGGAATGCCCACCGCCAAGCTGGCGGCGAATGAGAGCTCCCACAAGAAGAGCTCGGTTGCCAGCACCCAGCTGACCTTTGTGGCCCTGGCGATAACTGCGGCGATATTCATCACCTCCGAATCCATAGCTAAAATTTACGAGGCTAACATCTATCACTTTGATGCGCGTATAGGCAACGGTTTCTCAGAAGAGCAGGTAGAGAAAATACTCTCTATTCCCGGCATCACCGACAGCCAGTGCCTTTCGGTAGCAATGCTCAACGCTGAGATAAACGGCAGCAATAAGCGTATGATAGAGGTAACACCCTATGATGATTTCAGGCTGTTCACAAGCCTGCACATATCCGGCAGTGAGCCGGCGGACGATGAGATCTATATAGGTGACAGCTTTGCAAAGCGTATGAACATAAGCGTGGGCGATACCATAAAGGTGCTGGACTGCGATGATACTATACTCAACGAGGACGGCACCGAGGAGCACCCGGTCTACAGCTTTAAGGTCAAGGGAATGTGCGACGCCGGAGACTTTTACGTTGACACGTTAGTGGTCAGCAAGAGCTGGTACAGAGAGAATATGAATGAATACGTCGATTATATCTATGTGAACCTCGAGTCAAAGGACTCCGCCGATTCGCTCATCAAGGAGCTTGACAAGCGTGTGCGCAATGCGGAGCTTATCACTAAAGAGGAGCTGCTCCGTCAGGACGATGAGGACAAAGCACAGCTTATGACTATCCTCTACGGCATCACCGCCATAGGCTGTGTACTGGCGCTGCTGGGCTCTGTCAGCAACGCGGTCATAGGCTTTGAGCAGTCCAAGCGCAAATACGCGGTGCTCCACTCCGTAGCGGCCAGCAAAAAGAAGCTCTGCAAGCTGATACTTTTAGAGACGCTCTTCTCCGCTGTGACAGCGGGCTGTCTGGCACTGCTCACCGGAATAATGCTGGCGGCGATGATAAAGAACACAATGATAGCCATCGGACTGGGTGTCGAGATCTTTTACGATATACCTCTGACGCTTATGTTCATCGGGGTACTGACTGTGCTGCTACTGCTGGCGGCGGTAAAGCCCATACTCTCACTGAGAAAGATGAACACAGCCGCAGAGCTGAAATACGAATAACGGAGGAAATGATATGAACAATGTTATAGAGATAAGCGACCTTAAAAAGCGTTTTGGCTTCGGCGAAAACGAAGCCCTCATATTCGACGGCGCAGCACTCTCCATAGAGAAAGGCAGCTTTGTTTCCCTGACGGGTGCCTCCGGCAGCGGCAAGTCCACCCTGCTCTACCTTATCGGCGGGCTGGACCGGGACTTCACCGGAGATATCCGCATCGGCGGCAAGAGCATCACCGGCATGAACGACAGCCAGCTCTCGGAGATGCGCTCCTTCAAGCTCGCCTATGTGTTCCAGTTCTACAATCTGGTGGCTAATCTGACGGTGGAGGAAAATATCCTGCTGCCCATCGAGCTCTCCGGCAGAAAGGTCAAGGACTACAAACAGAAGCTTGACGAGCTGCTTGAGCTGACAGGGCTTTCCTCCAAGCGCTGCAGCTACCCCTCGCAGCTTTCGGGCGGCCAGCAGCAGCGCTGCGCCATAGCCAGAGCAGTGCTCACCGAGCCTGAGATACTCTTAGCCGACGAGCCCACCGGAAACCTCGACAAGGCCTCCGGCGAAGAGGTAATGAAGCTGTTCCGCGAGCTGAACGAGAAAAAAGGCATTACTATTCTACAGGTGACCCACTCGGAGGAGTGCGCCGCCTACGGCAACCGGATAGTAAAGCTTTTCGACCACAGGCTTGAAGATGCTCAATGAATGTGCTATAATAACAGTGAGCCGTTATGAGCGGCTCACTGACTTGTTTTATGGGGAGGGATAGCTGTGAGGATAGCGGTCTGTGACGACGACAAGGTATTCGCGCCAGCTCTACGCGAGCGGCTGGAGGCTATCGGCGGGCTTGATATGCTGGTGACCGTTTTCAATAGTGGCAGCGAGCTTGTCCGGGCAGTTGAAGCCGGCGACCCTCTCGATGCTGTTTTTCTCGATATCGAGATGCCCGGTCTCGACGGGCTGGAGGCGGCGAAAAAGCTGCGCTCCCGGGGAAGTGAGCTCCAGGTCATATTTCTCACCAGCCACACCGAGCTTGCAATGGAGGGCTACGAGGTGGACGCCCTGCGCTTTCTCCCCAAGGACTGCTCCGACAGAAAGCTCGTTGATGCATTGGAGGCCGTAAAGCGGGAGCTGAAAATAAAGCCCAACGTAATCATCAGGCAGCATGGCGAGGAAACGGTCATTCCCCCGGACGATATTATCCTTGCGGAGTCGGACAACAACAACGTCACCTTTGTGACATTAAATGGCTGCATCAGCGCACGAATGAAGCTGACCGAGGCGCTGGTGCTTTTGGAGGGAGCCTCACAGGATTTTGTGAGGGTGCACCGCTGTATCATCGTAAACCTGCGGCACGTCAAAAAATACAGCGCCAAAGAGATACTTCTCGACAGCGGCGAGACCGTTCCCGTCAGCAAGGGCTATGCCGGAGAGTTCAGGCAGAGGATGCTGGGCTTTCTGCGGCTGAGTGCCAGATAGGGGGCGGGGGATGAAGCTGTTTATTATCCTGCTGTATGCTTTGGCGGGCTTTGTCAACACCTTTGGCTGCTGCTATATGATGCGCTTTGTCTACCGCTGGAAGATTAGGAGCTTTGCGCTGTTCAGCCTTTTGATGAGCCTGCCTACTCTGCTGTGGGCTCTTGTCCCTGCCCTTATGGGGCGGGCAGTTCCCGGCATCGACGAACATCTTATGGCGGCGGTATATATCCCGGTGATATGGCTTGCTGTTACCGACCGCTCGGTCAGGAGCCTTGCGGCCTCAGCCTCGGGGTATATTTTCGCGGCATACATTTCCATAATTATGACCTACCCCGTAAATCTACTGATAAGCCTTTTCAAAGGGGACGGCCGGCTGCAAAGCATTGTCATAATGCTTTCGGGAAGTGTTGTCTCGCTGCTGCTGGTCATATTCATCGGGCGCATTGCCAGGAGCAGCATCTCAGAGCCTATGTCCGTAGGGAACGTGATATTCATCGGTCTGCTGGCTTTCTTTACAGGAGATCTGCTGACAATGTCGGTGCCTGATGCCACAAGTCAGATGAGCAGCAATGAGATGATAAATGCCGCGGCAATGTCGCTGCTGGCGCTGGCCTTCATCGTAATCTCTGTGCTGATGAACGTCAAGCTAACTGAAAGCCGCTATTACAGCACCTTAAACAGCGTCAACGAGAGCTACTTAAACTCCCAGAAGGACTATTACGAGATGAAGCAGCACTCTGACACCGAGATACGCCGCATCCGCCACGATATGAAAAACCACCTGATCTGCATAAGAGACCTGGCGGCTAAGGGTAAATATGAGGAGCTGGAAAGCTATATTGATGAGATATCCTCCGCCGTCAGCGAGGCGGCAAGCCTTATCCACACCGGCAGCGGGATAATAGATGCCATCGTCAACGAGAAGGCGGCGCTGGCAAAGAAGGCACACGTCCGTTTCGAGTGGGAGGGAACAGTCAGCGGGCTGAACATCTCGGCGGTGGACAGCTGCACGCTGGTCTCAAATCTTCTGGACAACGCGCTGGAGGCCTGCGACAAGGTTGACGTTGACAAGAGGTACATCCTTCTAAGCTTTAGGCGCAGCGAGCATTTTATCCTGATGAGCTGCGAGAACTCAGCTGCCAGAGTGGTGGAGCTGTCCGACGGCAGACCTCTCTCCACCAAATCGAACAAATTTGAGCATGGTTTCGGGCTGGAAAATATCGAGCGCTGCGTAAAAAAATACGGCGGGCATCTTGATCTTTCAAGCTATGAAGGCGAGAATAGCGCGGTATTCATTGCTGAGGCGGTGTTCCCTTTGGAGATGGATTAGCGCAGTCCTCCCGCCTCACCCTATGGAATGCGAGCGCCTACGGTTACAGTACGGGCAGGCATCATTCGCGGAACATAGGACACACGCCCGCAAAAGCGGCAGCGACCGACGGGAGCGCAGCGCGGAATAAAAAAGGTATCCCCCGCCCTGTGGCGGAAGATACCCCTGACAATTATTATACCGAAAGCTCAACTTTTCTTCCCGTCGGGACATATTGACGGAGCTTTACGCCAGAGAGACCAAACATCATTTTTGATGCCTTGACGCCGTCAGTGTCGGCGTATTTGTCCTCCCAGTAGACGACCTCCTTGATGCCCGTCTGGATAATGGCCTTGGCACATTCGTTGCAGGGAAAGAGAGAGACATATATCCTGGCGTTTTTCAGGCTTCCTGTGGAGCGGTTGAGTATGGCGTTGAGCTCTGCGTGGCAGACGTAGGGGTACTTGGTGTCGAGGAACGCACCCTCGCGCTCCCAGGGCATCTCATCGTCATTACAGCCGGTGGGCATACCGTTATAGCCTACCGAGAGGATCTTGTTCTCGTCCGAGACAATGCAGGCGCCGACCTGTGTGTTGTTGTCCTTGCTCCTTCCCGCAGAAAGCAAAGCGATGCCCATAAAGTATTCGTCCCAGCTTAAATAATCCTGACGCTTCATAAAGAAAGCCTCCTTCATATCCATTTTATTATAGTATAGCACAAAACGCCACAATAAGCAATAGCCCACGCCGGGATTTCATACAAATAAACGGAAAGAAAAAATTTTTTCCAAAAAGGCTTGACGAATGGATAAAGTAACGCTATAATATCAGTATAGTACAGCCGGAAGGGCGAAAATGTTTATTTCAATTCAGGAGGGGTCGGTATGATTTTTGATAGGATTTGTCAGATCATCGCAGAGCAGCTGGACATCGAAGCAGAGGATATCAAGATGGAATCGTCTATTCAGGACGATCTCAACGCTGATTCTCTGGATGTTATGGAGGTCGCTATGGCGGTCGGAGATGAATATGACATTGAGATCACAGAGGACGAGCTCGACGAGATAAAGACAGTCGGCGATATCGTAAGATACATCGAAGCCGCAACGAGCGAAGACTGAAATGCATATTGAGCCTCTGCTCCCGCAGAGGCTTTTTTCACTAGAGAGAAAATTTTGGAGAACACGCAAAAACGAAAGGAGAACAAAATGAAAAGACTTTTCACTTCTGTCGTCAGTCTGGTGACGGCGCTGACAATGCTCACCGCCTGCGGCGGCAGCGACAGCTCCGGAGACACGTCTAAGACTGAGACCACTACCACCACCCAGAGCTCACAGGCAGACGAGACTACCACAACCACCACGGCTGCCCCAGCCGATAGCTCAGCTCCCGATGAGAGCTCGCAGGCGGAGCCGGAACAGACCTCGAGCATCACCCCGATGATGTGGGAGATCACCGGTGAGAACGGCGCTAAAATCACTATGATAGGCGCTATGCACGCCCTCAAGGAGGACGCCTATCCGCTGCCAAAGAAGATAACCGACGCCCTTGACGAGGCCGATATCCTTGCCATTGAGTGCAATGTCACAAACATCACCGACAATCTCGCTCTCCAGCTGGAACAGCTGAAGAATATGTACTACGAGGACGACGACTCGCTGAAGAACCACCTCTCCCCGGAGGTCTACGAGGGCATTACCCAGTTTGCAAAAGATTGCGGTAGCAGTCTGGCGCTATATGAACGCTGCAAGCCTTGGGTCATCTCTTCCCTGCTGGAGCAGCTGGCT
The DNA here is from genome assembly GCA_017471405.1 of Ruminococcus sp. Classification (GTDB taxonomy): domain Bacteria; phylum Bacillota; class Clostridia; order Oscillospirales; family Ruminococcaceae; genus FB2012. Next base: position 13,214 of record JAFUTK010000072.1, read on the forward strand.
ATGAACCAGACCGACCTGAACGCCGGTCTTGGCTTCGACAGCAATCTCACCGAGATGGCACAGGACGCCGGCAAGGAAATTTTCGAGCTGGAGTCGGCAAGTATGCAGATAGAGCTGCTCATTTCCCTGCCGGATAACATCTGCGAGCTGATGATCTCGGAGTACGCCATCGGCAAGGACGAGGTCGTTAAGGAATACGAGGACACCTACACCGCCTGGTGCAAGGGCGATTACGACTTCTTCGCTGACGGTCTGGACATAGAAAAGGCCAGAGAGACCGCCGCGAAGGAGGGCATCGAGTTCACAGCCGAGGAAGAGGCACTCTTTGAGGAATACAACAAGCTGATGATATACGACCGTAACGTGGGTATGAGAGACAAGATAAAGCAGCTTTTGGAGAGCGACAAGAACGTTCTCCTCACCGTCGGGGCCTCACATTTCGTAGGCGACAAGGGCATCGTTGCTCTGCTGGAGGCAGATGGCTACACCGTTACAAGGATAGATTACTGATAAATAAAAAAGAGCTTCCCGCGGGAGGCTCTTTTTTATTGACTGTTTTCCTGCTGCTCTGCCGATGAGGAATAGGCATAGTCGTGGATAATGAGGCTTTCGCCCCTTTCCTCCTCAAGGGTCTTTTCAAGACTGGTGTTTAGCATATATGCCGCAAAGGTCACTCCCAGCACCAGCAGGCTCAATATGAGAAGTATCCCTATGCGGAATTTGGGCTTTTTGTTTTCAGCTGCCAACTCTGATCTTTCCTTTTCTTATTGGTGTTTATCCTATTATAACCTATTATTCTCCTTTTTGCAAGAGGGGGAAAAAAAAACTTCACGAAAAACAATTTCCCGTAAAAGTCATGAGCTGCAAAAAGCGCATACTCCCCTGAGAGAGTATGCGCTTTAGTTCTCTTACAAGAGTTATCAGTGAGCGGAAGCGATAAATCTGTTCAGCTCGCCGATGTTGAGGCACTTCTCGATAGCGACCTCCTTGGTGATCTTCTTCTCCTTAACGAGCTTAGCAAGCTCCTGGTCGAGAGTCTGCATTCCGACGTTCTTACCGGTCTGCATAGCGGAGTTGATAAGGTGAACCTTATCGTCACGAATCATAGCCTTGATGTTATCGGTAGCGTTCAGAATTTCGCAGCAAGCGATACGGCTTGTACCGTCAAGAGTACGGCAAAGGGTCTGTGTGCAGATACCTACCAGTACGGATGCCAGCTGTGTTCTGATCTGATGCTGCTGGTGAGCAGGGAATACGTCGATGATACGGTCAATGGTGGAAGGAGCATCGGTGGTATGAAGTGTGCTCATTACAAGGTGTCCGGTTTCAGCGGCGGTAACGGCGGCTTCGATAGTCTCGAAGTCACGCATTTCTCCTACGAGGATGATATCCGGGTCCTCACGGAGGGCAGCACGGAGAGCCATAGAGAAGGAGGGTACATCGGGTCCGATCTCTCTCTGGTTTACCATACATCTCTTATGAGCATGCATGTACTCGATAGGGTCCTCAATGGTGATGATATGAGCGGACTTATGCAGATTAACGTGGTCGATCATAGCGGCCAGTGTAGTAGACTTACCGGAACCGGTAGGTCCTGTTACGAGGACAAGTCCACGGGGACGCATAACAAACTCAGCCAGAACTGGAGGCAATGAGAGGTCGGTCAGTGTCGGGATATCGTTTCTCAGAAGACGGATAGCGATAGCGGTATTACCTCTCTGACGGTATACATTGACACGGTGACGGAAGCCTCTAGCCGATACGAATGTAAAGTCGGTATCAATGTGATCCTTGATGGACTGGCGCTGCTTATCGGTACACATATCCTCGCAGATCTTGAGGATATCTATCTCGGTCATATCGGGATAGCTTGACAGCTTTCTCAGGTTACCACCCTGACGAACGATAGGGGGGATACCTACGGTGAAGTGCAGGTCCGAGCAGCCAAGTGCTCTCGACTCATCGAGAATTTTGTTAATATCTACTGACATAAGATATTTACCTCCAATATAGTTTTTTATTTTTGTACCGCTGCGGCGTCAGCACACAGACGATAACTGATTTCATTTTTCCCTCGCCGCCAAAGACAGCTCGGGGATAGGCGGAAAAAGCAACATCTGACCGAACTGTGGTCTGACTTTGTTATACTGAGTAGGTTACACGGACGAGCTCGCCCATATCGGTAACACCCTTCTGTACCAGCTTGGATACGTTGTCACGCAGCAGCAGGCAGCCCTCTTTCCTTGCAAGCTCTGCTATCTGCTCGCTCTTTGCGCCCGCCGCGATGATCTCCTTCATCTTCTGGGTAGCCAGCAGGATCTCGTGGATAGCGGTACGTCCCTTATAGCCCTTCAGGCACTTGGGACAGCCGGCGAGGTTTGCCTCAAAGATGGGGATAGGCCCGGTGCTGATTTCCATAAGCTTATCCTCTTCGGGAGTGGACATTCTCTGCTTCTTGCAGAAGGGGCAGAGCTTTTTGGTAAGTCTCTGTGCAACTACGCCGATGAGGGAGGTCGCCACCATATAGGCGTCAACGCCCATATCCACAAGTCTTGTTACGGTGGAAGCAGCGTCGTTGGTATGAAGTGTGGAGAGCACAAGGTGTCCGGTGATAGCGGCTCGGATACCGATCTCTGCGGTCTCGGTATCACGCATCTCTCCTATCATTATGATGTCGGGGTCCTGACGGAGGATAGAACGTAGTGCCGCACCGAAGGTCATTCCGGCCTTTTCATTTATCTGGCACTGGTTGATGTTGGCTATCTTCTTCTCGACAGGGTCTTCGACGGTGATAACGTTGAGCTGCGGCTTGGCGATTTCGCCCAGCGCCGCATAAAGGGTGGTAGATTTACCGGAACCTGTAGGTCCGGTTACCAGAACAACTCCCTGAGGAACCTTCAGGCAGGATACAAATCTCTCGTAGTTGTAGTCGGTCATACCGAGGTCCTGTATCTTTCTTACCGACTCATCGCCGGCGAGGATACGCAAAACTACCTTCTCGCCGTATACCATAGGCAGGTTGGATACACGAAGGTCGATAGTCGTTCCATCGACTACTTGGGACATACGACCGTCCTGGGGGATACGCTTCTCAGCGATATTCATTCCCGAGAGGATCTTAAAACGTGTTACTAAAGATACGTGAAGTGCGGGCGAAAGGGTCATCAGCTCTACAAGGTCACTATCGACTCTGACTCTTATTCTTGTGATATCCTTGAAGGGCTCGATATGAATATCGGTAGCACCCATACGGTGGCTATTCTCGACGATAGCGGTAGCCAGCTTAACGATAGGCGCATTTTCGATACGCTCCTCGGACATATCCTTGAGCTCTTCGAGGTTGAGGTTCTCCTCTTCCTTCTGCTGCTGAGCTTCCTTAGCGATAGCATCTGTCTGGCCCTCGGAGTACATCCTTCCTATAGCTCTGTTGATAGAAGCCTTGGTAGCCAGCACAGGCGAGATGCTGCATCCGGTGATAGCTCTCAGGTCCTCAAAGATGTAGAAGTTTACAGGGTCGTTGGTGGCGACGGACATTCTCGAGCCCTTTTTCGCCACAGCGATAACGCTGTACTTTCTGGCAACAGCCTCGGGGACCTTCTTTACGATATCCTTTTCCAGCTTTTCGTTGTCGAGGTCAACGAAATCGACGTTAAGTCTTTCTGCGAGCACCTTTGTGAACTGAACATCGGAAACATATCCCAGCTCCAAGATGACGTCACCGAAGAGCTTTCCCTTGGACTCCTTCTGCTTTTTAAGGACATCCTGCAGCTGATCCTCGGTGATTATACCCTTTTCGACAAGGTATTGTCCTATCGGTCCGTTCTTCATGAAATGATCTCCTTCTCCGCAAAAGTATAAAGCTGGTTTCCCGGCCTTGCGGCAAGCCGGAAAATCTTATATGCACATTTTCATTACCCACTTGTAATTGTCGGAAAAATGTGCTAAAATATATTATACCTAATTTTTAAGGGAGGAACCGCAATGGGTACCCAATACTATATCTATTACGCCGTTATCTATGTTTTTGTGTTCCTGTTCGGAGCGGCGGTGGGCAGCTTTCTCAACGTCTGCATTTACCGTCTGCCGAAGGAGGAATCTCTCATCAAGCGCAACTCTCACTGTATGACCTGCGGAGAGGAGATAAAGCGTCGCGACCTTATCCCTATCGTCAGCTGGTGTCTGCTCAAGGGCAAGTGCCGCGCCTGCGGAGCGAGGATAAGCCCCCGCTACACTGTTGTTGAGGCGCTCAACGCTCTTATCTGGCTCTTCGTGGCCTACAAGGTCAATGTCCTGCTCAACCCTTTAAACTTTGTACTGACAGCCCTTGTGTTCTCGGCGCTCATCGTCGTGTTCTTTATGGACTGGGACACACAGCTTATATCCACCTATGTGTGCATATTCATTCTCGTTGTCGGGATAATCTACTACATTTTCAATCACGAGGACTACGACCTGACCCTTGTGGAGCGCATCATCGGGTTCTTTTCGGTAAGCGTGCTGCTGCTCATCATTGAGCTTGCCTCAAAGGGCAAGGCTATGGGCAGAGGCGATGTTTACCTGATGGCTGCGGCAGGCTTCTTCCTCGGCTGGAAGAACTCCATCGCGGCGCTGTTCGTAGCGCTGCTCACCGGCTCCATAGCGGGGCTCATTATCAAGCACAAGACGAAACATTCGGTGTTCGCCTTCGGCCCCTGGCTCTCGCTGGGAATTGCAGTAGCTATCCTCTACGGCGACAACATCGTTGACTGGTACGTTTCCTTCACAGGCATCAACGAGCTGCTTGCCTAAATCCTATCGCTGTAAGCCGTCCCTGCGGGGACGGTTTTTTATTGCCCTTTCGGGGCTGCCCTGAGCGTCAGGGCTTTCACGTTTTTGCTCAAAAAGTCCTCCCGGTGACCCGGGGGGGCTTTTTCAGCAAGCGGCTCGGGGGAGCCGCTTGTGAAATACTAATTAGCCTTTTATAGATGTCACTACATCGTTGCTATCAACAGCATATCCCGAAACAGACGAGCTGGGGTTAATTCCGGAGCTATAATCATTTAGATATAAAGTATATGTAACTGTTTTGCCTGCTGCAAGATTAGCGTGACCGTAAGAGCCAACATTTGTGAAGAATATGCACTTGCCGTTCTCAACCTTTCCTGATACCTGCCAATCATTGGTAGAGCACGCTGAAACATTAAGCCCTTCTGGGATTGCAAATGAGAATTCAAGATTATCAATAAGAGATGAAGTATTATTCTTTAATGTTATCTTATAATCAACTCTGCCCCAATCTGTACCATCAACCTGGATGCTTTCAACACTCAAATCTCCACCAGCAGGTAATACCTCGCTGCCGTCAACAGGATAGAATCCCTTATCATCTGAGTAATAGTAGGTAACGTCATCGTTAGGCGCACAGAAGATGCTCTTGTAGCTTGCGGTGTTGACCATTCCGTTGCCTAATCCGGTCTGACCGAAAACTGCAAACTTAACAGTCTTTCCGGCCTTTGTTCCGTTCTCACCAAAACCGAAGAACTGGTCTTCCTTAGTTATAGCAGTTGCGGAGCCTGAGCCCTTGATCCAGATCTTTCCGTCACTTCCGCTGCCGGACCAGATGTTCATTCCCTTCTCGTTGGGGATATCGTCCAAGAAGTAAATGGTTACCCAAGAATACTTTCCAAGCTCCTCTGTCAGGAAGGCGGTTCCCTTAGGAGTAGCGCAATACCAATATTCCTTTGCCACTCCGTCATTAGTGATTGTAATGCTTGCCGTTCCAATAGTCAGCTTAAGATCCGAAAGCGCTGAAATCTGGGTGTCAACTCCCTGCTTAACGCTCTTTGATACGCTATAATCCGAATTATAAATCTTGTTGCTGAAATACCTTGTGCTGTCGCCGGCAATGTCAAACTCTACTCGTGTTCTGTAGCCGGAGGGAGAAATAACAAGATCATTTGCAGGGTCTGTCGAGAAGTGAATGGTTATCGGTGTCTTGACAACATTGGGCTCGGGGGCAAACTGACCTTTCAGGCTGCCTGTGGAATCGTAATAAACATAGTAATCGTATGTCTTTCCGTTCTGAAGTTCTCCGTTACTAAAGCTAACCTTCGTTCCGTTGTTCTGCTCATTATACTCCTGGAACTCAGCGGAAAGCCAGTTGCCGTTGTTCGGGAACTTCCATACCTCCGAGGTGCCCCTGTAGATAGTAGTATCATTTCTGGTGTACTCTCCCGTAACCGTTCCGTTTTTGGCATCACTGGTAATGTTAAAGGTCTTATCGTCGTTGATCCTTACCGCAACTCTTCCTCGGAAGCTAGAGAGGAAGTGAACATTTACTGTTATCTCTTTAGCCGCCTCTTCGTCGGTAGGCTTATCCTTCGATACCGGAACATAAACTACAGCAGTGGTTCCGATAGTATCAACGTCGTACTTTGTATTAGTTGAGCTGTTCTTGTAGTAATCAAAGAGCTTGGTGTCATCGGTAGGTACCGGGAGCGAATCGGGAAGATCGGGCTTCTGTCCGGGAACTACCCATCTGGTAGCTATAACGTTACCGCTGAAATCCTTAAACTCAACCTTGGTCTTGTTTGCCTTCTGAGGATAGAAAACGTTGGTATCGCCAAGATCGCTGAACAGCAGCTGATCGATCGGTGTACCCGTCGGGGTCTGCCAGCCTACCAGATAAGTCTCAACTGTCTGGTCATACTGGGTAGGATCGTTGATAGCAGGAGCATAGGTCACGACTTCATAGGTACTGCCTATATACTTCTGAATAGGAGTAGAGCCGTTCTGATAATCGAACTGGGCTATTACCTTTTCCTCCTCTTCGTCAGCCTCTGCACTGCTTTCAGAGCTGCTCTCTGATGAGCTGCTTCCGGACTCGCTGGAGGAAGACTCCTTGAGTACAGTATCAGTTGCCGGCTTAAAGAAGATGTAGTAGTAGTCACAGGGCTCATCAACAGAGGAATCCACCTGCAGCGAATATGCTGCGCCGCCGTTGAGCTGTCCCTTGTTGTTGATGTTCAAAAAGTCGATAGCAACCTTATAGGAATACTTCTGATCGGTGTTGGGAACGTAGCTCGTTCCGTCGGCCTTCATAGGCATACCCTCGAACTCGAGAGTGATGTAGTTGCTCTCGCCGCCGGCGCCGTACTCGGAAATGATGATCTTGAAATGATCCTCGCCGAAGATATCTTCGGGGATAACGCACTTCTGAGTGCCGATGCCGCTGCTTGTGTAGGCAGCTCTGTTTATAACGCCCTTAGCTCCCTTAGAGGAGGTAGCTCTTGCATTGACATTATCAATGATATAGACATAGGTGTACATATCCGAAGAAGGATTAGGAACGGTTCCTCCGGCATTTACGCCATAGACTATAGCGTTGGTCGCATAGGAGAGGACGTTGCTTACAGATCTTCCGGCCTGGAAGGCAGCGGTCTCCTCATCCTTTGCACTGGTTATTCTGGCCGCCATTCTGGAGGTGGGGCTCAGTATAGCGAAAACGCCTGCCATTATAATGCCCATAAGGGCCATTACGACGATGAGCTCAACGAGGGTAAAGCCTTTTAAATTTTTCTTCATAATAACTTTACCTCCTCTCAGTCTGTCACATACTCAGGCCCGACTACCTCAACTCCGGGGTCTGTCGGTGAAGCCTGCTCAAAGCCGATCTTTACTGTTCTCTTGTCAGGGTCGAACAGTGAAGGATTGATGTTGATGAACTTGCTTGCATAGGACGAAGATCTGGCTTCGATTATAAGGGTATCTACTCCGGTATAGTTCTGGAGATAGAAGCCGAAGTTTGCGTCGCCGCCAGCTCTTATCGTTCTGGTGTAGGTCTGTGCGGGGTGCTTATAGCCTGTGGAGCCTCTGCTTCCCTCAAAGATCAGGCCGTCGTTGATAGTCACCTTGATGGTGATCTCCTCGGAATGATCGTTATGGAACAGGAAAGCGTACTCGTCATCGAACAGGTTAGCGGGGTCAATGTTAAGGTCATTGTCGATATCCTGTCCGGCAAAGGTCTTTATCTGGAAGCCGAATTCCTTGCTGTACTCGCCGTCATCCGTTTCCCAGGCATACACGCCGCCGACTGTTTTAGCTGATGCCCCCTCAGGAGTGAACACGATGCTGTAGCCATCGGACACATCGCCTATCTTGCTCATTTGAGCGCTCGCTTTTTTGGAAGCAATAGTTGCCTGCCCGGCCAGCTCCTTATCACGCATACGGCTTCTGTTGGAGAAGTTGTTTGCGTTGACGATAACCGTCAATATCGAGCTTGCCATGATCGCAAAGATCATAATAGCCACTACCACTTCAACGAGCGTCATACCTTGAGAGAGCTTTTTATTATTATTCATAATTTAACTCCCTTCTCTGATCACTCATTCTTTAAATAGTAGAGGAATTTCAGCGAGCCGTCGCTTGCATTCTTTGCATTGATGAACGTAAGGATCGAATCATCTGCGGGATAAACGTTCTCGGTGGTGTACTTCGAGAAGTCTCCGGGCAGGTTGTACTTTCTTACCTTGACCTGGCCGAAGAACCTGTTTCCGTCGCCGCTGTAGCCGGATCTGTCGAATGTTGCCTTAGGACCATAGACGATGCAGTTAAGTCCGCATCCGCAGTTGCTATTATACTTAAGAGTAGAGCCGTCTGGGAGGAGGAGCATTATGTTGGTCGTCTTGGAGCCTATAGTCTCCGGTGCGTTTTCAGCAGAAATATCGAAATCAAAGATATCCTTGTTGGCGATGTGGATATACTTTCTTGCGTTATCCTCGATCAGGAGCTTAACGCTGGTGTTCTTGGACTCATCCCTGAGGTAGTAGGTCAGGTCGTCCGAAGAAGTGCCGGTCTTGAACTCGGTATAAGTCTTGAGCTTGGCGTTGTCCAGATTTCCGCTGGAGTCGAGGATCTTGCTGGGGTCATAAAGCATAACGTAGCAATAGCCGAGAGTCTGACCGGCAGCGAGCAGGTCATCTCTTCTTACGACTCTGATCTGGCAGTTCATTATTACATTTGCAGGAACAGCTACTACAACGTCGTTCGCAGCAACCTCAATGGTCAGCTTGAAATCGCTGTTGTTGAGCTCACTTGCAGTCAGGCGGCAGCTATTGTCATAGGTAATAGCCTTGGGGTCATTTCCGTCATAGATCTTGTTCTTGTCGTTAGTGTCCCAAGCATTGCCTTTCAGGGGGTTCTTGAGAGCTGCGATATACTTATCTGCTATCTTCTTGGCGTCGTTGGAGTTATCCTTATACATATCATTAGGGGTGTAGTTCAGGTATGTTGAAGGATAGCTCATAGTGCCGTTGATATGCTTGCTGTTGGAGACATCGTACTGATAGAGACCGGGAGCATACTCCTTGGTAGGCTGATAGCCTCTTGCATCAATATCGGTAGGCTTGGAGAAGGTACCGATAGTAGCCTTTGTTCCATCGGTCTTCTTTATGGGGTAGTCGGAGTCGTCAGGAACCTTCTTGACGCCGTTCTTATAAACATCGCCATTAATGCATACTTTTCCGTCTACCTTAAGGTCTACGCCCAGAATGTAAACATTGCCCTCAACATAGAGGTCGCCGTGGATAACGGAACCGCCGCCGTTGGAGTTATCGGCAAAGTCGCCCTTTCTGGCGCTTCCTGTGCCCTTGTATACATAAAAGTTGCCATACATATTGAGCTTAGCATTGGTCTGAGGCCAAACCGAAACAGTATTGCTTCCTTCGCCGCCGGGATATTTGTTGGATCCGGTCAGGCCGGAATAAATGGAATAGAGGTTGCTGTTTGTTTCAGCCTGAGTAACGCTTCCGAAGATAGCGTTAGAGCAGTAAACGTCGATCTCATGCTTGTCGGAGCCGATATCGCAGGCGCCGTTCTGTGTATTGAGAATGGTGCCGAAGGCATTAATATAGCCGTCCTTGTTGGAAAGGCCGTTCTTGCCGTAATCGGTGCCGGCTGAAATTCTCTTGCCGTTGTAGTCAATCTTGCCGACAGAGGTATTGATATAAATTCCGTTGAGAATAATATTTCCCTCTGCGGTGATGGTAGGAGCCATTGCCTTATAAACGTTTTTCTGCTGAATGGAATCACCGAAGGTGATGTTAGTTGTTCCTACACCGATCAGCAGGTTAGCGGTGGTATAAACGTTACCGGAATAGTAGTGACCGCCCTTGTTGTTATGGAAGGTCGTATAGTCGTTAGACTCCTTCTCATTTCCGTCAGCGTCGAGCTCCTTAAGAGTCTCGATCATAATATCGCCATTAACATAGGCAGACTCGGTAGGAGTATATCCGCCTGTTGTTTCGATGGTGTTGTTCGACTGGAAGGGCTGCTTAGTCTTTCCGTCGAAGTAAGCCTTGGTAGACTCCTTTGCGTTTCCGTAGGTAACCTCCGACTTAACGATAACGCCCGAGCCGCTCTTGTAGATATAGATCTTGCAGACTCCGCCGTATGCGGTCGTGGTATCTACAGCAACATTGGCCTTATCGCGCAGCGAAACGGTGACCACCTTAGGGGTCTCGGCAGTTGCTGCCTTTGCCAGGTCATTGAGTGAGTCGAAGTTATAAACTACCTTCTTGGTAACGGGATCCTGCTCCTTGAATGTTTCCAAGTAATAATTAAGATAGTTTTCCGACATTACCTGGGCCTGGGTTCTCTGTACGTTCAGTGTTGATTCCTGATTCGTATAGCTCGCCAGCTTGAGAGCAGTCGCAGCGACGATCATGCACACAAGTGTGACACAAAGCACTGTTACGAGTACTGCGCCCTGCTGATTAGCCTTGATCTTCTTCATAATTACCACCTTTCCTTACAAATTATTTCCAATTCATATCCTTCCCTAATAATAACACTTTTCGGTAGGGGGCTTTTTGAGCCCTCTACCTACCGAAAAAGTATTCAATTTGTTTACGATGCTGCCGCAGTGTTCTTATCGAGAGGATTCTCAAGTCTGGGCATCATCAGGAGAACCATTGTCATAGAGCCTTCAACAACGTCTGCATTGACGTCGGTGATAGAGCAGCTGGTAACAACAAGGCTCTTCTCGTTTCTGGTCAGCAGCTTGTCAAGGAAGGTCTTAAGATCCTCAAGGTCGCTTCTGAAGCCAAAGGCGATGGTATAAGCAGGAACGTTTACAGGTCCGTAGAGTGTAACTCCGCTTCCGTCAGTGTCGCTTGCGACAGCCTGCTGGCCGAGAGCTGCGGTCTGAGCGGTGATCCTGTCGACCTCTGTTACAAGGTCCATAGGTGTTCCGTTGATGAAGTTGAGGGTCACCTGCGAGTAGCTGGAAATGCTCAGGCTATCGTTGGTGATGTTATCCTCATCAAGAAGGGTATCAATTGTGGTAGATACCTCATCACTTGTCATCTTATCATAGAAGTTATCCGCTATCTTGGTAACGTTCTGATATGCTTCCTTTACTCTATCCTCAAGGCCCTCGTCCTCTTTGATGGTAGCCTTTCTGGCATCGAGTGTAACTACTGCTGCGTCAAGGTCTGCATTCGCCTGATCGAGCTCTTCAAACTTAGGCTTAATGAAGAACATTACGCCAATTACCCACACCAGTATTACTACTAGCGCAATAAGTACGACTTTATCACGATATGTCAGTTTCATTATTCGGTGACCTCCTCAGGCTTAAGATAGAGCTGCAGATTTGGAATAGTAACAGGATCCTCTTCAGTACCGGTTCCGGTGTAGCCTCCGAATGTAACGTAGCTGAAGTAATCCAGATCCTTGATACCTCTTATGAACTCAGGAGCCTCATACTGGTCGCCCACGTGAACATCGGAGATAGCAACAAGTCCGGAAGCCTGGTCGTAGGTGAGGCCTGTATAATTAGCTTCGTAGGAAGCGCCCTCTGTATCGGAGCTTGTAGCCTCATCGATCTGCTCAAAGGTCTTCTTTTTCAGAACAGGCAGAGCGTCCAGCTTCTGCTTAGCGTTCTCAACATTGGTCTTATACTGATTGATAAGGTCGAGGCCCTTATGCAGCACCTGATTGGCGGCGATAACCTCGTCAGCCTTTCTGATCTCCTCGTTGGTCTCGTCGATATCCTTGCGGACGCTGCTCTCTCTCATTCCGATGAACAGTGTGATAGCGCCGATAGCCAGTGCGGAAGCGGCAACTACGATGCCTGCTGTGATGAGAAGTCCGGTAGCAGCTTCGCTGGTCTTGCCTGTTGCAGTGTCAATCTCCAGCAGGTTGATTCGCTCAGTCTGCTTGTTTCTTCTGTACAAAGAACCGATAGCGTTGGCGAATACGGTGAACTCAAAGTTCTCGTAACCAGTGATCTGTGCAGGAACTCCAAGGATCGAAGCCTTGATATCCATTCCATCCAGCGAGTCAACGAGCTTGATATAGTCGTCGATCTTGCCGTAGAGGATAACGTGGTCAAGTCCCGGGCCGCCTCTTGCCTTATTGAACTGCTCCATTCTGAAGATGTTCTCGTTGAGGGCTTCGGTAACGTAGTCCTCCTGGTCGTAATCCGAGGGGTCGATGGGAACGTATCTTGCGAATGCCATCTGTCCGTTCTCGAAGAGGGTCAGGCCGATGAAGTTATCGTCCAGCTGGCAAACCAGCAGAGGCATTTTTTCCATATTGCTCTTGTCAGCAAGAACGATTCTGGAGATTGAGTTACAGCTGATGTTTACCGACTTGAGGTTAATGGACATAATGTTGAAGAGCTTTCTGAAAGCCTCAACGATTGCGCTGGGGCAGGCGGTAGCCAGTACCTTAACGGCGCCAGGGTTATCCTCGCCGGCCTCGCCTACAACAGTATATGAAATGGAATACTCATCGGAGATACCCATTTCCTGGGACATATGGTTCTGTACCATCTGGAGGAACTCATTTCCCTTAGCCTTAGGAACCGTAAGCTCCTTGAACACGATGTTACTGGAGGAGAAGGTAACGATGGCGTCTCTATCCATCATGACCTCAGCCTTGAGATTGGTTACCAGCAGGTCAGCCAGACCGGAGAGGTTAATTACCTCGCCGTTCATAATCATTTCCTCGGGAACGTCAACGGAGAGTGACTTCTCGATTCTGATCTTGCCTGCTGAGTTATCGCCTTTTACAATGTGTACTTGTCTGTCCGAAATATCAAATGACAGCATTTATTCTTCACTCCATTCAAGATTATAATGTTTATGATTAAGTATTCTCGATACCCTCGAAGGAACCGTAGAGCAGTGGGAAGATACCCGCAAGGCAAAGGCCTATCGCAGCGCCCATGATGATGATCATAAGGGGCTCCATAAGTCCTACGAGACGCTCAACTGCGGAGTCAGCCTCTTCCTCGTAGAAGTCGGCAGTCTTTTCAAGGATCTCATCAAGAGCTCCCGACTCTTCGCCGACGTAGATGATCGAGCAGAACATTCCCTCGAAGATCTCGGTCTTAACGAGCGACTGCGAAAGCGGTGCGCCCTGCTTAACTTCATCAACTACCTGTATGAAGCATTTATCAACATAGGTGTTATTAAGTATCTTAGACGAGCGCTCCAGGCACTCAACCATCGAGATACCGCTGGAGTAAAGAGATGAAAGGGTTCTTGCGAAACGGCCTTCATAAATCTTGACCATCAGAGGTCCGACCGCGGGCATTTTGATCTTGACCTTATCGAACCATAGCCTGATGGACTCGACCTTCAGGCCGTAGATGATACCAAAGATAATAACTGCAAGTGCTATCAGCAGAATATACCATTTTTCCTTCATAAAGCCGCTGAAGCTGAACAGTACCCTCGACAGAGCAGGCATATCCTCTTCCTTCATCATTCCTGCGAACTGCGGGAGGATAAAGGTAAACATACCGATTACCATTGCGATACAGAGCACACCGAGTATGATAGGATATGTGCTTGCGCTCTTTACCTTGTTATTGAGCTTGTTGGTGTTTGCATAGTAGTCTGACAGACGCTGCATAGTCAGGTCAAGAGTACCCGATGTTTCGCCCGCGTCAACCATGGAAACGAAGAAGTCAGGGAATGTACCGAGCCTTGTTCTCAGAGCCTCGGTAAAGGTTGTGCCCTTGTTAACATCCTCGTAAACCGCGAGCCATACAGCCTTAGCTCCCTTGTGCTCTTCCTCCTTGTAAAGGATATCGAGCGCTCTTACGATGGTCAGGCCCGAGGTCATCATAGCAGCCAACTGACGGCAGGAGAAGGCGAGCTTCTTGGTAGAGAACTTATAGGAGTTCTTCTTTCCGCCTCCGAGAGCCTCATTGTAGCTGACCAGGAACAGACCTTGGTCATGAGTCTTCTCAAGGACCTCCTGAGCGTCCTCCGCCTGCATAGTGCCCTTGATGGTCTTACCTGTGGCGTCCTTGGCTACATAGGTAAAATTTTTCATTTTTCTGGTCACACCTCCACTGTGTCACACGTTTTTAGCGTTCGCCGTGGCGCACCTGCACAAAACGCATTTTTATAATTATAACATTTTTCGTTATAATAATCAAGAAAAAAATTAAATATTTTTATATTTACGATGACGAAATATCTCCCCGAATTTTATTAGAATTGAACAAATCCCACAATTACCGCGTTTTTCCTAGTAAATTACCCCTTTATGGATTGTTTCATTCGTTTAACAAATTCACTTCTTCGATTTCTTCCTCCTCTTCTCGGACTATTTTGCTCTCGCCTCTTTTAGCTCCGCCGAGTATGAACGGATGCTCCTTGCCGTACTTGCGGAACGCCGCCACATACGCCCACAGCAGCAGTGCCGCTATGACAGCCAGCCCGATAAACACGCTCAAAACGAAATCCATTCCCAGCTTTTCCTGAATCCATTCAAAGGGAAAGTAGGCAATCTCAAAGAACGCATTGGCCTTTCCGTGGGGCTCGAAGGAATCCCGAAAGATAGAGGGGATAAAGTAGACCATCACCATAAATATCAGGGTTATGGTGATGTTCACGCTGCTCCAAATCTCATAGGCGGCGTGCTTTTTGCCGTCGTCAGCAAAGACGGGCAGCAGCATCAGCAGGACTACCGCAAAGGAGATAAATGAGCGCAGCGCGTCGTTTATCAGTGCCTCTCTCACCGAGCCGTCGGGCAGGAGCGAAACGATTGCAGGACAGATGACCATACCCACAAACACTGAAAAAGCCGCACACGCTATCAGAAGTCCTATGCGGGCAAGCGTATAGAGCAGAAATTTCAGCGAATCCAAGCAGCAGTCACCTCTTCCGATTATTTCTCACTGTAAGTATATCACAATTCTGCCACAATTACAATAGTATTTTTTGAATATTTTTGATAAAATTCCACAAGAGCCATATAACCCCAACAGCTTGTATACCTTAGCAAAGCACAAGTCAGCATATAGCGTCATAGTATAGAAAAGCGGGCTGCCGCTACTACATCTGAAAGGCTGATAATTGATAATGAATACTGTTTTAATGTCGCTTCTGGCGACGGGGTTCACCTTTGCGCTGACCGCTCTGGGGGCGGCGATGGTGTTTTTTGTGAGGAAGGAGTCTCCAGGAGGAGGTTTGCAAAGAATATTTCTTGGCTTTGCGGCGGGAGTAATGATAGCCGCCTCGGTATGGTCGCTGCTAATTCCCTCCATAGAGCAGGCCGAGGAGCGGGGAATGATACCCTGGCTGCCGGCGGCGCTGGGGATAGTGGCGGGAGTGCTTTTCCTTGTGCTCTTCGACAGGCTTATCCCCTACTTCCGCCCGGCGGACGAAAACAGCGTCAGGCAAGGGCTGGGGAGGACCTCCCTGCTGGTATTTGCGGTAACTCTGCACAACATTCCCGAGGGAATGGCGGTAGGTCTGGCCTTTGCCCTGACCGGCGGAGGACACGATAAGGAGGCCGTAGCTGCGGCTGCGGCGCTGGCGGTAGGCATAGCGATACAGAACTTCCCGGAGGGGGCGGCGATATCTCTTCCCTTGCGGCAGGAGGGTATGAGCCGGCCAAAGGCCTTTCTCTGCGGAGCCTTGTCCGGGATAGTAGAGCCCATCGCCGGCACCCTGACGGTCATCGCGGCGGGGCACATCGCGGCGCTGATGCCCTGGCTGCTGGCCTTTGCTGCGGGAGCTATGCTCTACGTCGTGGTGGAGGAGCTTATCCCGGAGGCTCATCTGGGCGCGGGGCATCTGGGTACAGCAGGAGTAATGCTGGGGTTCATTATAATGATGATACTCGATGTGGCGCTGGGATAACGGCAAAAAGGGCTGCCCCCGATACCGGGGACAGCCCTCTTTCAGAAGAAATAAAGGAAACTATGAAAAAGCTCAAATTACTTATGCCAGTGCTGCTCCAAGTGCCTTGCAGGCTGCAACGGCATCATCGTCGGGAGCGTCATTGGCCATAACGAAGTCGGTGACGATATCGGCACCGGCTGCCTTGGCATCGTCCTGCCAGTTGCGGATCCACTCGCCGTCGCCCCAGCCGTAGGAGCCAAACAGCGCGGTCTTCTTGCCGGAAAGTGCGCCCTTAACGCTGTCCCACATAGGCTGGAACTCGCTCTCCTCCAGTACCTCGGCACCCATTGCCGGGCAGCCGAAGGCGAATGCGTCATAGCCTGCAACTGCATCGGCGCTGAAATCAGCCGCTGTGATGAGCTCTGCCTCTGCACCCTTTTCCTTAACGCCCTCTGCTACGGCATTGGCCATAGCCTCGGTGTTGCCTGTGCCGCTCCAATATACTACTGCTATCTTCGACATAATATCTTCCTTTCCGTTAGCTTTTGCTAACTGTTGACATTAATTTTAATGCCCAAAGGCATTGTGTAAATATATTATACCCCACCGGCTGGAATAATTCCACTCTGTAAGGGCGGGAAAAAGGCTCCGTTCGGACACTTCCTCTTCTGCGACGGGTTGACTTTTATCATAAAAGCAACTATAATGGTAAATGTAGTCAACGACCCCCGGAGGCAGCTATGATTTTTCTATTTCTATTTCCCGGATACCTTTTTATAAATCTATATATCGTTCTGCGGCTGCTGCACTGGTTCAAAAGCATCTGGAGCAGATTCGGCGGGCGGGTTTTCTGCGCCGTCATTGCCTTTGTGTACTTTACGCTGGCGCTCTCACCCATTCTGGCCTTCGTGCTGCCGAGAAACGCCATCACGATACTGATACGCCGGCTCTCCACCTACTGGATGGGCATACTTCTTTACGGCTTTTCGGCGCTGTTGATAGTTGACCTCATAAGGCTAATCATCAGCAGGACGCGCTTAAAGCTCACTCCCCTGTTCTCAAGGCCCGCAGCCGTTGCCATCGGAGCCGTGGCGCTTATATCGGCTGGAACGGTCTGTCTCTACGGCGCCTACCACGCCCGACAGATCAAGACCACCGAATACAGCATCACTGTGGACAAGCAGGCTGACGGTATGACCGAGCTCAACGCCGTACTCATCGCCGACACCCATATGGGCTACGCCATCGGCAGGGACCACATCGCCCAGATGGTGGATAAGATAAACTCCTGCGAGCCGGATATAGTCATTTTTGCAGGAGACATCTTTGACAACTCGGTGGCGGGGCTGGACTACCCGGACGAGTTGGCGGCGCTGTTTCGGAGCATCAGGACAAAATACGGCGTTTGGGCCACCTACGGCAATCACGACATCGACGAGCAGATACTTATGGGCTTCACCTTCAACTGGAGCGGCAGCCCTCCCAACGATTCGAGAATGAAGGCCTTCTGCGAACAGGCGAACATCAATCTGCTCTGCGACGAGGTCACTCTTATAGATGACAAATTCTACCTTGTGGGCAGACGGGACGGCGAAAAGCCCGGAACTGCCGACGGCAGTAGGCTTACCCCCTCAGAGCTTACCCGGAAACTTGACCTGACCAAGCCGGTGTTCTTTATCGCTCACGAGCCTAGCGAATTGCAGGAGACCGCCAATGCCGGTGCAGATATCGACTTCTCCGGCCACACCCACGACGGCCAGCTTTTCCCGCTGACAGTCATCACGAACATCATCTGGGAGAACCCCTGCGGGCTGCTGAAAAAGGACGCGATGACCTCAGTGGTGACCTCGGGAGTTGGAGTTTTCGGGCCCTTTATGCGTGTAGGCACCGATGCGGAGATTTGCAATATACACATCAGCTTTGCGGGGTGAAGAGTTCCTCCCGAATTGTAAATTATGAATTTAGGCAAAAACCATCTTGCATTTTTCATAAGGCTGTTGTATAATAGATAAGGAATTTTTATTAGGGAAGGACCTGAATATGAGCAAGGGAATTATCGGTTTTGACAATGACAAGTATCTGAAAATGCAGTCGGAGCATATCCGCGAGAGGATACACAGCTTCGGCGGCAAGCTTTATCTGGAGTTCGGTGGCAAGCTCTATGACGACTACCACGCCTCCCGGGTGCTGCCCGGCTTTAAGCCCGACTCAAAGCTGCAGATGCTGCTCCAGCTCAAGGACGAGGCGGAGATAGTCATCGTCATCAATGCGGGAGATATAGAGAAGAACAAGGTCAGAGGCGACCTGGGCATCACCTACGATGTGGACGTTATCCGCCTCTACAACGTGTTCACCAAGATAGGACTGTATGTAAGCTCCGTTGTGCTGACACAGTATGAAGGACAGCGCTCCGCCGACGCCTTCCAGAAGAGGCTTGAATCTCTGGGCGTGAAGGTTTACCATCACTATCCCATCTCCGGCTACCCCTCCAATTTACAGCTGATAATGAGCGACGAGGGCTACGGCAAGAACGACTACATCGAGACCACCCGCCGGCTGGTAGTTATCACAGCTCCCGGCCCCGGCAGCGGAAAGATGGCCACCTGCCTCTCCCAGCTCTACCACGAGAACAAGCGGGGAATTGATGCCGGTTACGCCAAGTTCGAGACCTTCCCCATCTGGAACCTGCCCCTGCGCCACCCCGTAAATCTGGCCTACGAGGCAGCCACCTCAGACCTGAACGACGTCAACATGATCGACCCCTACCACCTGGATGCTTACGGGGTAACGACCGTCAACTACAACCGCGACGTTGAGATATTCCCGGTGCTCAACGCAATGTTCGAGAGAATTCTGGGAGAGTCCCCCTACAAATCCCCGACTGATATGGGCGTAAATATGGCGGGCAACTGCATCGTTGATGATGAGGCTGTCTGCGAGGCGGCGCGTGAGGAGATAATCCGGCGCTACTATGTGGCACTCTGCGGCAGAAAGAAGGGCTATGTCTCCGACGACGAGATCTACAAGCTGGAGCTTCTGATGAATCAGGCGGGAGTCACTACCTCCGATAGGGCGGCAGTAGCTCCGGCGCTGGCGCGTGAGGCGGAGACCGGCGCACCCGCAGCGGCAATGGAGCTTCCCGACGGCACTATCCTCACCGGCAAGACCTCCAATCTGCTTGGAGCGGTATCGGCGCTGCTGTTGAACGCTCTGAAGCATTTCGGCGGCATTGACGACGAGGTTCTGCTGATGTCCCCGGAGGTCATCGAGCCGATTCAGGATTTGAAAATAAATCATTTAGGCAGCAGCAACCCCCGTCTGCACACTGATGAAACACTGATAGCGCTTTCCATCTGTGCAACGACGGACGCCAACGCCAAGAAGGCTATGGAGCAGCTTGAAAAGCTCCGTGGCTGCGAGGTGCACTCGACAGTCATTCTCTCCGCAGTTGACGAGCGGACCTTCAAGCGCCTCGGTGTGAACCTCACCTGCGAGCCGAAGTTCAGCTGATACAATTATAAAAGTATATAAGGACAAAGCCCCTGCATCAGTGCAGGGGCTTTTTATGTAAATGAAGAATACCGGCTGATACAATGCAGCTGGGGCAAGTCAGCAAAGCGCGCAGATACGTCATTTCAAAGATGTCGAAAAAATTTTTCAAAAAAATCCTGAAAACCCCTTGACAAACTAGGTTTAGTATGCTATAATGCATATAACCTAGTAAGCAGATAGGTAAAGGAGAGATTAAAATGCAGACCTTTTTTGTAAGGCTCTTAAGAGAAAACTTCCGTTTCGGGCGAATGTGTTGTTGTTGACGCTGACATCATCTGAGGCGGCAAAGCCGCAAAAAACAATAACAACATATTTTAAGAAACGAGGTATATAAAAATGGCAAACTATAAATTTGAAACTCTTCAGCTCCACGTAGGACAGGAAAATCCCGACCCCGCAACCGACGCTCGTGCGGTGCCCATCTATGCGACCACATCTTATGTGTTCAAGAACTCCGCTCACGCAGCAGCCCGTTTCGGACTGGCGGACGCCGGCAACATCTACGGCAGACTTACCAACTCCACTCAGGGCGTGTTCGAGGAAAGAATTGCAGCTCTCGAGGGCGGTGTTGCAGGCCTTGCAGTAGCCTCCGGCGCTGCGGCTATCACCTACACCATTCAGGCACTGGCTCAGGCCGGCGACCATATCGTGGCTCAGAAGACTATCTACGGCGGCAGCTACAACCTGCTGGCTCACACACTCCCCCAGTACGGCATCCAGACCACATTCGTGGACGCTCACAACCTTGCCGAGCTGGAGGCAGCTATCAAGGACAATACCAAGGCAGTTTACCTTGAAACTCTCGGCAACCCCAACTCCGATATCCCTGATATCGACGCTGTTGCCGCTATAGCTCACAAGCACGGCATCCCGCTGGTAATCGACAACACCTTCGGCACCCCCTACCTCATCAGACCCATTGAGCATGGCGCCGACATCGTTGTTCACTCGGCTACCAAGTTCATCGGCGGTCATGGCACCACTCTGGGAGGCGTTATCGTTGACTCCGGTAAGTTCGACTGGAAGGCCAGCGGAAAGTACGCTCCCATCGCAGAGCCCAACCCCAGCTACCACGGCATCTCCTTTGCTGACGCCGTAGGCCCCGCTGCTTTCGTTACCTACATCAGAGCTATCCTGCTGCGTGATACCGGCTCGACCATTTCTCCGTTCGCTGCGTTCCTGCTGCTGCAGGGCACCGAGACCCTTTCACTGCGTCTTGAGCGCCACGCTGAGAACACCAAGAAGGTCGTTGAGTACCTCTCCAAGCACCCCAAGGTAGCAAAGGTAAATCACCCCTCACTGCCGGATCATCCCGACCACGCCCTCTATCAGAAGTACTTCCCCAACGGCGGAGCTTCCATCTTTACATTTGAGATCAAGGGCGGTCAGGCAGAGGCTCACAGATTTATCGACAATCTGGAGATATTCTCGCTGCTGGCTAACGTTGCTGATGTTAAGTCGCTGGTTATCCACCCGGCTACCACAACTCACTCCCAGCTGACCGACGAGGAGCTGGCAGACCAGGGCATCACCCAGGCTACAGTTCGTCTCTCCATCGGTACAGAGCATATCGACGATATCATCGCCGACCTGGAGAGAGGCTTCGCAGCAGTATAAGCTGTGCAGCTTGACAACTTCCTCAAAAAGCTGTATCATAATAACAGACCTTAACATAACCTACTATATACCTCGGAGAACCGGGAGAGCAATGCTCTCCCAGACCTCTCCGAAAATAAACGAAAGGGAGTAATCTTTAATGTCCAAGATCTACACGTCCGCAGCTGACCTCATCGGAAAGACCCCTCTGCTGGAGCTCTCGAACATCGAGAAGGAGCAGGGGCTCAAGGCAAAGATCTTTGCAAAGCTGGAGTATTTCAACCCCGCAGGCTCCGTCAAGGACAGAATAGCCAAGGCTATGCTTGACGATGCGGAGGCTCACGGCAAGCTCAATGCACAGACCACCATCATCGAGCCCACAAGCGGTAACACCGGAATCGGTCTGGCTTCCGTTGCTGCGGCAAGAGGCTATAGGCTCATCATCGTAATGCCCGAAACCATGAGCGTTGAAAGACGTCAGCTGATGAAGGCATACGGCGCAGAGCTGGTCCTCACCGACGGCTCAAAGGGTATGAAGGGCGCTATCGCCAAGGCTGAGGAGCTGGCTAACGAGATAGACAACAGCTTTATCCCCGCACAGTTCTCCAACCCTGCTAACCCCAAGGCTCACCTTGAGACCACAGGTCCCGAGATCTGGGAGGATACTGACGGAAAGGTAGACTACTTCGTTGCAGGCGTAGGCACCGGCGGCACCGTTACCGGCGTCGGCGAGTACCTCAAGAGCAAGAACAGCGCTGTTAAGGTAGTGGCTGTTGAGCCCGCCTCCTCTGCTGTTCTCTCCACCGGAGTTGCAGGACCCCACAAGATCCAGGGCATCGGCGCAGGCTTTGTTCCCGATGTTCTCAACACCGAGATCTATGACGAGATTATCCCCGTATCCAACGAGGACGCATTCGCCTCCGGCAAGCTGGTCGGCAGGAAAGAGGGCGTGCTTGTAGGTATCTCCTCCGGCGCAGCGCTTACCGCCGCTCTGGAGCTGGCAAAGCGTCCCGAGAACGAGGGCAAGAACATTGTGGTGCTCTTCCCCGATACCGGCGACCGCTATCTCTCTACCGCACTTTTCACGGACTAAAAAATCGAATACAGATATGATCTTACCAAAGGAACGGTCCGGCAGGCCGTTCCTTTTTTGTTACTTGCTGACGAGACGGCTCGGAACAGGCGGGAAAAATATCGCAGGATATCCCATATCCCGACAGGAAATGCTATCGAATAGAGACCGCTCTTGCCGAGAATTGCAGCAAAAGACGAAAATACGTCGTTTACGGTCGAAATGTTCCCGGAATAAAGTATGGAAAAATGATTTTTCCTGTGCTATCATATCTTTGGAGGTGTAAGATATGAGTATCTTAAAAGCACAGGAAAAGAAAGACCAGCCCGCCGAGATAGCGAAGGTGGTGGAGCTGCCCATAAGGCTGATAAAGCCCAACCCCGACCAGCCGAGAAAGCACTTCTCCCCCGACTCGCTGACGGGGCTGGCAAAAAGCATTTCACAGGACGGCATCGTTCAGCCGCTGACGGTGAGGAAGTCCGGGGAGGGGTATGTCCTCGTCTCGGGAGAGAGAAGGCTGCGGGCGGCGGCACTGGCGGGCTGCACCACTGTCCCCTGCGTGGTGGTGCACATTTCTGACAAGCGCTCGGCGGTGGTGGCTTTGGTGGAGAATATCCAGCGGGCGGAGCTGGACTGCTTTGAGGAGGCGGAGGCCATCGCATCGCTGACGGAGCTTTACTCTATGAGCCGGGACGAGATATGTCTGCGGCTGGGGCTGGCGCAGTCTACTGTGTCCAACAAGCTGCGGCTGCTGCGGTTCTCGGCTAAGGAGCGCAGGCTCTTCTCGGAGAACGGCCTGACCGAGCGCCACGCCAGAGCGCTGTTACGTCTTGATAATGACAGCGCAAGGCTCA
This sequence comes from Ruminococcus sp., assembly GCA_017471405.1. Lineage (GTDB taxonomy): Bacteria > Bacillota > Clostridia > Oscillospirales > Ruminococcaceae > FB2012. The sequence goes on from JAFUTK010000072.1 coordinate 36,415, forward strand.
GCGCTTTAATGCACATCATCTCGGAGGGGCTGAACGTAGCCCAGAGCGAAAGCTACATATCCTCACTGCTGGCGGAGGAAAAGAAGCAGCGCAGCTACCGCAAGCGCTCGGCAGTGCTGGGCGATGTGAAGCTCTTCTGGAACACTGTGGACAAGGCGGTAAAGGTAATGCAGCTCTCGGGGGTCGATGCCCGCATAGAGAGGTCGGAACGAGACGGCGTAATAGAGTTCAGAATAACCGTCCCCAGCGAGAAGGCTAAGACGGCCTCGGCAGAGACGCTACTAAAGGTCTAGCCGCCCCTTCCCTGACAAAAAAAGACGCATACTCCCCTCCCGGGGAAGTATGCGTCTTTGACTTTCTTATTCTTTTCCGCTCCAGCAATAGGTGCACAGGCACTCCGGGTCAATTCCTATGGACTCAATCATATCATCGAGCCTGTGATACCGCAGCGAGGTGAAATTCAGCGCCTTGCGGATATCCTCCAGCATCTCCTTGTATTCGGTGCTGTCCGGGTCGGAGTAGCGCTTGAGTATCTCATCGGTGATGTTCTCGCCCTCTCTCTGGACTATCACCCTTCTGGTGATAAGCTCCATTTCAGATGTGGAGCGGGAGAAGTTCAGATACTTGCAGCCGTAAAGCAGCGGCGGGCAGGCGGGGCGGATATGTACCTCCTTGGCTCCGCTGTTGTAGAGGAATTCTGTGGTCTCACGCAGCTGTGTGCCTCTGACTATGGAATCGTCTATCATCAGCAGGCGCTTGTCCTTGATGAGCCTTTCAACAGGGATAAGCTTCATCTTGGCGATGCGGTTGCGCTGGGACTGGTTCACCGGCATAAAAGAGCGGGGCCAGGTGGGAGTGTATTTTATAAAGGGGCGGGCAAAGGGTATCTTGGAGAAGTTGGAGTAACCGATAGCGTGAGCCGTTCCCGAATCGGGCACTCCGGCAACGAGGTCAGGTCTGACGTCGTCACGCATTGCCAGCATAGCGCCGCAGTTGTAGCGCATCTGCTCTACCGCAACGCCCTCATATGAGGAGCAGGGGTAGCCGTAATATACCCACAGGAAGGAGCATATCTTCATTTTCTTCTGCGGAGGTGAAACAGTCTGCTCGCCCTCACGGTCAACATAAACTATCTCGGCGGGGCCCAGCTCTCTGTCGTGGACATAGCCGAGGTTTAAGTATGCGAAGGACTCAGAGGAGATGCATCTGCCGGAGCCGTCCTCCTTCTTCCCGAGGAACACAGGCGTTCTGCCCAGCCTGTCCCTTGCGGCGTAGATGCCCTTTGCGGTCATCAGCATAAGGGTCATAGAGCCGTTTATCTTCTCCTGAGCGAACCTGATGCCGTCCACAATGGAATCCTGCTGATTGATGAGTGCGGCCACCAGCTCTGTGGCATTGATATCCCCTCCGCTCATTTCAAGGAAGTGGGTGTGGCCGTTCTTATAGACGATATCCAGCAGCTCGTCGGTATTGTTTATCTTGCCGACTGTGGTGATAGCGTAGGTGCCAAGATGAGACCTCACCATCAGCGGCTGCGGCTCGTAGTCGGAGATGCAGCCGATGCCCATATTGCCGGACATCGAATTCACGTCATCTGCGAACTTGGTGCGGAAGGGCGAGTTCTCGATATTATGTATCGCTCTGTTGAAGCCCTTTTCGCCGTACATTACCATACCGGCGCGTCTTGTTCCCAGGTGCGAGTGGTAATCGGTGCCGTAGAACACGTCGTAGATACAGTTCTCGTCGGAGACTGCTCCGAAAAATCCTCCCATAGATAATTCCTCCTGCCCGAAAAAATACAGTTTAATTATATCAGACATCTGTGAACATTTCAATACGATTTTGCAAGTTTTGTCAGATAGCACAAAAAGCGCGGCGCTCACACGCCGCGCTTTTATTATCTTAGGGGTCTGTTCCTTAAGGTCTATCAGTTGGAAGGAACGTCGGTGATGCTGTTGTTGGCCTCATCAATGAGGAACTGCACCTTAGCCTTGTAGGAGCCTACTGCCTCAGTCCAGCTCATAGCTCCGCCGCCTGTGATCATTGTTGCCTGTGAAACATTTACCATAACGGCCTCAAGGTCTGAGGATACGCCGTTCTGCAGGTCGAACACAGGGTTCTCTGCGCAGACGCGGTAGCACTCTTCTCTCATAGCTATCATATCGTCGTTCCACTTATAGTCGTTTCTCAGTACCTCTTCATAGATGTTGGAGGCCTTCTGGTCTGCTACCTGGATGCAGTCAAGGTAAGCTGCAACGCCCTCAGGGTTGGGAGCACCGGTGCAGATGTTGAAGCCGTTTACTCTTGCGGACATATAGTACTTGTCGCCGTCGGGGTCACGGGGCATCGGAACGAACATTATCTCGTCATCCTCGATATCACCGATGATAGCAGACTTCTCGGGAGGAACCTCGATAGCCCAAAGTCCGGTGGGGATAAACAGGGTCATATAGGAGCCAAGGCCCTCGCCTGTAGTACCGTCGCCTCTGGTCTTCCAGCCATTGGAGGAGCGGTCAAAGCAAACGTTGTTCATCTGGAGCCTGTACATAAAATCCTGCGCCTTTGCAATGGCAGGGTCCTCCAGATTGTGTACAACAATGCCGTCCTTCATGCCGATAAGAGGCACGCCGGAGGTCATAGAGATAGCGTTGCCGTACCAGTAGCCGTCAAGACCGTACTTTTCAGCCTCGGTATCGGTAAAGGATGTGCACATATCCTGAAAAGCGTCCCAAGTCCACTGATCCTTCCAGTAGAGCTCTGCGGGGTCATCAAGGGAGTTATCCTCGATAGTCCTGGTGTTATAAATGCAGACAAGGTTGGGGGTAGGCTTGATAACTGCGATGTAGTGCTTGCCGTTGAACATAAAGTCATCGCAGAAATTCTTGGAATCCTTCCAGAGCTCAGAATCCAGGTCGATATAGTCGTCAATAGGCTGGAACATTGCCTTGATAGCACCCTTGGGGAAGGTATCCATATCGTCCGCGGGGAAGAAGTCGGGGGACTCATTGGACATAACGAGGGTAGCCAGCTTGGTATATCTGTCCGCATACTCGCAATTGACCCACTCTATCTTTCCGTCGTACTTGGTCTCGAACAGCTCGAGGCCGGGGCTCTTGGTAGCACCCTCTGCGGGGTTGATATCATAGTGGGCGAGCCACTTGATAGTTTTGTTCTTAAGCTCCTCGGTTGCCAGTGCGCTGTCGTCTGCAAGGCTTGCCAGCTGCTCCTTCTGGGATTCGTTAAGATCCTTGCCGGAGCTTACGGACGAATTAGCGGCATCGCCGCCGGAGCTGTCGCTGCTTCCGCATCCAGCTGCAGCCGCTGCTGTAAGCAGAGCTAGTGATGCTGCTGTAATCTTCTGTGCCAGTCTCATAATTTTTTCCTCCTTAATTGGTTTGCGAACGCGGGTGCCGCCGCGTTCACGGGGTCATCATTTCTTCCGTAAAATCATAATATCAAAATTTTAAGATAACGTCAATCGTCACTTTGCTAAAAAAAACCAGCAATATTTAGGCACAATCCCGAAATCGCCGCAATTTTTGATATGGTTACGTTTTCAGAAAACGTTTAAGGTCAAATAATAAAATCAATTTTCAGAAAATTTACTTTTTGATGTTATCCTCCCTTCACCCCTACACTTAGGCACATCAAAAAAAGGTTGAAATATCACAAATAATATAGTATAATAAAAGGTAACGAAAAACACTCAAAAAAGGAGGAATCGCTATGCTTAAAAATATCCCCGCCGCCATCGAGGGCGTAGACTATAAGGCCAGAGCAAAGGAGCTTCAGGCTATGCTGGCTCCCTTACAGCTGAAGCTGAAGGAGAAGAGCCTGCCCGTCATCATTGTATATGAGGGCTGGGGCGCCTCCGGAAAGGGCACCCTCATCGCCGACACCATCAAAATGCTTGACCCCAGATTTTTCAAGGTCATCTCCACCCTGCCCGCCACCGAGCAGGAGCGGCGCTATCCTATGATGAAGCGCTACTTCGAGAAGATACCCGCCTACGGCAAGCTGTCCGTTATGGACAGGAGCTGGTACCGGGAGCTGGCTGCCGCCAGACTGGAGGAGGATATCTCCCAGAAGGAGTATGACCGGCGCATCAACACCGTCAACACCTTTGAGCGCCAGCTCACCGACGACGGCTACCTCATCATCAAGCTGTTTTTGCACATCTCAAAGGATGAGCAGAAGAAGCGCTTTGACAAGCTGGAGGAGAGCGGCTCCACCAAGTGGAGAGTAACCTCCCGGGACAAATACCAGAACAAGCACTATGACGAATACTTTGAGCAGTACGAGGATATGCTCTCCCGCACCGATACTGACTGGTGCCCCTGGAACGTCATCGACGCGGAGGACAAGCAGTTCGCCCGCTGCCGGCTGTTTGAGGTGCTCATCGAGAACATAAATGCGGCACTGGAGGCAGATGTGGTCTACCCCGCCGAGGCGGACGTCTCCGAGCTGTTCGCGTTGAAGGCCACTCCCAAGCTAGCTGATGTGGAGCTCACCGGCAAGACCGTCTCCGAGGAGGAGTACAGTGAGCGCCTTAAGGCTGCTCAGAAGGAGCTGGAAAAGCTCCACGGCAAGCTCTACAAAAAGAAGATACCCGTAGTCATCGGCTTCGAGGGCTGGGACGCTGCCGGCAAGGGCGGCGCCATCAAAAGGGTCGGCTCGGCTCTCGACCCCAGAGGCTATGAGGCTATCCCCGTCGCGGCCCCCGACGCGCAGGAAAAGGTGCATCACTACCTCTGGCGCTTCTGGACGAAGATACCTAAGGACGGACACATCGCCATCTTTGACCGCACCTGGTACGGCAGGGTGATGGTGGAGCGTCTGGAGGGCTTTACTCCGCCCCAGCGCTGCGCTATGGCATACCGCGAGATAGACGAGTTCGAAAAGGAGCTCACCGACAGCGGCGTGGTAGTCATGAAGTTCTGGATGCAGATAGACAAGGACGAGCAGCTTCGCCGCTTCAACGACCGCATGAACACTCCCGAAAAGCGCTGGAAGATAACTGACGAGGACTGGCGCAACCGGGAGAAGTGGGACCTCTATGAGACCGCTATAGATGAGATGATACAAAAGACCTCCACCGTCTATGCCCCCTGGGTCATCGTGGAGGGCAACGACAAGAAATATGCCAGACTAAAGGTGCTGGAAACTATAATACAAAGGCTTCGCGAGGAGCTTAAGAACAGAAAGTGAGAATATGAAAAAGAAGCTTACAGCCGCCCTGCTGGCAGCACTTATGCTCTCAGCCTGCGGCTCGGAGATAGGGGATACGGCTCTGACGGTCACTTTACCCGAAACGGTAACGGCGACGACTACAGCTGCCCCTGAGACCACTACGGTTCCCCCGACCACTACGACTGAGGAGAGCACCACCTCCGAGACGACGACTACGACGGAGGAGACCACCACTACCACAGAGGAGACTACTACAACCACCACTACGACTACCTCTGCGACCACAACTACGACCACCACGACTACGGCAGCGACCACCACCACTACAAAGGCAACTCTCCCTCCCGCTCCGAGAACGGCGCCGGAGGCGGCAAGATTTATGGTCTCCACCGGGGTCAGCACCACCACAGTCAGCTGGGATGCCGCGGAGGGTGCCGACGGTTATGTGGTACTCCTGCGGCGCCGCTCTGACGGCGACTGGGAGGAGGTAGCAGACACCACTGCCCTCTCCGTAACAGTGAACGAGGGGCAGAACCGAAATTACAGCTACTGCGTGCAGTCCTATATGCTTAAGGACGGCGAGAGGGTGTTCAGCGAGGATAAGCAGGTGAGTTCCTTCCCCTATCTGACCGTAAAAAACGGCATCACCTATGTGGACGGACTGCTCATCGTCAACAAGACCTACGCGCTGCCCCAGGATTATGCTCCCGGCCTCACCAAGGAGACGCAGGCAGCCTTCACTGAGATGCAGGCGGGCGCAGCGAAGGACGGGCTTTCCATCTGGATATGCTCCGGCTTCCGCTCCTACGATTACCAGAACACTCTTTACTGGAGCTATGTCAACCGAGACGGCAGCCAATGGTCTGCGGACAGGTACTCTGCAAGGGCGGGACACAGCGAGCACCAGTCTGGCCTGGCGATAGATGTAAATCAGGCCAGCCGGTACTTCAACGGCTCGCCGGTGGCTTTATGGCTGGCAGCCAACTGCTGGAAGTACGGGTTCATTATCCGCTACCCAGAGGGCAAGGAGGACATCACCGGCTACAACTACGAGAGCTGGCACTGCCGATATGTAGGAAAAGAAAAGGCGAAGATGATAACCGAGAGCGGATTGACTGTAGAGGAATACTACGGGCTGACGTCGGTTTATTCGTAAAGCGTGGGGACAACGAACGCGGAGCGCGTTGCCCCGGGTCCTGGGGGGCGGGCTGTGCCCCCCTGGCGGGGTGTCGGGGCAGCGCCCTGACCGGAGCTCGAGGCAGAGCCTCGTTCGCGGCGCCAGCCGCGACCCGGCGCGGCGCAAAGCAACGAAAAGGCACAGCGCTTTCCAACTACTACAAGATATCAAGAAAACACCAATTCGCAGCGCCGAAAAGCTGCCCTTCTGCACTCGCAGGAAACAGTGAGCACAGCGAACGTTTTTCCGTACCCAGACGCACAAAGTGAGGGCGTCCGGCGCCTCGCCGCTGTCGCGGCTCGGAGATATTCCGGAAAAGGATATTCTCTCCGCCTTCGGCGGAGAAATACCCTTTTCCGGCGAAATATACTGTAAAAATACTATTGCCAATCCAGCCAAAACGTGGTATAATAAAAGCTGCATAAGGTATATATCACAGCATATGTGCCTAAACTAAAGCCACACCATATGATAAGGAGTGCTCAAATCATGCTTTCAGACATTGAGATCGCCAAGCAGGCGAAAATGAAGAAGATCTATGACATCGCTCACGACCTCGGCATCGAGGACGACGACATCGAGCCCTACGGCCACTATAAGGCTAAGCTCTCGGAGGAGCTTTTCACTAAGCTCTCGGACAAGCCCGACGGTAAGCTGATACTCGTCACCGCCATCAACCCCACCCCCGCGGGCGAGGGCAAGACCACCGTTTCAGTAGGTCTGGCTCAGTCCATGGCGAAGATAGGCAAAAAGGCCATACTCGCCCTGCGTGAGCCCTCGCTGGGACCTGTATTCGGCATCAAGGGCGGAGCTGCCGGCGGCGGTTATGCGCAGGTAGTCCCAATGGAGGATATCAACCTCCACTTCACCGGAGATATGCACGCCATCACTGCGGCCAACAACCTGCTCTGCGCTCTCATTGACAACTCTATGCATCAGGGAAATCCTCTGGGCATCGACCAGAGAAGGATACTCTTCAAGCGCTGCCTCGATATGAACGACCGCGCCCTGCGTGACATCATCGTGGGTCTTGGCTCAAAGGTCAACGGCATCCCCCGTCAGGACGGCTTCCAGATCACCGTTGCCTCCGAGATAATGGCTATCCTCTGCCTTGCGGCTGACCTTGACGACTTAAAGGCAAGGCTGGAGCGCATACTCGTGGCCTACACCTATGACAACAAGCCGGTCTATGCCCGCGACCTTGGCGGCTGCGGCGCTATGGCGGCACTCTTAAAGGACGCATTAAAGCCCAACCTCGTCCAGACGCTGGAGAACACCCCCGCCATTATGCATGGCGGACCCTTTGCAAATATCGCGCACGGCTGCAACTCGGTAAGAGCCACCAAGCTGGGACTTAAGCTGGCGGACTACACCATCACCGAGGCTGGCTTCGGCTCCGACCTGGGTGCTGAAAAGTTCTTCGATATCAAGTGCCGCTTTGCGGGACTGCAGCCCAGCTGCGTTGTGCTTGTTGCGACTATCCGCGCCCTGAAATACAACGGAGGTGTACCCAAGACCGACCTCAAGGAGGAAAACGTCGCTGCACTTGAAAAGGGCATCGTAAACCTGAAAACTCACATTGAGAATATGCACAAGTTCGGTGTGCCGGTGGTTGTGGCTATCAACCGCTTTGAGTCGGACACCGACGCCGAGATAGCTGTCATCGCCCGCACCTGCGAGGAGATGGGCGTCAAGTACTCGCTGGCGGAGATATTCGCCAAGGGCGGCGAGGGCGGACGCGTCCTTGCTCAGAAGGTCTGCGACACCATCGAGAGCACTCCCAGCAATTACGCTCCGATATATGATGAGAAGCTGCCTATCAAGGAGAAGATCGGCATTATCGCCCGGGAGATATACCGCGCCGACGGCGTTGTATTCACCGCACAGGCGGAGAAGTCCATCAAGGAGATAGAAGCTCTGGGCTTTGCGGATATCCCGGTATGCGTAGCCAAGACGCAGTATTCCCTCTCGGACGACCCCGCCAAGCTGGGCAAGCCCACCGGCTTTGAGATAACCGTCCGCGATGTTAAGCTCTCCGCAGGCGCAGGCTTTGTGGTAGTCTACACCGGCGATATCATGACCATGCCGGGACTTCCCAAGGTCCCTGCCGCCAACAGCATCGACGTTGACAGCAAGGGCAACATCTACGGACTGTTCTGAATGTATAAAACGAACCCCCGTCCTTTTGGACGGGGGTTTTTCTGTTATTTGAAACGGAGCTCTCCGTTTCCACCCATAAGCCTTGTCATTTCCTCGAGGCGCTCCAGTGGGAACGGCGGCGAGGCGACCGGCTTCATGGCTATTGCCATCAGCTTCATGGGGTTATCGTCTGCGGCGATGCGGTTGGAGCTCAACGCTCCGCAGATGCGGCAGCGGTGAATGATAGCCCACTCTCCGTTTTTTCGCACCCAGACGGCTATTGGCTCCATAACGCCGCCGCAGTCGGCAGCACGGTCACCGGGCTCTATATCCAAATGCTTGCTAGAGAGACAGTTGGGGCAATGATTTCGGTGGTCACTGCCAGCGCCTGCCGGGACCACCGTCCTCCCGCAAACCTTACAAACGAAGGCCTCATTGCAGGGGTGGGTTTTATAGTGGTTTTTCTCAAATGAACGTTTTTTGTTTTCCCTGTTCATAGGGCTTGTCCTCCTGTAAGATAGAATGTCCTATCTCCGGGAGGTCATATGAGCTTGTGCCGACCTCCCGGTCACGCTGCAAGCTCCATTTCTTTATTGATAATATACAGAAGTCATTTCTCCTCTTTTTAAATTAGGCGGAGTGTGCCCGGCGCTTTAATTCTTGACCGCCGCTTCCCTTGCGGCCTTGTCCAACACCTCGTCGGTGTCAAAGCGGTAGAAGGCGTAGACGTCATCGTATTTGGTGATGTCCTCTCCGCTGCTGCACCATATCTCGTGACCGGTGAGCTTACCGTGCTTATCCGCTGCCTTGGCGATGGCTCCCAGCTCCTTAAGAACAGGTGTCAGCTCCTCTGGGGACTTATCCGTTCCGATATACATAAAGGTGCTGAGGCCGATATTATCGTTCCACTCGGTCTTAAAGCCGTTATCGGAGATGAGCGCCTTGGCGTCCTCGGTCACTTTCCCTCTCAGGTAGTCATAATAAGCCTTGCTCCAGTTGTCGGAGGTCTTTTCCTCATAGCCCATAACGGTAGCGTCGAAGTAAGACTTGCCCTTTTCGCTGACCACCTCGAACTCGAACCCGCAGAGCTCGTCCTTGAAGATGTAGGTTATCTTGTCCTCGCCCTTTTCCTCCCTTTCATAGGAGGCGGAGGGGAGGTTTTGGCTCACATATTCCTTGCTCTGCTCGGCGGTCTTCAGCTTGACCTCCTCCTTGGTCTGCTCACATCCGAAGAGGGACAGCGACATCATCGCCGCCGACAGAACTGCGGCTATTCTTTTGAATATCCTGCTCATATGCAGTCTCCTTTCGGAAGGGGGTTACCATCAATAGAAGGTGGCAACCTCCTGTGCGGGAGGGTCGGTCTTTTCCACCTTGGTTATTTTCAGCACAGGACCCTTGCCTCTGTAGAGGCGGTTGCGCTCGAAGGATACCTTGCCGGTGACATTCACCCACTCCCGGGACTTTAGCTCTTTCGAGCCCTCCCACTCGGCGGCGACGGCCATATACTGTATATCCTCAACGCAGCAGGTCATAACGTGCCTTCCCACTGCAAAGCAGTTTGCAGGGAACTTGGGGTCGGTGGCTACCAGTCCCCGGAAGGTCATCTCCTTACCGCTGTACTTAGTGGGCTCCTCCATTACATCTCTGTACCATAGGGCGTAGTCCCTGTCCTCCAGCTTTATTGATGGGGCGTTGACGTCAAAGGGCAGCGGGTCTACGATATCGTCGTACTTCACCCTGCCGTCGGTGTACTCATAGGCGATGTTTATCCCCCTGCTTACGCCCCGGCATATCTTGTGCAGCTCCTGCATATCAATGCTGTCGCTGTAGCGGTTGAAGACTATCAGCTCGGCGGTCTTGAGCTTATCCACCACAAGGCTGCGCATATTCTGATTGTAGCTTAAGAAGGTGGTGGCGTCGGCGAAGCACATCTCCTGATAGATGCCCAGCTCGTCGGGAATGGCGTTGAAGAGGTCGGTGAGCTGCCACATTCCGTTGTACTCGATAAGCACCCGCTTGGCGTCGTTCTTCTTCACCAGTGCCAGCAGGTTATCCTCCGTCAGCTCGGAGGGGTCGTCGATGGTGACTATCTTCACCGACTTTGCAGCCATAGCCTGCTCGTCCAGCTCCTCCTCGCCCTCCTCACAGAGGATCACGAGAGTGCGCTCTCCGGTATCGAAGCGGGGGTCGTTCAGTGTCTGGCGCATGAACTGGGTCTTGCCCGCATCAAGGAAGCCGGTGAACAGGTATACGGGAATGAAATTTTCGTTTGCGGGCATATTTAAGCCTCCTCAACTCCGAACAGCTCTGAAATAGCCTTTTCGTTTATCTTGGCGCCGATTACGCAGAGCCTGCCGGTAACTCCGGCGGAGCCTGTTCTTACATCGGGTGTGCCGGGAACGTAGTCATAGTGTATCCAGCTGCCGTCCACTGCGGGAACAATGCCCTTTGCCCGGAGCACCATACCGTACTTCTCCTCGTCGGCGAGAGCCTCCAGAGCTGCGGTTATCTCCTCCTTGGTGAACTTCTTAGCGCTCTCTGCGCCCCAGCTAGTGAACACATCATCGGCGTGATGATGGTGATGACCGTGCTCATGATGGTGATGATGCTCGTGCTCGTCCTCATCGTCGTCATCATCGTCGTCGTGGTGATGATGGTGGTGATGCTCGTGCTCGTCCTCGTCCTTTTCGCTCTGCTTCTGAGCCTCAGCAAGGAGCTCAGCCAGCTCGTCATCGAGGGTGTTCTTCTGGGTCATAGCCTCCACAATAGCGACGCCGGACAGCTCGTCCCACTCGGTGGTAACGACTGTGGCCTTATCGTTGAGGGCGCGTATCCTTGCAACAGCGTCGTCCAGCTTCTCCTGGGAGAGGCCGGCGGTGTGGCTCAGGATAACGCAGCTGGCGTAGGTTATCTGGTTGTTGAAGAACTCGCCGAAGTTCTTCTGATAGATCTTGCACTTCTTGGCATCCACTACTGTGGTGAAGCCGTCCAGAACAACGTCCTTCATGCCAAGGTCCTGAACTGCGCGGATAACGTCCGAAAGCTTGCCGACGCCGGAGGGCTCGATGAGGATCCTGTCAGGGTGGTACTGGTCCAGCACCTGCTTAAGCGCCTGACCGAAATCTCCCACCAGCGAGCAGCAGATGCAGCCGGAGTTCATCTCATTGATGACAACGCCTGCGTCCTGCAAAAATCCTCCGTCGATGCCTATCTCGCCAAACTCGTTCTCGATGAGCACCAGCTGCTCACCGTTAAAGCCGTCGGCTATGAGCTTTTTGATAAGTGTGGTCTTTCCGGCTCCGAGGAAGCCGGAGAATATGGTGATCTTTGTCATTGTGTTAACTTCCTTTCCTGAATATCTGTATGTCCTTTTGCATACGCTAACTTGTATTATACCACTTTTGTGGAGAATAATCAAGGGGTTTTTGTGAACAGAAAGCACTCCGCGCAGGAACGCGGAGTGCCGTTCTTTACTTTATAGCCGCAAAGCCCTGCTTTACGTCCTCGAGGATATCCTCGATGTTTTCAAGGCCTACCGAGATGCGGATAAGTCCGCCGTCGATGCCGGCTGCCACCAGCTGCTCGTCGGTGAGCTGGCGGTGAGTTGCAGAGGCAGGGTGCAGCACACAGGTGCGGATATCCGCAACGTGCACCTCGTTGGAGGCAAGCTTAAGGCTGTCCATAAACTTAACGGCAACGCTCCTGCCGCCCTTGATGGAGAAGGAGATAACGCCGCTGGTGCCCATAGGCATATACTTCTGTGCCAGTGCGTGGTACTTGCTGCTTTCAAGGCCGGGGTAGTTTACATACTCCACCTCCGGCTGTGCCTCTAAGAACTTGGCGACTGCCAGAGCGTTCTCGCAGTACTGTCTCATTCTGATGGGGAGGGTCTCAAGTCCGAGGTTGAGATAAAAGGCGGACTGTGCTGCGGGGTAGCAGCCGAAGTCTCTCATCAGCTGCATTCTGGCCTTGACGATATAGGCGGCCTTGCCGTACTGCTTGGTGTATATGGTGCCGTGGTAGCTCTCGTCCGGCTCGGTGAACTCGGGGAACTTGCCGTTTGTCCAGTCGAAGTTGCCGGAGTCAACGATAACGCCGCCGCCCTGCACAGCGTGGCCGTCCATATACTTGGTAGTGGAGTGAACGACGATATCCGCGCCCCACTCAAAGGGACGGCAGAGGACAGGTGTGGGGAAGGTGTTGTCGATGATAAGGGGCACGCCGTTGTCGTGGGCGATCTTAGCAAACTTCTCGATATCAAAAACGGTGAGTGCAGGGTTGGCGAGGGTCTCGCCGAATACTGCCTTGGTATTGGGCTTGAAGGCGGCTCTTATCTCCTCCTCGGGGGCCTCGGCATCCACGAAGATGCACTCGATGCCCAGCTTTTTCAGGGTATAGGCAAAGAGGTTGATGGTGCCGCCGTAGATGGTGGCAGCGGAGATGAAGCTGTCGCCGGCCTTAAGGATATTCAGCAGCGAGAGCAGCGAAGCCGCCTGACCGGAGGAGGTACACATAGCACCGATGCCGCCCTCCAGCACGTTTATCTTTTCCTCCACAGCCATAACGGTGGGGTTCTCGAAGCGGGAGTAGATAAGGCTCTTGGTAGGGTCGTCGAAAACGGCTGCCACGTCGTCGGTGGAGTCATAGACGTAGGTGGTGCTCTGGACTATGGGGACTACTCTGGGCTCGGTATTCTTGGGGGTATAGCCTGCGTGGAGGCATTGGGTCTCGATCTTCATTTTATTACTTCCTTTCAAAATTATATTTCATTTTTTAATTTGATCATAAAACGGTCAAATGTATCATCGGCCTTTTTCCATACATCTTTACGGATAATGAGTGAAAAGATACGGGCTCGTACATACTCGATAACGATACATACTGTGAATATTGTAAAAACCGCGAAAGTCTGCTTCAATAACAAATTACTCTTGATATCAAGACCGAAGAGCGGCCACACTACCTGTTTCACATAATTGTTCTCATGAATGAGATAAACGGCAAAAGTCAAAGGGCTGACGGTCTCTATTATCCGTTTGCCCCGGGTGATCCTGATGCCGGAGAAGAACGAGAATAGACACACAGATGTGAAATAGACGATTATTGAGCAATAGCTCATTGTAATATTAGAATTTAGTATTTCCAGATAATCCTCAAACACTTTACCCAGAAATATATCGTATATGAACAGAAAAATGCTCCCCAGCAGATAACCAAGCAGAGGATGCTTTATTTCAGCGCCATACTTTCTTATATAGGCAGCTGTGAGATAAAGTACGATAAACCAAATATGTGAGTAACCATCATAGAACATCATTTCTTTGTTAAAATGAAGCAGGTCATTCCAAACAAAAGAAACTGCCATTATTGTTATCAGCAAAGCCTTGTGCTGTTTTCTGCTGATTGCCCCGATCACCATATTAAGAAACGGAGACAAGCAGTAAAGCAGCACATAAGCAGTTACAAACCAATATGCTTTTGACATAACCGGCATATATGCTCTTCTAAAAGGGTCCGCCCAAAATTCGGCTTTGCCGATACAGCAAAAGACAATATATATCACGACCGAATAGAACAAGACCTCTGATTCCAAAATAAGCAGCTTGCTAATACGAAACCTTTTTTGTGACTGGAAAAACCCTGTTATCATCACAAACACATTTACTGCTACGATGCAGAAAAACTCCGAAAGCTTTGTCAGATAATGATCAACGGGAGCTTCAGTGTAAGAAAAAGCACCGCGGGTGTTAGCATGAAGCACAACGACCATCAGCATAAGTATTATTTTAAGAAGATCAAAAGACAGATTTCGTTTTTGAGATACTTCTGGCTCCATCCGAACGTCCCTCCCGGAAAGTCATTTGTTTCACACATTTATCTCCGCCACATCGTCGGATACGCCGTTGGCGTCCAGCACCGGCTTTACGCAGTTTGCAATGAATTCCTCTACCTGCTGCGGGCATCTGCCGATGTAGTTCTCCGGCTTCATTATCTTATCCAGCTCCTCACGGGTGACCTTGAAGATGGGGTCTGCGGCAATGAGGTCGGCAAGGTCGTTCTCCAAGCCGTCCTGCTTTACGTGTGCTCCGGCTATCATCGAAAGCTCTCTGATATGCTCGTGCAGCTCCTGTCTGTCGCCGCCCTTCTCGCAGGCATCCATAATGACATTTTCTGTTGCCATAAAGGGCAGCTCTGCCATTACGCGCTTTCTTACTATCTTCTCGTATACCACCAGTCCGTTCTCCGGGTCGGTGACGTTGAGCATGATGTTGAGGATAGCGTCAACTCCGAGGAAGGCCTCCGCAACGGCTATGCGCTTATTAGCGGAGTCGTCGAGGGTCCTCTCAAACCACTGGGTGCCGGCGGTGAAGGCGGGGTTGAGGACGTCCACCATAACGTATCTTGCCAGCGAGCAGATGCGCTCATCCCGCATAGGATTGCGCTTGTACGCCATTGCGGAGGAGCCTATCTGGTTCTTCTCGAAGGGCTCCTCTATCTCCTTGAATGACTGGAGCAGCCTTATATCGTTGCCGAACTTCATAGCGCTCTGGGCTACCGCTGCCAGCGCCTGACAAACAGCAAAATCAACCTTTCTTGAATAGGTCTGTCCGGAGACGGGGACTACTGCATCGAAGCCCATTTCCTCAGCGATGAGAGCTTCAAGCTTCTTCACCTTATCGGTGTCGCCGTGGAACAGCTCCATAAAGGAGGCCTGTGTGCCGGTGGTGCCCTTGGAGCCCAGCAGCTTCAGTCTGCCCATCTGGAAGTCAATGTCCTCGAGGTCCATCAGCAGCTCGTTGCACCAGAGTGTGGCTCTCTTGCCAACGGTGGTGAGCTGTGCGGGCTGGAGGTGGGTGTATGCAAGGCAAGGCAGTGCCTTATACTTATCTGCAAATTTAGCCAGCTGATCGATGACCTTTATGAGCTTTCTCTTGACTACCTTCAAGGCGTCACGCATAATGATGACGTCGGTATTATCCCCCACATAGCAGCTGGTAGCACCCAGATGGATAATGCCCTTTGCTCCGGGGCAGGCATCGCCGTAGGTGTGGACGTGAGCCATAACGTCGTGGCGGAACTTCTTCTCGTACTCCGCGGCCTTGGCGTAGTCAACGTCCTCGATATGGGCTTCGAGCTCCTCCACCTGCGCCTGTGTAACGCCGAGGCCCAGCTTCATCTCCGCTCTTGCCAGAGCAACCCAGAGCCTTCTCCAGGTGGTGAATTTCTTATCTGCCGAGAAGATGTACTGCATCTCCTTGCTGGCATATCTTGTACAGAACGGGCTTTCATAGCTGTTAGTCATATTATCATTCCTCTTTCGGATAGATTTTTCTCACAACGAGATCATTTTTATTATAGCATAGGCCAGGGTAAAATGCAAGGCTATCTCTGGCAAAAGGAAGAATTATTATGAGAGGTCCCGGACACTCTTACCTCCTGCGCTTCTCGTCAAACATTCGGTAATACTGCATTATGCGGTATTCCTCGATGATGCCCTTTTCCGCTATATCGTACTCCCCGGAGCGGTGCCACTTCCCGTCTGCTGTCTTGAAGCCATATCCCGAGATTATCGGTATGCTCTCTCTGATATGCTCCAGCTCCTGCTGGACAGGGCTCAGAGGCAGACCCGCCGCCTTCAAGGTCTCATTGGCAAGGTAGTTTAGGCTGATGTCGTCTATCCACTTCTCCTCGATATCCCGGTTGCTCCAGATAAGGAATGGCGTCTGCTGTATGCGGGAGTACTTCTCCACGTCCAGCATAGCGGTGGAGCCGCCGAAGAGGTCCTCCGAAAAGTCCGGGATATGGGGGTAGTGGTCTCCGAACATCACGATGACCACCTGCTCGTCGTAGTCCCGATAGCGGTCAATCAGCTCCCCTACTGCCTTGTCACTCAGGCTGATGAGGTTTAAGTATATCTCCGCTGCCTCGTCATAGTGATCCTGTAGCTCGATGCCGCCCTCCACCCTTTCGGTGTAGGGGGAGTGGTTCTGCATTGTGGTCGCCCAGACAAACAGGCCCTTGCTCTTATCCCTATTCTCCACGACCTCCTCAACCTTTTCAAGGAAAGCCTTATCGGAGATGCGGGTGTTATATCTCGGGGCGTCCTCTAAGCCGATGGTATCCTCATACAGAGCGTCCTTGAAGCCTAAGTAGCCGTAGGCGTCCTCTATCTTCCAGAGGGTTCGCCACCAAGGCGTCACCGTAACGGTATCGAAGCCGAGGCCGTTCAGCTGGGAAACAAGGCTGTCCTGACTGCTGTTAAGATAGTTGGTGAATGCCGCCGAGCCCTGAGGCAGGAACTGCATAGTGTTTCCGGTGAGGAACTCATACTCCGAGTTGCAGGTGTAGCCGCCGTAGGCGGAGACAGAGACATATCCCTTTATGGTATTCTCCTCCAGCGAGTGCCAGCAGGAGAGGTAGTCAGTGTTGGTCTTGAAGGGTGCGATATGTGAGTAATCGGCAAAGCTCTCGTTGAGCACCCCGATGATTATGGGAGTAGTCCCCGGGGCGGCAGCCTGAGTGTATCTGTCCAGTATCTCCTCGGCTTTTTCGGTGGAGTAATCCTCCGGAACCTTGACCCGGTTGAACACTCCGTCGTAGTAGAACATCAGAAGATTTCCCACATTCTTTGAGGAGACCATATCTGAGTGAGCGGAGAGGTTCAGGGATATGACCCGGTTTTTCAGTCCCCAGCTGTAGGTGAACTCCGTCACGGCGATGACAGCCGCGGCAGCGCAGGCTCCAGCTCCCAGAGTGATGAGCCTCTGCTTGACCTTCTCGTTTTCCAGCTTGAGCTTCACAGTCAGAAAAATGAGGGCGGCAGTCAGCAGAGCCGCCATTAGCACTGCCGGGGAGAAGGTCAGGGAGTAGTCGTCCTTGATGCTTATCGCACTGCTGATGTTGTAGAGGTCGGAAAACTTCACCGGCGAACCTCTGAACTCTATGATGTAGTGCTGTATAATGCCGTAGAGGGCGAAAAGCGCCTCCCAGACTATAAACCACACCTTAGGTCTTTTGAATATCGCCGCTCCCAGCAGGAAGGGCACCCAGTAGAGCACAAAGCCCATTATGATATATGGTGGGAAGGTCTTGAAGGGAGTGCTACGCACGCAGAGCTCCGTAACTGTGAACGCCCACAGCGCCGCCGCTCCGGAGAACAGCAGGGTGTTGCAGGCTATGGGCTTTTCCATAGCTCTGTATTTTTTCACCGCCGCCTTTACGAGCAGCACCAGCAGAGTGACGCTCACCGCAAGGCCAATTGTGAGGAACACCTTATATATAGGGCGCTTCCATTTGACTATGCACTCCCCGCAGAGCCCCGTCGAAACGGCGGCAGCGAATGCGAGAAAGCACAGCATACCGAAAGAGCCTATGTATTTCTTAGCAGTTTCTTTGAGGGACATTTCTTTCTCCTTATGGTGTGAGGACACAAATCATTACCGATTATCATTATATCACAGTCCTCAAAGGATTGCAATACAAAACGGCGCACAGATCTCTCTGTGCGCCGTGTGTTAATTATACCTTTAAGTATCAGTGGCCTCTCTTAACATAAGGAGTGTGCAGATACTTGTGTGCAACGTGGGAGTTGGGTGCCTCGAAGAACTCACCGTAGAGCATATCCATTACAGGGCTCTCGTGGGACTTTCTCAGCTCCAGCTTCTCGTCAAGGTCATACAGAGCCTTTGCTCTGATAGCCTTGAGGTCTACGTTGTTTCTTACGGTGTCGGGCTGATAGGGCTGTCCGCCGCCGTTGATGCAGCCGCCGGGGCAAGCCATGATCTCAACGAACTGATAGTCCTTTCTGCCGGCCTTGATGTCCTCAACGATAGCTCTTGCGTTAGCCAGACCGGAAGCAACAGCAACCTTGACCTCAACGCCGCCTACGGTGTAGGTAGCCTCCTTGATGCCCTTGGTGCCTCTTACCTCGGTGAACTCCAGAGCCTTGGTGGAGCCGTCCAGCTTGTAGGCTGCGGTTCTGAGAGCCGCCTCCATAACGCCGCCGGTAGCGCCGAAGATAGCGCCAGCACCGGTAGCGGTCTCAAACGGATTGTCGAACTCCTCATCGGGGAGGGAGTTGAAGTCGAGGCCTGCACGCTTGATCATTCTTGCAAGCTCTCTGGTGGTGAGTGCTACGTCAACATCGTCATACTCGCCGGTTCTCTGCTCTTCTCTTGTTACCTCAAACTTCTTGGAGGTGCAGGGGATAACGCTGACAACGAACAGCTTGTTGGGGTCGATGTTGTTCTTCTGGCAGTAGTAGCTCTTGAGAACTGCGCCGAACATCTGCTGCGGGCTCTTGCAGCTGGAAAGATGAGGCAGGAAGTCGGGGTAGTAATGCTCGCAGAACTTTACCCAGCCCGGGCAGCAGGAGGTGAACATCGGCAGAGTGCCGCCGTTCTGGATCCTGTCGAGGAGCTCGTTGGCCTCCTCCATAATGGTCAGGTCAGCGGTAACGTCCATGTTGAACACCTTAACGTTGCCCAGTCTTCTGATGCCGGCAACCATCTTACCCTCAACGTTGGTGCCTACGGGGTTGCCGAAGGCCTCGCCCAGTGTTGCTCTTACGGAAGGAGCGGTGAAGAATACAACTTCCTTCTCGGGGTCAGCGATAGCGTTCCAAACGTCCTGAGTGTTGTCCTTCTCGGTGAGAGCGCCAACGGGACATGCAACGATGCACTGTCCGCAGCCTACGCAGGGAGCGTCAGCCAGGTCGCCGTCGAAGGCACAGCCAATGTGGGTGTTATAGCCTCTTCTGATCTCGCCGATGCAGGCGATGCTCTGAAGATTCTTACATGCAGCAACGCATCTCTTGCAGTTGATGCACTTGTTGTTATCTCTTACGATATAAGCCGAGGTGTCGTCGATCTCATATCTTGTGCCCTCATTGATGAAGCGGTCCTCATCAACGCCGTAGTCACGGGAAAGTCTCTGCAGCTCGCAGTTCTCGCTCCTCTCGCAGGAGAGGCACTTCTTGTTATGTGTGGAGAGCAGCAGCTCGAGAGTGGTCTTTCTGGACTTTCTTACAGCAGCGGTATTGGTCTCAACCTCCATACCCTCCTCAACGGGGTATACGCAGGCAGCAGCCAGACCTCTTCTGTTCTTGATCTCAACTACGCAGACGCGGCAAGCGCCGATGCAGTTGACGTCCTTTAAGTAACAAAGCGAGGGAATATCAATGTTGGCAGTCTTTGCAGCCTGAAGTATGGTAGAGCCGGCAGGAACTTCAACATCTATACCGTTCACTTTGAGATGAACCATTGTGTTTTCCATTTATCCTAACCTCCTTACTCTTACTTCTTGATGATCGCTGAGAACTTGCAGTTCGACTCGCAGACGCCGCACTTGATGCACTTTGCCTTGTCGATCTCATGCGCAGGCAGCTTCTTTCCGGGAGCGATGTAATCGGTCTTGGAGATCGCGTTTACAGGGCAGTTTCTTGCACAGAGGCCGCAGCCTATGCACTTGTCCTTGATGATCTCGAAGCTTACCAGGCTCTTGCAGACGCCGGCTGTGCAGTGCTTGTTCTCGATGTGGTCAACGTACTCGTCCTTGAAGTACTGGATAGTGGAAAGGATCGGGTTAGGAGCAGACTGACCCAGTGCGCAGAGCGAGGAGCTCTTCATATGGTTAGCCAGATCCTCGATGTTCTCGAGATCCTTCATATCGCCCTTACCGTCGGTGATCTTCTCCAGATACTGGAGCAGTCTTCTTGTACCTACGCGGCAGGGAGTACATTTACCGCAGCTCTCATCAACTGTGAAGTTAAGATAGAACTTGGAGATATCGACCATACAGGTGTCCTCGTCCATAACGATGAGTCCGCCGGAGCCCATCATGGAGCCCAGCTTCATGAGGTTCTCATAGTCGATAGGAGTGTCAATATACTGTGCGGGGATACATCCGCCGGAAGGTCCGCCTGTCTGAGCAGCCTTGAACTTCTTGCCATTGGGGATACCGCCGCCAATTTCCTCGATGATCTCGCGGAGAGTTGTTCCCATAGGAACCTCAACCAGACCAACGTTAGTGATCTTACCGCCGAGAGCGAATACCTTGGTGCCCTTGGAGGTCTCTGTACCCATAGAAGCGTACCACTCTGCGCCTCTGCGGATGATCTTGGGGATATTAGACCAGGTCTCAACGTTGTTGAGGATAGTCGGAACGCCGAACAGACCCTTTACAGCCGGGAACGGAGGACGGGGTCTGGGCTCGCCTCTGTGGCCCTCGATGGAGTTCATCAGCGCAGTCTCCTCACCGCAGACGAAAGCGCCCGCGCCGAGACGAATCTCGATATCGAAATCGAAACCGCTGCCGAAGATGTCCTTGCCGAGGAAGCCGTACTCTCTTGCCTGAGCGATAGCTATCTTCAGTCTCTCAACTGCGATAGGATACTCAGCTCTTACATAGATGTAGCCCTGATGAGCACCGATAGCATAGCCAGCGATAGTCATAGCCTCGAGAACAGCGTGGGGGTCGCCCTCAAGGATAGATCTATCCATGAATGCACCCGGGTCGCCCTCGTCAGCGTTACAGCATACATACTTAACGTCGCCCTTGGAGGCCTTTGCGAATGCCCACTTTCTTCCGGTGGGGAATCCGCCGCCGCCGCGTCCGCGGAGGCCGGAATCCAGCATGGTCTGGATAACGTCATCAGGAGTCATCTCGAACAGTACCTTATACAGAGCCTGATAGCCCTCGGTAGCGATATACTCCTTAACGTTCTCAGGGTCGATAACGCCGCAGTTCTCCAGAGCAATTCTCATCTGCTTCTTATAGAAGTCAGTGCCGGAGAGGGGGATAATAGAGCCGTCCTCATGAACGGTCTCCTTATAGAGGAGGTCCTTGCAGATATTTCCGCCGACGATATGCTCGTCAACGATCCTCTTCATATTCTCGGGCTTAACCTGAGAATAGAAGCAGCCCTCGGGATAAACAATCATAATGGGGCCAAGTGCGCAGAGACCGAAGCAGCCTGTCTTAACGACCAGAACTTCCTTGTCAACGCCCTGTGCCTTGAGCTCGTCCTCCAGAGCGGCAATTACCTTACGGCTGCCGGAAGAGGTACAGCCTGTACCTCCGCAGACCAGTATCTGCTTGCGGTAGCCGGTCTTTTCAGCCAGCTTTTCGCCTTCCTCGGCGATGATCTTTCTTACCTTGATAAGGTCCTCATATTCGGTCTTTATCTTGTTGAGATCTGCAACTGTCATTATTTATCGGCACCTCCTTTGGAATAGGAATCCAAGATCTTGCCCACCTGATCGGGAGTGATCTTTCCGTAAACGTCATCGTCGATGGTCATTACGGGAGCAAGTCCGCAGGCACCAACGCAGCGGCAGGCGTCGATGGAGAACTTTCCGTCCAAGGTGCACTGACCCGACTTGATGCCCAGCTTGTTCTCAACGGCCTCAAGAATCTTGTCCGAGCCCTTAACATAACAAGCCGTACCGAGACAGACACTGATTCTGTGCTCACCCTTGGGAGTCAGCGAGAACTGCGAATAGAATGTCGCAACACCGAACACCTCGGAAAGCGACACGCCCAGACCGTCTGCGATCATTTTCTGGACTTCTACGGGAAGATAGCCGTAGATACCCTGTGCCTCCTGAAGAGTAGGCATAAGTCCTCCCGGCTGATCGCGGTGAGCTTCGATGACTTTCATAAGCTCTGCTTCCTGCTCGGGAGTGCCCTTGAACGGGATCAGGGTTTTTTCACTCATAACATAACCTCCTACAAATATTTTCTTCAGAGCGCCGCAAAACCGCGCTCTTATCAAGCTTTATGACGGATGCGCAGAGCATACCGTTATATAGTTAATTATATATCAATTCACTCTCAATTGCAAGCGTTTTAACAAACATTTAAAATATTGCGCCGCTTTTTGTCGATATTACACTAACCGCGCCCGATATTTTGGTCAAACCGCCGCCGAACAAAATTAAAAGCCCGAAAAACCGCGAAAATACGCTGTCTGAACGGGCTGTTAATATCTGTTTGTGCTGTGGTGTCTATTTCCCGGCAGTTATCGGGTATGCCGTTATGCACATATCCCATATTACTGATAGGTTATCTTCGTCTGTCTTTCTGCCGGTGCGATGCTATTATAACAGGTGCAGGCCTGCTTGTCAAGCCCTTTTGAGGTGGTAAATACTGGGCTTTCTGCTGCATTTTATCAGCCGAACACCGTACACTTCTTCGAGGTGGCCTTGATGCCGTACTCGCCGTTTACCAGGGGCTCTCCCCACTCCGGCGAAAGCTTGCTGCCGGCCCAGTCATAGGAGAGGTCAAGGTACTCGACTCCGCCGCCGTTGCCCTTCCAGCTCCAGCCCAGCCAGCCGATACCATTTTCCTCGCAGTATTCCATAATGTAGCCCTCGTCCACATCTCCGTCCGAGTGCTTGTAGCCGAACTCCCCGACGCAGACGCAGAGATCCTGGTCTGTAACGCCCGTCAGATTATCCCTGATGGTCTTTTCGTTTTTGCCCGCCGAGCCGTACATATGTATGGAGAACATAGTGTTCCTGTCGGGGTCGGACTCAAAGACCTGCTTGCCCTTCTCCTTGATGGACTTGCCGTACTGTCCCCAACCGGCGGCGTCCACCATTATGGTGTTCTTTATGCCGGCCTCACGCAGCTGAGGGATAACGGTGGTGTAGCCCTTTGCCCAGGTATCGGTCTTCCACTGCCCCACCCACTCGTTAGCGATGTTCAGGATAACATAGTCCTCCTTGCCGATGAGGGCGTCCTTCATCTCTATCCAGAAATCGGCGGCTGCCTGAAGGTCGTCGATGCTGTCCTTGCCGGTGGCGTCGTGGACCTCAACTACTGCCACCATCTCGAACTTCTTGCAAAGGTCGGTAAGCAAATTGATGTTGGATACCGAGTCCTTGTTCCACTGCACTCCGTCGGCGAGGACGATGCGCACGCAGTTGGCCTCGGTCTTGTCGATGCCCTCCAGTGCGTCGAAATCGCTGCTGGCAAACCAGCTGTGGGCGTGATTTACACCGCGCATAATGAACTCGTTGCCGTTAGCGTCCAGCAGCTTGGTGCCGCTGACCGTAAACCCGGGAACACTCTCCACCGGTGCCGAGGGCTCGTGAGTACTGCTTTCTGAGGTTGTGGTGGTGGTAGTAGTTTCAGCGGGAGCGCTCTCTGTGTTCGAGCTATCGCTGTCACCGCAGGAGGCCAGCAGCAGTGCTGCGGGCAGAACAAGTGAAAGAAGCTTCTTCATAGTTTTATCCTCTTATCTGTCCCTCACCGTCGATGAGGTATTTTACTGTTGTCAGCTCCCTGAGACCCATAGGCCCTCTGGCGTGGAGCTTCTGCGTAGAAATGCCTATCTCGGCGCCGAGGCCGAACTCCTCGCCGTCGGTAAATCTGGTGGAGCAGTTTACATAGACGCAGGCGGCGTCCACTCTCTTCTTGAACTCGTTGGCGGCAAAGAGGCTCTCGGTGACGATGCACTCGGAATGTCCGGTGGAGTATTTTGCAATATGCTCCAGAGCCTGGGCTATATCGTCCACCACCCTTACAGCCAGAATATAGTCGCCGAACTCGGTGGCGTAGTCGTCCTCGTCGGCGGGACGGACATTTGCAACGCCCAGTATCATTCTGGTGAGGTCGCAGCCCCGGAGCTCCACGTTGTGCTCGTCCAGCCTTGCCTTCATTTTAGGCAGGAACTCATCCGCGATATCCCGGTGCACCAGCACAGTCTCGATAGCGTTGCAGACTGAGGGGCGCTGGGTCTTGCCGTTGTCCACGATATTCACCGCCATATCAATGTCGGCGCTCTCGTCAACGTAAACGTGGCAGTTGCCTGTGCCGGTCTCGATGACCGGAACAGTGGCGTTCTGCACCACAGCCTTGATAAGCTGTGCGCCGCCTCTGGGGATAAGCACGTCTATAAGTCCGTTGGCTCTCATCATATCGGTAGCGATGCCCCTGTCGGTGTCCTCAACCAGCTGAATGATGTTGGGGTCAAAGCCGGCAGTCTTTACCGCCTGACGCATAAGAGCCGCCAGCATTTTGTTGGTGTTGAGAGCTTCCTTGCCGCCCCGGAGGATAACGCAGTTGCCGCTCTTTAAGCAAAGCGCCGCGGCGTCCACCGTAACGTTGGGCCTTGCCTCATATATCATTCCCACCACGCCCATAGGAACTCTTATCTTGGTGATGCGCATACCGTTGGGGCGGGTGCCGCCGCCGATGACCTCACCTGCCGGGTCGTCCAGCATGGTCAGCTTCTCACAGGCAGAGGCGATAGCGTCGATGCGCTTTTCGTCAAGGCGGAGCCTGTCCTGCATCGAGACGGTCATATTGCGCCTTACGGCATTCTCCATATCGAGCTCATTGGCCTCGATTATCTTCGGGGCGCATCTGCGCAGGATATGCGCGATTTCCATAAGAGCATCGTTCTTCTGCGACGAGGTGGCGTTTGCCAGCTCGGTCTTGCAGGCTCTTGCGTTCATTCCTAGTGTCTGGATATAGGTCATAGCTCATCTCTCCCGTTTGTTAAGTCTTCTATATTCTGCTCCGCATTCTCCGCGGGGCCTGATTCCCTTTTGAGACTGATTATAATTAAGAATAAAATAAGGTTAAATAACAGCAGCACAACAAGAGTTATTATCGCTCCCGATAAACAGTACCAGAAGTATTCGGGGCTTATCTTTACCGCGTTTGTCAGAACTTCGTCGTATCTCTGCGGGTCGGAGCTATCCCTTGCCGTTTCGCCCTCGCCCTGAGTGTAGATTATTACAGGCGAAAACCCCAGCCTTGTTATCAGCGGAAGGGTTGCGTTTCCCTCCGGGACGGCGATAGTCGTTCCTCCTGAAAAGAAGCCTTTGACCTCGCGGAAAACATAGTATCCGTTTTCCGTCCCCTGATATTTAACGCTGTCGAACAGCCCGCCGCCGTAGGACTCATATTTTTTCCTTTCGGACTTATTTATCTCAGCCGAAAGAAAGCTCACCACCAAAGCCAGCGCCACAAGCCCGTAAAGCAGAATGTTTACGATGCGCACAGGCTTTTTCAGTCTGCCCTCCGCAAGCATTAAATTACATACAGTGAACACTGCAAGAGCCAATGCTCCTATCACAAGATACAAGGTCATAGCTGTCACCCCTCAGTGCCTTATCCATGCATACTTGTATTCGTCAAAGTGCTCTCCCCTGCCGGCGAGGGCATTAAGCTCCCTGCGGCAGAAGGCAGTGGTAAGGACTATGTATTCATCGGCCCTCTGCTCGGTGAAGAATACCGTCTCACCCTCCGGCCGTGCGGTGAAATCCCGCTGCATATCCTTGATGAAGCCGTAGGCGTCCAGACCGAAATCGGTGACCACCAGCTCCTCGTCTATCCTCTTGGAGGCGACGGGGAGCCTCAGGCCGTATTTGTCGATAACGTATCTGTTAGTCAGCTCGTAGTCGTGGTGGAGGATATCTATATTCCCCTCCGGGCGGGGGTCGTAGTGCTTGAGGGTGTACATAAAGTAGCGGAACATTATATCCTCCAGCAGGTGGAGGTAATATCCGAGATAGAATTCATCGTGAGCAAGCCAGCTGGCATACCTCTCCCGGAAGGTAGTAAGGTCAAGGGTCTTTTTCGTCCCGTCATAGGGGAAGATAGGGAAATGCGCCGTCTTGTCCGGGGCGGCGTCCGGCACTACCGAGCCCAAATAGAACCGCTCGGTATCCTTGATAGCTCCGCTTTTGGCAAGCTCATAGGCTATCGCCAGATGTATTATCCTTGAAGCCAAGCTATCCGCCTCCTTGCTCCCTTTGGGTCAGCTTCTTCCAGTAGAAATATGTAAACACTATGGGTGCTGCCGTTATGATAATCTCCGCTGTCATGGGCAGCGGCACCTTAAGCCAGACTATCACCGGCGGCAGGCAGTTGGCAACAGTATGCATTATCATGGCACACACCAGCAAAAAGCCCTTGCCCTCGTAGTGCACGGCAATCAGCACCAGCACCGACATTGCGATGTGGAACAGCATACTCTCCAGCCCGGAAGCTGTCATCAGCAGGCTGCCAAACAGCGAGTTGTCCGCGATATCGGCGAGCTTTTGGATAAATGCCTGCGCACGCTCCGGGTCCATTCCCGCAGTCATAGCCGCAAGTCCCTTGCTGTTGCACTCCAGCCCCCATACAAGGAAATTTATCGTCTGCATCATTCCCGCCAGCCACAGCTCGCAGCCTCCGTGACCTATGCCGTAGGAGACGGCGTCCTCAAACTCGCTGCGGTCCTTCAGCGGGTATTTCATTGCGATATACCGCCCCGCCTCCTCCAGCACTCCCGAAAGCAGTGCCGACAACAAGTAAAACAGCGCCGGAAAGCCTCTGACGCTGTCGGTGAGAATGATCTCCCGCAGCAGCGCCCTCACCCAGGAGAGCACCATATACGTCACAAAGCCCGCAGCCAGCGGCAGCAGAGATGCCCGGCTGCTTTTGCGCCTAAGCAGCACAAACAGCACTATGGGGCAGGCCAGCTGAAACAGTATCTCCAGCACATAGCCCAGAAGGGCTTCTCCGGAGAAGGTGAGCTCCTGAACTGTTTCCATATGCTCCACCTGCTTTCAGACAAATTCGGCGCGGGGAACGCGGGATCATTTCTTTGCCTTGAACAGCGTTCCTGCGCCGCTCTCAAATACGGCGTAGAGATTGTCCGGGTCTCTGCCGTTGACGATTATCATATCTATTCCGTGGGCGTTGGCTATCTCGGCAGCGTTTATCTTGGTCTTCATGCCGCCGGTGCCCAGCTTGGAGCCGGCGCCTCCCGCCAGCTCTCTTATCTCGTCGGTTATCTCGTGGACGACGGGGATAAGCTTCGCATCGGGGTTGCTGTGGGGGTCGGAATCGTAGAGCCCGTCGATGTCGGACATTATTATCAGCAGGTCGGCATCCACAAGCGTTGCCACTGTGGCGGCGAGGGAATCGTTCTCGCCCACCTCAAGCTCCAGCTCGTCGATAGCGACGGTGTCATTCTCGTTGACTATGGGGATAACGTTGTGCGCCAGCAGCTCCTCCAGAGCGTTCTGTACGTTCTCTCTCCTGCCCTCCAGCAGGACGTATTTGGTCAGCAGCACCTGTGCCACGTTCAGGCTGTAGTTGGAGAACAGCTTGTCGTAGAAGTACATCAGCTCGCATTGACCGATGGCGGCGCAGGCCTGCTTCAAGGGGGTCTCCTTAGGTCTCTGCATCATATTGAGCTTTGCCATACCGAGGCCCACCGCTCCGCTGGATACGATTATCAGCTCGTTGCCGGCGTTGTGCAGGTCGGCAAGGTTCTTCACTAGTCTCTCGATGCGCCTGATGTTGAGCCTTCCGGTCTTATGTGTCAAGGTGGAGGTGCCCAGCTTTACGACTATTCTTTTTCTTTCACTCATCATACTTTCCTCTTTCTGTGAAGTGGTATCATACCCGACGCGGGACATTTCGGGTTTGCCCCTACGGCATATTCTCCCCGAAGATATCGGGGAACACCGCTTTGAGCCGCTGATATGCGAAGCTCAAAAACTCACCGTCCTTGGCCATCTGCTCTATCTCGGCGGGATATACCAGCCTTGCGGCGGTGGTCTCTCCCGGCTGAAGGACTATATCCTCCTCGTGAAAATCCGCCCGGAACAGATAGAACATAACTATATGATTGTGGTGAGAGCGCTTGAAAACTATCTGCCCGCGGTAGTCCAGAGCCTCCGGCAGAGCGGTGAGACCCGTCTCCTCCTTAAGCTCCCGAACAGCACCCTGCAAGGGGGTCTCCCCTGCGATGACGGCGCCCTCGGTCATCTCCCAGAAGCCGCCGTAGGTCTTGCGCTCGTCACGCCTGGTAATGAGCACCTTGTTCTCGAAATTGACGGAGAGCACAGTCACCACAATGTGGAATTTCCCGTCGGGGACGGTAATGCCCCGCTCGTGGAGCTCTCCCAGCGGCTCCAGCCGCTCGTTGTAAAGGTCAAAATATTCGGGCATAGCTTACCTCCCGCGCTTTATCGTATAGCCCTTGCTCTCCAAAGCGGAGAGGGCCCGCTCGAAGTTTTCCTCCTTGGTGAGGATATAATCGGTGTTGTAGGTGGAGACGGCGAAAACTCCTATTTTCTCCTCCGCCAGCACCGCAGTTATTTTTGAAAGAATTCCTATCAGCGAGAAGTCCAGCTCCCCGCAGATGCGAAAGCCCCGCCAGCCGTCCTCCCGGGCTTCGGTCACAGCCGGGGCCTTATCCTCCTGGCAGACCACCGATATCTCCTCATCGGTGATGCCCACAAAGAGGGGCTGACAGTTCAGGTCGATATCATCAATGCTCCCCGCCTTGCAGACGGTGAGGCGGGCGTCAAGCACCTGTAGCTCCATATCATACCTCCGCATTCACAACGTTTATCGGACTCCCTGCCTTCCAGGCCTTAAGGTTCTCCGCCACCCTTTCCAGCAGACGCTCTCTGGTCTCCAAGGGCGCCCAGGCAACGTGAGGGGTCATAGTGCAGTTCTTCGCCTTCCGCAGCGGGCAGTCCTCCCTCATAGGCTCAAAGGTCAGGGCATCTACACACGCTCCGGCGATAGTACCGCTGTTAAGCGCATCACACAGCGCCTGCTCGTCCACAAGGCCGCCTCTGGCGGTGTTGATAAGCAGCGCCGTAGGCTTCATCAGCGAAAGCGTCCGGGCGTTTATCATTTTTGAATTTTCTTCCGTCAGCGGGCAGTGCAGGCTGACGATATCGCTTTTGCCAAGCAGTTCCTCAAGGGAGAGGCAAGGCGTTCCGTCTGTGACCTTCTGCGGCGAGCGGGTATAGGTGACCACATTCATACCGAAGGCGCGGGCTATCTCCCCCACCTTTCTGCCTATAGAGCCGTAGCCCACGATGCCGATGGTCTTCCCCGCCAGCTCAGAGGTAGGTATCCCGAAGAAGGTGAACAGCTTGTAGTTTACCCAGTCACCCCGGTCAACGGTAGCGGCATACTCCGCCACCTTGTTGTATTCATTCAGTATGAAAGCAAAGGTGTGCTGCGCCACGGCATTGGTGGAATAGCTGGGCACGTTGCAGACCACCGCTCCGTGCTTAGTTGCGGCTTTGAGGTCAACGTTGTTGTAGCCGGTGGCGAAAAGCCCCACAAATTTAAGGTTCGGGCAGCGCTCAAAGACCTCCTCGGTGATAAGGCACTTGTTGCAGATGACCGCATCGGCGTCACCGATGCGCTCCGCCACCTCGTCGTTGGGGGTGTAGCCGTAAACCTTGGCCTCCCCCAAAGCGGTCAGGCCGTCCAGCGAGACATCATTCCTTGTGACCGTCTCCGAATCAAGTATTACAAGCTTCACAGCGGTTCACCCTCATCGTCGAAGGCATTCTCAACGATGTTTTCGTCCTTTTCCTCCTCGGCCTTTTCGGCAGCCTTGGCTTTTTCCTCGGCCTCCTTGCGAGCGGCCTCCTTGGCGGCATTCTCCGCTTTCAGTTTCTTCTGATACTTCACATTGAAGAATATGGTCGCGCCGATGAGCAGTATTTCCGCTATTCCCAGCAGGGTTATGGCAAGGGTGGAGGTCCAGTACTGTGTGATTATAGTCGCGTCAATGGCGAACATCAAAAGCAGATAATGAACGGAGCCCTTTCTGTAATAAAGGGTCAGATAAAGTGCGGTGGCGATAAAGCAGAACACCATATGAGCAGTCAGCGGCAGAGGGGTGTAAACATTCTGCATTGCCGACTCCTCGGCTAATATGTTAAGCATAAGCTTCCTCCTTTTCGGATACGGGTGATAGGCGGCTATTGTCAAATTCTCACAGACCGCCACAATAATAATAGCACAAAGCCCGCTAAATTACAAGTCCTAAAATAAACAAAGACTTTATCCAACGGGGAGCTTTATTATGTGACACTTCATAAATAGGGCTTGCAGGGAAAATAAAAAGCCTCCCCTTGCGGAAGGCTCTTGCAAATGCTTATTCTGTTTTATAGCCAATCTTAAGGCTCTCGCCGTCAAAGCTGACCGCCTTGGAAAGTGTCACCGAAAGCTTCTGCTCCTCAGTGAAGCCCACTGTGTCGCCGTCAACAAGAACTGCGTCCTGAGAGATGACGTAATCCGCCAGCGCCAGCATAAAGCTGAACAGCTCCTGAGGCTGTGCGGTGGAGCCGATGACCTCCATCTCATCAAAGCCGAAGGCTTTCATACCGTAGGTAAAGGCGCAGAGACGGGTCTCCTTGTTTATGTACATTCCCACGTGGAGCATGATCGGGATAGGCAGGTCTCCCCTTTTGAGGTTTTCCGCCACGTCAACATAGAAGCTGCTCTCGAATACGGTGGGGTTCTTGTAGATGCCTATGGTGTTCTTGAGCTTGAGCATAGAGCTTGCCAGCTTGACGAACAGCTTGTTCTGCTCCAGCTTATCCTCGCCGTCCATAACGGCTATCATAACGTGGGCGCCATGCCTGGCTACAGCCTCGGGGCCCTCCTTCCAGAGGGGATTGTTCTTAGCACAAGCCTCCGCCTCGCCGTTGGGGACGGGGGTGGGCATCAGCGAGCAGGCGCAGGTCATATCCTCTGCGGAGAACACCACCAAGCCCTCCTTTATCTCGTCAGAGAACTCGATGTCCCAGTCCTCCTTGAGGTTGTGCTTAAAGCGTGGCCAGTCGAAGTTGGCGTCCTTAAGCAGCACGAAGCCCAGTACGTTCTTAGGCTGTTTTTCACTCATAGTATTTTCTCCTTCATAAAATCGGGCGCCCGCTGCGGAGCGCCCCCTTTAAGTCATATCTTTGAATAGCCGAAGCTGTTGATGAGCGCGTCAACCTTCTGGCCCACTCTGCACATCGGGCACTCTGTAGAGGAGTAGCTGTCGTACTTGGGCAGGTCATCGGCATAGAAGATAGCGTTCACAGGAATTCCGTGGCTCTCCTTGATAGCCGAGAAGATCGAGCCGATAGCCGCAAGGCTGCCGTTGTAGTACTGTAAGCAATCAACCGCACGCACGATGCTCTTACCGGTGGAGGCCGAGGAGATCAGCAGCAGCACCTGCTTGCCCCAGATCTTCTTCTGGGTGTTGTCGCGGAAGATCATCTGGTTGTTCATATTCAGCTCGGGAGTTACCACTGCGATATCAGCGCCGGAGTTGATGCCGTGCTCTGCAAGGCTCTCTGCCAGGAATGCTCCCAGCATCTCGGTGCCCTCAAGGCAGATAATGGTGTCAATGTGAGTAGTGGCAAAGGATGCCGCCAGCTCGGAGGCTGCCTCTCTTGCCATCTTGTGGCTGGTTTTGATAGAGGTCATATCTACATAGTAGTTGACGTGAGAGTGGTTGGTCGCAAAGTGACCGGGAATAATTCCGATCTTGATGCGGCGGTTCTTTGTGCTCTCAATAGTCTGTATCCTGTTTTCCATTTGTCATTCCTCCTATTAAAGGGTTTTTAACACACTATTCATTATAACATAATTCTCTGTCGATTACAAGCGTTTATTAAAATTTTCTTATCAAAATTTTGACATCGGATGCTCTTATGTTTTCCCTCGCCGCTGACGCGGCTCGGGGATATGCGGAAAAGAATATCCTCCGCCTTGCGGCGGAGATATCCTTTTCCGCCGAAAATCATCTGAACTGCTCCACACTCACGACCTGCGAGCAGTAATCGGTGATGCCCTTGCCCTTGTTGGGAACGTTGAAGGAGTAGATGACGTCCACCGCCAGCAGCACTATCAGCACTGCCGCAACAACGTTCTTCACCCTCTGCGGTATGTGCGCCGCAATATCGTCAATCACCGGGGCGAGGATATATATGCAGGCAAGCCCCGCAAAGCCGAACACCACCAGTCCCTCAAGGCATATTCTGCCGTTGATGTTCATAAAGTAGCCGTGGTAGTTCCAGTATTGAAGTCCCTTGTACTTGTCAAAATACCAGCTGGTGAGGTACTCGAAAATTCCGCTGCATATGACCACTATCATAAAGGACAGAGCCGGCTTATCCCGCCATTTTTTCAGAAACAGCACCGCCGCCGTCCCACCGACGCCGTATATGGGCAGCCATGGCCCATGTAGCGAGCCGCGGTTTATGAGCTCGCCGTCCTCGATGACGTGTATCGCTACCTCCCACAGCCAGCCTATGCAGGCAAAGGAGAAGAACACTATTGCAACTGAGGTGAACCGGTAGCTGCGGTGATAGTCGTGCCTTATCTTCATCTTCTTGCCGGACACGCCGATGTATTCCTTGTTGAAGCCCGCCGCTCCGGGATAGCTCTCCAGAAGCAGCATTTCTGCGGGAGTAAGTGTTCCGGCGGGGGTGTCGTATTCGACGCCTTCATCAAGTATCTCCGGGTCGAGCCAGCGGTCGCAGAGCTCCTCCGAGAACTCGCAGCCCTCCGCGATGACATTTCGCCGCAGCCTTATGTAAAGCTCCGCGTCCGAGGCGGTCTTGTAGGCATTCAGGAAGCCTATCCGGGCAACTCCCAGACCGGTGTAAACTATCAGCGCGTTTACGATAACGGCGTCTCTGCCGAAGATAAGAAAGCCCATTGCCGCCGAGCCTACGATGACCGGCACCTCAATAAGCAGGAATGAGGCGTTCAGCAGGAAGGTGTGCCACTTGTTACCCCTCATCATCTCTTTAGAGAGGGCGAAGGCCTTTTTCGTCTCGATGTTGGGGTTCTCCGCCAGAATATATGGTATCATATAATATTCATAGGTCTTGTAGAAGCCACCCACTACGGTAAAGAACCACAGCCCGCGGTAGATGTGCATCAGCACGAGGGTTTTCAGAGGCTTTAAGCACAGCTCCTTGATGGCAAAGCCCATTCGCCCGATGTTGGTGCGCCGGTAGATGCGGTTCTCAAGGAAGAACCTGCGCTCGCCCAGTATAAGTGTATCCGATACGAACACCGCCGCCAGTATCGAGAAAAGCGAGGTGCCGATTGTGACGAAGATATCCCAGGCGGTCATATCAGAGAAGAAGGCAAGTATGGCGTTGAGCACCTGAAAGTGCGGAGAATACTCCTTCGTGACCATATCGAAGGCGTCGGAGACATTCTGCTCGTAGCGCCTTGTCTTGTCGCTGACAAAGGCGGTTATGGGTCTGTCCTTGCCGGACACCAGTGACACCGTATTGTCGATTATCGCCCAGTTGGAGCTCTCGTTGCCGGAATGGAAGAAGGTAAGCTCCTTGGCGTTCAGCGAATTCTCGCCGTACTCGTCGTAGGTCTGCTCCCAGTTCTTCACTGCGGCAATATCCCCGATGTTGAACATATCGTCCGCCTGCTCGGGAGTGAGCCCCTCCCGCTTCATTGTCTCCACCACCTGGCGCTTATCGGCAGCTGACACGCGAAGGTTGGTAACGTTCTGCATATCGTAGCTGGCGATGAACTGCGTCGAGCCGCCGTACTGTCCGGCGATGAATACCATCACAAAGCAGACGGCGAAGCAGGCTACAAAATTATTTTTAAGGGCTCTGAAGGCCTCTCTTTTTACGTCCTTAATGCTCCAGCCGTTTTTCATGCTGTTCCCCTTTCGGTAACTGTGGGCTGCCGCCCGCTAAAGAAATACAGTCCTATTATATAATACAGGGACAAAAAAGTCAAGAATTCTTCACCGTTTTCTAAAATTTGACCTCCTCCGACCCCTTGACAAATCCCGCACAGCGGTGCTATAATATACTTTACAGAATATTTCAAAGGCTGCGACGGAAACGTGCGCTGCAAGACCTTTGCCTACAGAGAGCCCGGGCAAGCTGAAAACGGGCGGCAGGGTGCAGAGCTGTATCATTCCCGAGCCTGCTGACGAAAGGGTATTATCCCAGGTAGGAAAGCACGGCACTCACCGTTATCGAGATACGAGCGGCGCGTTTGGTTTATCCTCACGCGCAAGCAGAGTGGTAACACGGAGCTTGACGCTTCGCCTCTGTATATGAGGCGAGGCGTTTTTTATTTCACGCTGATGTTTCTGCGGGGCTGTAACGGATGCACCGCGCCCGTCCGCCTGAGAGGACTGTGGCCGTAGGTGCTCGCATTCCACA
The DNA here is from genome assembly GCA_017471405.1 of Ruminococcus sp. Classification (GTDB taxonomy): domain Bacteria; phylum Bacillota; class Clostridia; order Oscillospirales; family Ruminococcaceae; genus FB2012. Next base: position 70,894 of record JAFUTK010000072.1, read on the forward strand.
AGGCGAGCGCTGTTGGCTCTGAAAAGAGCCGGATCTAACGGATATCCCGCGTAAAACACGCTCCCCGCTGACAGGCGGCAAGGCATTACTCTACACAGAAAATATTTTATTGTAAGGGAAGGATATATATGCTTACACTTGACAAGGTATACCACGCAAGACACGTTTTAAAGCAGGTCATCAGAGAGACCGAGGTTATCAAGGCTCCCAAGATAAATCCGGAGGCTGATGTCTACCTCAAGACCGAGAACCTACAGATCACCGGCTCCTTTAAGGTAAGGGGAGCTTACTACAAGATATCCCAGCTCTCCGACGAGGAGAAGAGCCACGGCGTTATCGCCTGCTCTGCCGGCAACCACGCTCAGGGCGTTGCCCTTGCCGCCACAAAGAACGGCATTAAGTCTATTATCTGTCTGCCGGACGGCGCTCCCATCTCAAAGGTGGAGGCCACCAAGGGCTACGGTGCAGAGGTATGTCTGGTAGAGGGCGTTTACGACGACGCCTACAACAAGGCGCTCCAGCTGCGGGACGAGCACGGCTACACCTTTATCCACCCCTTTGATGACGAGAACGTCATCGCGGGACAGGGCACCATCGGTCTGGAGCTTATCGAGCAGCTCCCCGACCTGGACGCGGTGGTAGTACCCGTAGGCGGCGGCGGACTTATCTCCGGCGTGGCATTCGCACTGAAAACCCTCAACCCGAATATCAAGGTCTACGGCGTTCAGGCCAGCGGTGCTCCCTCTATGGTGCAGTCGCTTGCGGAGGACAAGATCAAGTGCCTTGAATCAGTTTCCACCATTGCCGACGGCATCAAGGTAAAGGAGCCCGGCGTCAACACCTTTGAATACTGCAAGCAGTATGTGGACGAGATTGTCACCGTCACCGATGACGAGGTATCCTCCGCGATACTTGCCCTCATCGAGCAGCACAAGCTCATCTCCGAGGGCGCAGGCGCCGTTTCGGTAGCCGCCGTTATGTTCAACAAGGTGCCCGTCAAGGGCAAGAAGGTGGTCTGCCTGGTATCCGGCGGAAACATCGACGTTACTATCCTCTCCCGCGTTATCAAGAGAGGTCTGCTGAAATCGGGCAGGAGTGATACTATGGCTATCCAGCTTGAGGATAAGCCGGGTCAGCTTCTCGGCGTATCGAAGATCATCGCACAGCTGGGCGGAAACGTAGTCTCTATCCACCACGAGCGTGCCAGCGAGGACAGCGATATCACCGACTGCATCCTGCGCATAGTTATGGAGACCCGTGACTACAATCACATAATGGAGATCAGAAAAGCCCTCACCGATGCGGGCTTCAAGATAGTCAACAAATAAAAGGAGGAACCCCATATGGCACAGACAGTTTACACCAAGAACGCACCAGACGCTATCGGCCCTTATTCTCAGGCCAAGATAGTCGGCGGACTCGTATTTACCTCGGGTCAGATAGCTATCAACCCCGCCACCGGCGCAGTTGAGGCCACCACCATCGAGGAGCAGACTCATCAGGTATGCAAAAACCTTAAGGCAGTTCTGGAAGAGGCAGGCTCCTCTCTGGAGAAGGCGGTCAAGACCGTATGCTTCTTAAAGAATATGAGCGACTTCGCAGCCTTCAACGGCATTTACGGCGAATATTTCACCTCCAAGCCCGCCCGCAGCTGCGTAGCGGCAAAGGAGCTCCCCAAGGACGTCCTCGTTGAGGTAGAGGTCATCGCAGAGGTTTGATTTAAGCTTTGAAAGGCACCGCTCAGGCGGTGCCTTTTTGTTATCCGTTTGACATTCCCCCTTCTATGATATATAATGATAAGGACAGATATCACCCGACGGAGGAACGCTATGAAGCTGGAAGAATTCCGGAATATGACCGATGAAGAGGTCGATGATGCCCGCAGAAACGGCACCCTCATACTTGACGAAAAGGAGCTGCTCTCTCTTTCCGAGAGCGAGCTCTTTGAGGTGTTTGCCCGGGTGATGGAAATAGAGAACGGCGAGGGCTTCAACAACGGGCAGTACGAAGCTGTAACAGCTATTCTCAAGGGAAAGGAATGCTTCTGCATAATGCCTACCGGCAGCGGAAAATCCGAATGCTTCCAGTTCCCGGCGCTGGTCAGGGAGGGCATCACCGTCGTCATCGAGCCGATAATCGCCCTTATGGACGATCAGATACGCAGGATAGGTAAGAGCGCCACAAGGCTCTCGAATATCCCCACCCTTGAAAAGGATATCCAAAAGCTGAAAAGCGGCTGCAAGTTCATCTACATCTCCCCGGAGACCTTACTCACCCCGAAATTCATAATGCTGGCGGAGCAGCTGAATATAAGGATGCTGGTAGTGGACGAGGCTCACTGCGTTTCCCTCTGGGGCAACGGCTTCAGGCCGAAGTTTATGATGATCTCCCGGGCATTCCGTCAGCTGAAGCACCGCCCGCAGGTGGTGGCCTTCACCGCCACCGCCACCGAATTTGTAAAGGATCAGGTGAAGACTGTCCTCTCTATGCGAAAGGACAGAGTGTTCGAGCTGAACAGCAGCAGCGACCCCAAAAAGCCATTCAAGCGTGATAACATCGAGCTGTGCGTCAAGTCCATCCCGAAGCTGAAATACGAGGATGCTCTGGAAAGGCATCTGGGCATAACCGAAGAAAATCCCCATTTCACGGTCATCAAATTTTTAAAATGCCACCCTGAACTGGGAAAACTGTTTTCAGCCTACAAGCATATTTTCATAACCTTTGAGGCCCCTACTCCCATGCGAGAGAGCTTCACCACCGGCAATGATGACTACGACAAGCTCATCAGAGAATGGAGCAGGGAGCTTAACCCCGCCAAAGCAAAGTTCCAGCGCGACAAGGCTCTGCGAGACAAGCGTGAGGAGGTCAGGAAGCTCCTTATAGAGATCAAGATGAACGAGAAATATCCCTTCCTATTAGAGGATATCCTCTCCGCCGACAGCTATGCTAAGAGCATCGGCAGCGATAAGCCCGCCGCCGTAATAGTTTACTGCTCCACAATCGCCGAGACCAACAAGCTCTACAACCGGCTCCGCACCGACCCAAAGATAAAGGCTGCAAAAATCACTCCCTGCATTTATCACGGTATGATGGAGCACGAGCAGCGCAAGCGGGAGCAAAAATATTTTATGGAAGACGACCGCTGCCGGCTTATGGTAGCCACCAAGGCCTTCGGAATAGGCGTCGATAAGGGAAACGTCCGGCTGGTGGTGCATTTCGGCATACCCCGCTGCATTGAAGATTACTTCCAGGAGGCAGGCCGCGGCGGACGCGACAGGCTCCCCTCCCGGGCAGTGCTTTATGACTACGAGCCGGATATAGAGGATATGGGCGACGCCATACTTAATGAAATCATAGAGGAAAGGCCAACGGACCGTATGAGCTTTGATAAGCTCAAAAGCTTTGCCGACCGAATGACCGAGGCCGAGCGGAAAGCCATAAGAGAGCTGATCGAATGGCGGAAGAAGACCTCCAAGAAATTCCGTGCGAAAAAGAGCGCCGCCGAAATGACAGTCTCAAGGGCCCTTGCCCTCTACGGCCTGAAGGACAGCCGCCTGCTGAATGCAATAAACTATGTCAGATACAAGAAGCTGGTATCATATCTCTTTTTCGGAGGGAACACCCCGGAGGAGCGTCGGGAGTATATCGCACACTATCTTGCTTACGACCGCCTTGACCTGGACGACAAACAAATCGAGGATACCAACAAGCGCATACGGCACGAGGCAAAGTGGCCGGAGGGGCTGACTATCTGCACCTGCAAGGCAGCCTACGAGCTTCGTGACGGCGACTATGAGCCGGGTCTGCCTCACATTTGCAAAGAAGGCTCAGGCGGAGAGAGCGTTTTCTTTATCTCCGAGCGGGTGGACTTTCTGGATATAATGATAGCCAACGCCGTATTTTCTCTGGGCTTCGGAGGGATGACCTCCATAACCGTCAAGAAGATATTCATTCTCCTCACCGGTGACCCGGGCGCCGCTCCCGAGCCTGACGTCCGGAAAGCGCTGATAGAAAGGATAAAGCGGCTGATGAATGTGAAAATGGATATCTCTGCTGGAGAGGTCTCAGTCTATGGCAGCTTTCTGGAGCTGGAGCAGAAGAGCGACACTATTTTTAACTATCTCGGCCCGGGCGCGCTTTGCGGCTTTTCCCAGAAATACAAGCAGCAGTTCATAACAATTCCATTTGAGGAGCTCCGCACCGGCTTCACCGCCACAGCCGCCGACGGCTCGGAGAGATCTGTCAAGACTGTGGGCGACAGCTTTGATAATATCAAGCTCAAGCTGATGCTGGCCTGGCGCCTGCATATGATCGCCCCCGACCCCAACAAGCAGAGGTCCTACAACCAGAATGTTATACGCATTATCAGCAACGACAAACGCCGCAAGGGGCTTATCGAGCTGCTGGACCTGTCCCCCGGCCCAAGGTTTCAGGATATCCTCCACCGGATACTGAACCATTACGTCCGGCTGGGTCTGCTGGAGCCGGATTACGAGCTCACAGAGGAGCACATCAAATGGAGGTCTGCTCAGCTAAAAACCTGATTTTACGCGGTTTTGCAGCTCTTTGAATATCTGCGCCAAAATAGTGGAGAAACTTAGAAAGCTTTCGTTCGAAACCGCATATCTGCGTAGCCTTAAAGGGGTTAGTGTATGCGAAAAATATAGTTATTTACTCCCTTTCTTTCTGGGCTCTCGTGTTTAGACACGAGAGCCTCTTTCTTTTCATTAAAGATTTTTATTAAAAATTTTTATTGATAGTTTTTAGGCGGCATTGAAGTGCCGCCTATAAATTTTTTTGATCTGCGCCCAGGGGGCGCTCTGGTACGTTTAAAAGTGATTTTATTGATAAGTATCCAGGGGTTCCTTGTATGCTTAATGCAGACTTTAGTAATTTGCATACAAGGAAAGTTTTAAAAAGTAAATCGCTTCGATTTACTTCAATATATTTATAAAAGTTATTATACTTAAGTTCCGACTTAAAAAAGAGGAACGGAAATTTGGCTTGACGATATCATGAGACTGTTATGCGCTTTTGGGGCGCAACAGTGATATCGGCAAGAAAATGTGCACTATACGTGCACCTATTGTTATTTTGGGTTTTATCCTATGTTCCTTCCATTTGCAGGAAATAAGAAGTATGCAGGTGTCAGCCGCACACCGTTTGGCTGACTTATCCTGTCATACATTTAACGGCAAGCCGTTTCGATTGTTATAATGAAGGACATTAAAGGCCTCCTTTCTGTCAATGCTCTTCTCCCGACCTGAAAGCTGTGTCGGGAGGGGGGATATGAGCATTAAGGAAAAAGTGAACACACAGGCTGTGCGGCAAGCCGCACTGGTGTATTTATTGATGTAACATGTTACCCTTGTATGTAAAGGCAGAAGTGACTGACATACAGGGATCTTTACCCCTACCCACCTGGCCCTCAGGTGGGCAATGGGTGTAATGAGTAATAATTGCTTTCTTCTATAGCCATAAGTTCTCCTTTATGTTTCTGCGCTTTCCCTGTGAGTTATGCTTGCAGGGAAGGTGTCAGGAGCATCGGGCATACGGCTATGTTTACTATATATTCGGTATCGGCGCCATAAACAGATAAAAAGGCGTTTTGATATATTATGTACAAATAAGAAATGGACTTGGCCTGGCGGCCGAGCTGGACGGTTTTAAAAGAAAGGAGAAAACCATTAAACGGTCAGACAACAAACTGCGCTAACAAGACCCCTCTCCCCGCTGTTACCAACAGCGAGGAGAGGACAGGCGCACACACAAACCTATGTAAACTGCAAGATATTTTTATCTTGAAAAAAATTATTTTGAAAAGGAGATTTTTAGCATGATTAATGTTACCACAATCCTTGGCAGACTTACTGCCGAACCCGAACTCAAGACCACTCAAAAGGGCGTCAACTATGTAGGCTTCACCGTCGCAGTTGACAGAGACGGCCCGTCAGGTGCGGCTCGCGTAACTGACTTCATCGACTGCATTGCCTGGGAGGGGACAGCCAAATTCATCACTGACTGGTTCTCCAAGGGCTCGATGATAGCCATCACAGGCAGGCTCGAGACAAACCTCTGGAAAGACAAGAACGGTAATACCAGAAAGACCAATACCGTTAATGTCACCAATGCCTCCTTCACTGGCGAACGCTCCAAGAAGCTGGAGGCAAACAACCGAACAGCGGAGAAGCCGCCTGCCGACTTCGACGGGTTTCCGCCTTTTCCGCCTAACCCATCAGATACGGGCACACCGTTCTGAACAGACCCAGAGCTCACTCCGGCTGCACCGCAGTCGGGTGAGGGCTCTGACATCACTCTAATGAAAGGACAACCGCTTATGACAAAAGAACAACTGAAAAAATCAATGGACGATCCTGTCATCCGCGACCCCACCGTCGCTGCAGACGTCATTCCGATGATGCTCTCTCTGCCGCTTTCGGAGCTGGGCAATGCCAAAATCCGCTATAACAACGGCAAGACCCAGCACGAGACCATTATTGATAAGCTGAAAGAGACATTTAAATTCAGCGAGGAGGAGGATGACTTCATAAAGGTCCTCACTGCTGCAAACAACTACAGATACAAGGAAAGATACAGCTACGGCACCGCTCTGCTCTACCTCTCACGCTTGTTCGAGGGGTACGAGGAAAAGACCGTGCCCAGATAAGAAAGGAGACCCCTATGAAACGTATCTCAAAAGAAAAAATAATCAGAATGGCCTCCGCCGACTCTGTCCAGAGCGTGTTTATGAGGCTCTCTCTCAAGGCATACTTTGACGCTCTGACGGTGATGACAGGAAACAGCCGCCTGAATCTCTGCTACGAAGCCATGCTCTCCATAACAAAGGCCTTCGACGGCAAGAAGCATGAGGATATAACCATAGGCGAAATGCTGCACCTTGCGGCTGACCTCTTTATGGACAATGCCAAAGTCAATAACAGCTTTGACAACGAGACCAATGCCAGACTGATAGTCAAGGATATCCTCATTACCCCTCTGACGGCTGTGAGAGGCAACATAAGCACTCCCTCCGACAAGGATGACTACGACGACTACACATTCTATTCAGAAGACGGCGATGAGATCCCCTTCTGACAACACTAAACAAAAATCACAATGAAAGGATATGAACACCTATGAAGACTTATCTTATCAGAGAAGGCTACCAGAACAATGAGCCTGTCTCTCTCGAAAGCGAAATGTACAATCACTCCCGCGTGATATGGTTCACCGAGGAGGTAAACCCCAAGACCTGTGAGGAGCTGGCTATCCAGCTGATGACCCTTGAAAAGGAAGCTCCAGGCAAGACCATCACCCTGATGATAAACAGCCCAGGCGGCGAGATAAGCTCGGGCCTGGCTGTCTACGACATTATGCGCAACATCACCAGTCCTATCAGGACTGTGGTGTTCGGCATAGCAGCCAGCATGGGCAGCATACTGCTGCTAGGCGGTGACGAGCGCATCGTAATGCCCCACAGCAAGGTAATGATACACGACCCTCATTACGCATCAAGCCTGTCAGGGCTCAAGCCCCTTGACCTCAAGGACAGCCTTGAGCAGCTGCTGGACGTGCGGGAGATAATCGCAAATATCATCTCCGAGCGCACAGGAAACACACTTGAAGATGTATACGCCAAGACAAAGGACGACACCTTCATGAACGCAGAAGAATCACTTGCCTTCGGACTTGCCACCAAGATCGGCATCTATGTACCGAGCAATGAAAACCAAGAAATCAAGAAAGGAATGTGACCCCTATGAAAACTAAACAGAAATGGCTCAACGACAACACACTGGTGATCGGCACCAGTGGCTCTGGCAAAACCACCAGCGTAATCCAGCCCTTCATCGTCGGCACTCATGACTCGTTCATCTGTGCCGACACCAAGGGAAACCTCTACCGTCGTCACGCAAGAGAGCTGGAGGACAGAGGCTATAGCGTCTACTGTCTGGATATGACAGACCCCAAGCGCAGCGTCGGCTACGACCCGCTCTCCTACATAGGCAGATACACCGAAAACGGTGTGACCCGCTATGACGAAAAGGATATCCTCTCGCTGGCTAATACCCTGGTGCCCGAACAGGACGCCAAGGAACCGTTCTGGGAAGAAATGGCAAAGAACATAATCTCTATGCTCATAGCCTATGTCCTTGAAGCCTTCGATGAAAGCGAAAAGGACCTGACCGCCGTTGCAGACTGCTTCAAGCTGGTAGTACACAGCTCCGCCAAGAAGCGCATACCGTTTATGGACGAGCACTGTGTAGCTCATCCCAACAGCTTTGCCTCAAGAAAGTACCAGATGGTAAAGGGCTGTATGGAAGCGGAGCGTATGTGGTCAAGCATTCAGGCCTTTATAGTAAATGCACTGAACATCTTCGACTTCGACGGCACCAGAGAGATGATCACCAAGCCCAGTTCCTTCAGAATAGAGGATATGGGCTCTGAGCGTTGCGCTGTCTTTGTCAACGTGTCGGACAGTGACTCCACCCTCGACCCGCTGGTGAACACCTTCTATACGCAGTGCTTCCAGACCCTGCTACGCACTGCGGACTCTATGCCTGACTCCAAGCTGAAGGTGCCCGTCAAGATACTGCTGGACGATTTCGCCACCTCCTGTCAGGTGCCCGAATTCGACAAACTCATCTCGGTCATCAGGTCTAGGAACATCTCAACGACGGTGATACTCCAGTCGGTATCGCAGCTTTACAGTATATATGGCAGCGCCAAAAGCGCGACCATTATGATGAACTGTGACACCTGCTGCTATCTGGGCGGCTGCGACCAGACCACAGTAGACTACATTGCAAGGCGCTTAAGCAAGCCCTTTGACCAGATAATGCGTCTGCCTGTAGACAAGGCATACGTTCTGGTGCGAGGCAGCAATGCAGTGATCGCAGACAAGACTGACCCTGCCCTAACCTCTCGCGACAGCGAGACGGGACGCTTCGAGAGCGAGCTCATAAATGAACTGTACGCCTTCTCGGAGCAGACATAAGACAAGCCCTTCTTCATTTGAAGAAGGGCTTATTTTTTTATTAAAAATTTTTTCGCGCGAAGGGCGCAAGAAGAACAGTAACTTTTGCAGCTTACTCAGACTTTTTTCTCCGTAAAATCAGGGGCCTCAGCCCCTGAATATAGAAAAATCTCCATTGTTTTTGAGCGACGCTTATTTTTCCGTCAGCAGCTTGTATCTCTCCGGCCTTCTGTCGCGGAATATTCCCCACTCCAGTCGGGCGCGGTCGCAGGCGTCAAGGTCAAGCTCTGCTGTGATGACGGCGTCACCCTCACGCTCTGCCTGAACTATTATATCACCGACACCGTCGGTGATAAAGGACGAGCCGTAAAACTTCAGCGCGGAGCTTTGCCCGCCGTTTTCCTCCGAGGTTGTGACCTCCTCTAAGCCGTACCTGTTTGCAGCCACCACCGGAATAAGGTTAGCCGCCGAGTGACCCTGCATTGTTCGCCTCCAATGGGGCATAGAGTCTGTTTCCAGTATGGGCTCGGAGCCGATGGCGGTGGGGTAAAGAATGAGCTGGGCGCCCATAAGCGCCATAGCCCTTGCGGTCTCCGGGAACCACTGGTCCCAGCAGATGCCCACACCTATCCTGCCGAACTTGGTGTTCCACACCTTAAAGCCGGTATCTCCCGGGGTGAAGTAGAATTTCTCCTGATAGTAGTGGTCGTCGGGGATGTGGGTCTTGCGGTAGATGCCCAGAACCTCACCGCCCGCGTCAATTACAGCGACGGTATTGTAGAGCACGTTGCCGTCCTTTTCATAGAAGCTTACCGGCAGCACCACATTAAGCTCCGCGGCGACCTTTTTGAATTGCTGCACCGCGTCGTTCTCCTCCGTCGGCTTTGCAAAGGCGTAGTAGTCGTAGTGCCTCTCCTGACAGAAATACTGCCGCTCGAAAAGCTCCGGCAGGAGAATGACATTGGCGCCCTTTCCTGCCGCCTCACGCACCAGCCTGTCGGCGTGAGCTATATTTTCACTGACCTCTCGGGTCATATTCATCTGGATAGCTGCGGCTGTTATTTTCATCTCCGCTCTCCTTTCGGTATCTGCTGTGTTATGCAGTGGATATTCCCGCCGCCAATGATTATTTCTCTAGCATCAATGGGAACGATGCGCCTGTCGGGGCAGAGCTCACTCATTATGCGGACTGCCCTCTCATCGCTTTGTACATTCTCCCCACCGAACTGCGGCAGCAGCACTGCACCGTTAGTGAAGTAAAAATTGACGTAGGAGGCCGCAAGGCGTTCGCCCACCTCCCGCTGATCCTCGCCCTCCTCAAAGGTGTAGCCCGCGAGGTCGTGGGCGGTTATCCTCACCGGGACATTGGGTATTGGCAGCTTGTGAACGGTTATCCTGCGCCCCTTGGCATCGGTCTCACCCTCGAGATAGTCAAGGCTCGCCTTTGAGAGAGGGTACTGCGGGTCACTTTCGTTGTCCGTCCAGGCAAGCACCACTTCGCCTGGGCGTATGAACGCGCAGACGTTGTCAACGTGCTCGTTGGTCTCGTCGTTGTAGATGCCTCTGGGCAGCCAGAGCACCTTTTCCGCCCCGAGGTAATCACAGAGGGTCTGCTCTATCTGCTGCTTGGAAAGCCGCGGGTTCCTTCCCTTGCTTAAAAGGCAGCTCTCGGTGACCATCACCGTTCCCTCGCCGTCGGAGTGGATAGAGCCTCCCTCAAGGACGAAGTGCTGCGCGTCATAGAAGTCATAGCCGGTCTCCCCACAGAAGCGGGAGGCAAGGGCGTTGTCGCGCTCCCAGTGAGCGTAAAGGCCATCATATTCCCCGCCCCAGGCGTTGAACTGCCAGTCTATCCCCCGGACGGCACTGCCGTCCGAGACAAATGTGGGGGCGACATCTCTCGCCCAGGAATCGTCGGAGGGGATATTTATTATCTCCACATTAGCAACACCGGCAAGCATAGCTCTTGCCCTAGCCTCAGTGCCGTCGGAGACGATGACGAAAGCCGTTTCGTCCCTTGCAATTTCGCGGATAATATCCGCGAAAACGTACTGCGCCGGCTCCGCCCCGTACCCCCAGGAGCCGGGTCTCTCCGGAAATATTATAATAGTCCCCCTGTGGGGAGAAAACTCCGCAGGCATACAGAAGCCTTCAGCGGAGGGCGCCCCGGACAGTCTCACGATAATCTCTCCTTAAAATCCTCATAGCCGAAGCTCTTTACCACCTCATAGCTGCCGTCGGTGTGCAGGATAGCAATGTCCGGCAGAGGCATACCGTTAAAGGTGTTGTTCTTTACCATGGAGTAGATAGCCATATCCTCAAAGCAGAGGCGGTCGCCGATCTCCAAAGGCTCATCAAAGCTGTAATCCCCGATGACGTCCCCCGCCAGACAGGTGCGGGAGGCAAGACGGTAGGTATATTTCTTCTCCCCGGCCTTGCCGGACAGATAAAGCGGTGGGCGGTAGGGCATCTCCAAGACATCGGGCATATGGCAGGCTGCCGAGGCGTCCAGTATGGCGATGTCCATACCGTTGCGGACGGTGTCCATTACCTCCGTTACCAGCCAGCCGGCTCTTAAAGCGATGGCCTCCCCCGGCTCGAGGTAGACCTGTACGCCATACCTCTCCTGCACCCTTGTAATAAGGGCGCAGAGCTTCTCTATATCGTAATCCGGCCGGGTGATGTGGTGCCCGCCGCCGAAATTGAGCCACTTCATCTGATAAAGGTACTTCCCGAAGCGCTCCTCTACGGCAGCAAGCGTCTGCTCCAATGCATCGGAGTTCTGCTCGCAGAGGGTGTGAAAGTGCAGTCCGTCAATAAAGGGCAGCACGCTCTCGTCAAAGTCGCAGAGACGCACTCCCAGCCGGGAGCCCTCGGCGCAGGGGTCGTAGATAGGCTCCTCCTGAGTGGAGCATTCGGGGTTTATCCGCAGCCCCAGACTTTTGCCCGCACAGCTGTCCTTGAACCTCATCAGCTGACGGACGGAGTTGAATACTATGTGGTCGCTTATCTTTGCTATCTCGCCTATCTCGCTTTCCTTGTAGGCGGGGCAGAAAACGTGCACTTCCCCGCCGAATTCCTCCCTGCCCAGCTTTGCTTCATAAAGCCCGCTGGCAGTGGTGCCGGAAAGGTATTTCGCAATTAGCGAATAGACCGAAAACATCGAAAACGCCTTCTGCGCCAATAATATCTTGCAGCCGGTGCGGCGCTGTACGTCCGCCAGTATCTCTAAATTGCGGACAAGCCCCGCCTCGTCCAGGACGTAGGCGGGGGTGGTTATTTCCTTGAAAATATCTCTTGCAGGCTTTATCATATCACTCTACCGTTACGGGGTTCTCGTCAACTACCCAAGGCAGGCCGTACTTGTTCAGCATATCCATATAGGGGTCGGGGTCGAACTCCTCAACGTTGAATACGCCCTTCTTGTCCCAGATGCCGGAGGCTACCATTGCGGTGCCTATCATTGCAGGCACGCCGGTGGTGTAGGAAACTGCCTGTGCGCCGGTCTCCTTGTAGCACTCCTGATGGTCGCAGACGTTGTAGATATAGATGGTCTTTTCCTTGCCGTCCTTAACACCTGTGAAGATGCAGCCGATGTTGGTCTTTCCCACTGTGCGGGGGCCGAGGCTCGCAGGGTCTGGCAGCAGTGCCTTTAAGAACTTGATGGGCACTATCTCGTGTCCCTCAAACATTACGGGAACGGTGGAGAGCATACCCACATTCTGTAAGCAGTTCATATGGGTCAGATAGCTCTGCCCGAAGGTCATAAAGAAGCGTATCCTCTTGATGCAGGGGATATTTTTTGCAAGGCTCTCTATTTCCTCGTGGTGCAGAAGGTACATATCCTTCATACCCACACCCTCGAAGTTGTATTCGCGCTTTATCTCCATAGGCTTGGTCTCTACCCAGTGACCGTCCTCCCAGTAGGAGCCGTTGGCGGATACCTCACGGAGATTTATCTCCGGGTTGAAGTTGGTGGCGAAGGGATAGCCGTGGTCGCCGCCGTTGCAGTCGAGGATATCAATGTAGTGTATCTCGTCAAAATAGTGCTTGAGCGCATAGGCGGAGTAAACCTGTGTTACGCCGGGGTCGAAGCCGGTGCCAAGCAGAGCGGTGAGACCCGCCTTCTTGAACTTCTCATCATATGCCCACTGCCAGCTGTAATCAAAGTAGGCGGTGAAGCCCTTTTCCTTGCAGCGCTTCTCATATACGGCCCTCCACTCGGGGTCGTCGGTGTCCTCGGCCTCGTAGTTGGCAGTGTCAACATAGTTGCAGCCGCACTCAAGGCAGGCGTCCATTATGGTCAGATCCTGATAGGGCAACGCCACGTTGAGAACAGTGTGGGGCTTATATTCTTTCATCAGTGCAACAAGCGACTCAAAGCTGTCGGCATCTACCGTTGCAGTGGTGAGCTTTGCATTTGTCTTGTCCTTAAGTCTCTCCGCCAGCGCCTCACACTTGGAGACTGTCCTGCTGGCGATCATTATCTCCGTAAAGAGCGGATTTTCACAGCACTTGTAGATGGCGACGGTAGCAACTCCGCCGCAGCCGATAACGAGTAATTTCATAGTTTATCTCTCCTTCTAATTTGATTTATTATCTTTTACAGAGTATAGCGATTGAGGCGCGTGCTTCGGGCTGGCTTTGTATTCCGTCTGCTCCAGGCCCTCCGGCCCCGCCAGAGCGCTTTCAATCATACTTTTGGTAAGCCCCGGCACATCGTCTCTTTCCAGTGCCTCCCGGACGTCTACCCACAGCACCTCGCTGTTTTCATTATTGTCCGACTTGGCCTCTCCCGAAACATATCTTGCGGTAAAAACGATATACCAGTCGTGCATATTGAACCTTATCCCGACAATGCTGCAAGGCTCCACCGTTACATCGGTCTCCTCCTTGAATTCCCGTACCAGCGCCTCCTGCGGAGATTCTCCGAAATTCACATAGCCTCCCGGGATTATCAACATTCCCTTGCCGCCTCCGTAGGTGTGGCGGGCAAGCAGCACCTTTTCGTCTCTGATAACAACACCGGCAACGCTTTGTCCCCAGTTCGTATTATTACTCATAGCTGTCACCTCACTCACAGCAGCCAGGGAATTATTCCTCCCCGTCGCCGCTATGCTCGTCGATGTACTTCATTAGGTCCTCAAAGACCTCGTCCTCACAGTTGAACCATTCGAGAAACTCCCGGTAGCTCTTTTCCTCCTCCTCGGTGTATTCGATATAGGGGAACACCGGCAGTTCTATGCCCTCGCTCCGGGCATATTCCGTATACTCAGCTATCTGCTCATCGGTCAGATCCATCTTGATGTGCTTGATGGCGTTCTCGTGCATACTAATGTCCTTTTCGATGATCCCGCGGTTTTCCTCATCGGTGCAGGAGGCAAGGTTTTCCTTCTCTGAAAGAAGCAGCTCCTCGAATTCCAGTATCTTATCAAACAGCTCGGGGTCTATCATTTTTATGCTACTATCTTATTTTACTCTTCCCTCTTCCTCCTCAAGGAGGTCCTCCACATACTTGGGAAGCATAAAAGCTCCGGCGTGGAGGTTGGTGGTGTAGTACCAGGTCTTGATATTTCTTTCCCGCCAGCGCTTGGCGTCAAGGTCGCGCAGGGGGTGGTACTTCTTGCTGGCAAAGCCGAAAAGCCAGTAGCCTGAGGGACAGGTGGGTATATGCGCCTGATACACCCGGCTTATGGGGAAGCTTCTGAAGGCCTTGCGGTGCATCGCCCGGCAGGTCTCCTCGTCCTCATCAAAGAAGGGGGAGCCGTGCTGGTATACCATTATGCCGTCCTCGCGCAGCGCCTTGTAGCAGGAGCCGTAGAATTCCTTGGTGAACAGCCCCGCCGTATGTCCCAGCGGGTCGGTGGAGTCGTTGATGATAAGGTCGTACTCGTCCTGCTTGCCCCGCAGGAACCGCAGTCCGTCCCGGTAGTGCAGCTTCACCCGGGGGTCATCAAGGCCCCTTGCGTTATCGGGAAAGAACTCCCGGCAGACGTTTACGAACATCTCGTCCGGCTCGACTACGTCAATAGTCTCTATCTCCTCATAGTAGGAGAGCTCTCTGGCAACGCCGCCGTCGCCGCCGCCGATTACCAGCACCTTCCTCACATTCGGGTGCACCGCCATAGGGACGTGAACTATCATCTCATCGTAGGTGAACTCGTCCTTTTCGGAGAATATCACTGAGCCGTCGGAGGTCAGGAACCTGCCGAATTCCTCCGACTCAAACACATCTATCCTCTGGAAGTCGCTCTCCCCTGAGAAGAGCTGCTTTTCCACTCTTATAGACATTTTTACATTGTCCGTATGAAATTCCGAAAACCAGAAATCCATTACTCGACCTCCCACCAGATATCCCGGGGGCCGTCTCTGTCCCCGCTGATATTTACAGTATATTTTTCAAACCTGAAATAGACGTCGTAATCGCCGTCGTAGTACATATCTATCCTGTCCATTACAAGCCCCCGGGCGAATTCCTCCGGCGTGAGGGGCTTTTCCCGTTCCTTGTTTATCCTGTCCGGCATATTGTCACAGGCAAACCGTCGCAGCTCCCTGTCGTTTTTCTCGCAGTCCCGGCAGAAGTCCTCCAGATGCCCGAGTGGTTTTGTATAGGGGGTATATTCCACCGACACTATGATTTTTGTGTCCGCTCCCAGCCAGTTAAAGCTGCCGGTGTAGCCGTCCTCGTCAAGGTCAAGAGTGCCTAAAAGCTCCGAGTGAAGATGCAGGCTCTCCTTATACTCACTGACGGCTTCCGCAAGGAAGGGGTGAGTAACGTGTCCCCTTGTTATCTCAGTCAGGTACATCCCGCCCATACGCACGCTGGGAGTTGAGTACCAGAACTTCGCCGGAGGGTGCGCCTTGACGCGGTATATCCCGTACTCCCGGAAAAGCGTTTTATTGGCTTCCTTCTGCTGTTCCTCCGGGGTGGGGTCCCATATCATAATGGTGCGCCCCTTTTCACGATGGCCGGTGGTCAGGTCGATGGCTCCGATTATAGCGATGCTGGCGAACCACCCGTTGCCGGAGACCTTTTCTCCCGAGACGGGCGCCTCATCGGATATCGCCACAAGGAATTCATGCACCTCGTCCTTATACTGGTCACGCCTGTATTCCGGCAGCACTCCGCCGCCGACCTTTAGAGGATAGCTCATAGCGGCACCTCCGATGCTTATTTCAGCACGTTCAGTCTCTCTAAACTTCCGTCCTCCGGGCCCTGCATCGAGCAGCCCTTCTCCTTAGCAAAGAGTGTATAGTCGATTATCTCCTGCGTTATCATCTCGCCCGGAGCAAGTATGGGTATCCCCGGAGGATAGCACATCACAAACTCCCCGCAGATGCGCCCAGCCGTTTCTCTTATAGGCACAAGCTCCTTTTCGGAGTAAAACGCCTTCTGAGGCGTCGCCGCAACTATGGGTGTGATGTACTCCGCATTGTGCAGCCTCGAAACCGGCCTTGAGTACAGTCTCTTGATATCCTCCAGCGCGCCCACAAGCCTCTCGATATCCTGTATTCTGTCGCCTATGGAGATATAGGCAAGGATATTGCCGATGTCTCCGAACTCTATCTGTATATCGTATTCGTCCCTTAACAGGTCGTAGACCTCTATTCCGGTGAGGCCGATATCTCTGGTGTAGACCGAGAGCTTCGTCACGTCAAAATCGAATATGCTTCCGCCGTTGACCAAGTCCTTGCCGTAGGCGTAATACCCGCCGATGGAGTTTATCTCCTCCCTTGCATATTCTGCCATAGCGGCGACCTTCTTAAACGACTCCCTGCCCCGCAGCGCCAGATTTCTCCTTGAAATGTCAAGGCTGGAAAGCAGCAGGTATGAGGCCGAGGTGGTCTGTGTCAGGTTGATTATCTGCTCGACGTATCTTGTATTCACGTTCTCGCCCAGCAGCAGCAGCGAGCTTTGGGTCAGGCTCCCTCCCGACTTATGCATCGAAACGGCAGCCATGTCCGCCCCTGCCTCCATAGCCGAGACAGGCAGCTCCTCACTGAAGGAGAGGTGTGTGCCATGGGCCTCGTCCACCAGCACCATCATATTATGCTCGTGAGCTATTTTCACTATCGAGCGCAGGTCGGAGCAGATGCCATAGTAGGTGGGGTTGTTTACAAACA
The DNA here is from genome assembly GCA_017471405.1 of Ruminococcus sp. Lineage (GTDB taxonomy): Bacteria > Bacillota > Clostridia > Oscillospirales > Ruminococcaceae > FB2012. Next base: position 87,995 of record JAFUTK010000072.1, read on the forward strand.
CCGCCGAGGCATCGGGGTGCTCGAGGATAGCCTTCTCCACCTGAGAGAGCTCCATTCCCAGTGCGATGCCGATATGCTTGTCCACATCGGGATTGACATACACTGGCTCAGCTCCGCAGAGCACCAGCGCATTGATTACGCTGCGGTGTACGTTTCGCGGCATGATTATCTTATCCCCGGCCTTGCAGGCGGTGAGTATCATGCTCTGCACCGAGGAGGTGGTTCCTCCCACCATAAAGTATGCGTGAGCCGCGCCGAAGGCATCGGCTGCCAGCTGCTCCGCCTCCATGATGACGGAAACGGGGTGGCAGAGGTTGTCCAACGGCTTCATAGAGTTTACGTCCAGGCTGACGCACTGCTCGCCCAGCAGCTTTACCAGCTCCGGGTTGCCTCTTCCTCTCTTATGCCCCGGCACATCGAAGGGAACTACTCTCTGCCGCCTGAACCTTTCCAGCGCCTCATAGACGGGGGCCGATCTTTGTCTTTCAATATCCATAATACTATCCCCAATTTACCGCAATAAAAAATGCAGGTGATATTTTCACCTGCAAACTGAAAAATCAAAGCTATGAAAGCACAGATAATTCCTGCGCATAAGACATTCAGGGCTAACGCCGAAGCTTTATTGACCGTTTCACAAGTGATCCTGATTATAAAGTTATCATCTTATAAAATTTGAGCTTTTAACTCAATCAATAATGGGAGCTCATACTCCCTTTTCGGCTTTCGACCCGCCTGTCCGTCCGGGCTTGGCTCGCGCTGCGAGCGGTCGCATTTGCCGGAGCTTTTCCGACGAGCTAATTATAGCACACCTGCGTAGATTTGTCAAGTTTTTTAGCGTCGCGCTTCGCTCCCTTTGGTCGCTGCCACTCCGGCGGGCAGGTCGCCCCTGTTGTGCGACCTAAGTCTGACTGAGCTGTGACCTTTGGTGCTCGCATTCCACAAGGTGAGATGAACGTCAGCTTAAAAATGAGATGCCTGTTCAGATGGAATAAACCTTGCTCTTATTGGGCATACTCCACTTGAGGTGATAATATGAAGCTGGAGATATCCTACAAGGAATATGAGCAGATGTATAAAAAGGCGTCACGTAACTCCGCGACGGTCCACAACTGCGTCAAGGCCTTCGTTATCGGCGGTGCGATATGCGCTGTGGGTCAGGGCCTGGTGACGGGCTACTCTTTGCTGGGGCTTTCGGATAAGACCTCCTCCACTGCGGCGACCCTTACGCTCATTCTGCTTTCGGTGACGCTTACTGCCTTCGGCCTGTATGACAAGCTGGCCAAGCACGCCGGTGCCGGGACATTAGTACCAGTGACCGGCTTTGCCAACGCGGTAGCCGCCCCCGCCATCGAGTTCAAGACAGAAGGGCTCATTACCGGAACGGCGGTAAAGCTCTTCACCATAGCCGGCCCGGTCATACTTTTCGGGGTGCTCTCCGGGGTGATATACGGCGCTGTTTACTATATTTACTCCCTGTTTTGAGGCTGTTTTTCTCCCTTATGATGTTCAAACCGACTAAATAAAATGTTAATATTTGTTCAAAACACAAAAGATTTTAAAAAATCTTTCAAAGGTACTAGACAAATCCGGAGAAATGAGTTAAAATGATATTGACCTTTAGGTTAATTTTCAAATTGGGAGGAAAATAATATGTACACAAAGTCACAGAAGCTTATCGCTGAAGTGCTTGGCACCTTCGGTCTGGTATTCTTCGGCTGCGGTACCGCGCTGGTTACATCCAACGTTACCGCTATCGCTCTGGCTTTCGGTCTGTCGATCGTTGCTGCGGCTTACACCGTAGGAAAGATCAGCGGAGCTCACCTCAATCCTGCCGTTTCCTTTGCTATGGCATTTGACGGAAGAATGAGCTTCGGCGACGCTATCGCTTACAGCATCGCTCAGATCGTCGGCGCTTTCTGCGCTTCGTTCTGCCACCTTATCATCATCGCTTGCAGCGATATGAAGGTAAAGAACTGCTCCTTCGGAGCTAACGGCTTCGGCGCACTGAACTTCTTCGGCGCACTGCTGGTTGAGATCATTCTCACCACAGTATTCGTTCTCATCGTTCTCTCCGTTACCGGCAGCAAGGACGAGGGCACTCAGAAGCACGCAGGCCTTCTCATCGGTCTCGGCCTTACCTTTGTTCATCTGATGGGCATCGGCTACACCGGCACCTCTGTTAACCCTGCAAGAAGCCTTGCACCCGCTATCTTCGGCGTTGGCGCTACTGACTGGAAGTCCCTTACTCAGGTTTGGGTATTCATCGTAGGTCCTCTGGTAGGCGCATTCATCGCTGCTCTGATCTACGCTATGGTAATCAAGGACAAGGATTGATCCTTTTCCTAAAACCGAATTTAAAAACCCCGGACTCGTTCCGGGGTTTTTTACGTCACGCTGCGCTCCCTTCGGTCGCTGCCACTCCTGCGGGCGTGTGTCCCACGTTCCGCGATCTGGGTCTGCCCGCGCTGTGACCATTGGTACTCGCATTCCACAGGGTGAGCTGTGTGTGGTGTTTTTCACTCATTTGCGAAAAAACAGCCCCGCTTTTGAGCAGGGCTGTTTCTGTTTCTTTCTTATATCTCCATTCCCGCCAGCAGCATTTTCAGCAATGCATAGTCCAGCAGGTCAACATATCCGTCGCCGTTTATATCAGCTACATACGGGTCAAGGTCTTCTCCGTCCGTTCCGCCCGTCAGATAATCAAGTATCGGTGTGCTGTCTGATTCGTTCAGCACTCCGTCACCGTCCATATCTCCCGTCACAGGAGAGCTGGTCCTGACCCTTATGGGGTCGGAATAAAGCGAGGTCCCGTCTGCATAGCAGGCCTCTATCTTAAGTGTATAATCAGTCAAAGGCTCCAGCTTATCGAACACCAGCGTTGTGTCTGTTAATGCCACCGTCATATCCGCCTCTCCGCTGTCATTGCTGTAGAGCCGGACGCAGTATCCGCTGGCGACAGTCTGCGGCTGCCATTTCAGTGTTATCTCGGTATCGGTATGCTTTATGCTGCTTACCTCCGGGGTATGCTTGCCGTAGACCAATATAAACTCTGCACGGCCTCCCTCAACTCCGGTGGAAGTATAGGGCGTTACATATCCGGAATACGTCCCCTCCTCAGCCTCAAGGAAGTACGAGGTTCCGGTGGAATGTGCTGACAGTGCAGGTGCTGCGCCGTTCTTTCCGATGTAGATATAATAGCCCTTTGCGCTGGCGACAGTCTCCCAGCTCAGGGTAAAGCCTGCAACATCCTCAACTATTGTTAGTCCGGTCGGTGCGGGACAGAGAGTCTTAACAGTTACCTGTTCAGAGGCCACGCCGTAATAGGTCAGTGACCCGACGGAATTATAGGCCTTCACATAGAAGGTATAGCTCTGTTCGCCGGTAAGGCCGGTAACGGTAAAGGTGTTTAGGTTTGTCGTTCCCATTACTGTTTCGGTACTATCTGAGGCGTCATATTTTACTATCTGGTAGCCCGTACAGTTGGAAGCAAGGCCTGTCCAGCTAAGCGAAGCAGTGGTATCGGTAAAGGTGCTGCACTTAAGATTTGAGACCCTTCCGGGAGTGTTTCCGGAAATATACATTACATTCATATCAACGGCGCCGCTGATGCCGTTTACCGTTCCGGTGCCGTACTGCCAGATATTAAATTCATAGGAGTAAGTGGTGGAGGTCACCCAATGTGCCAGCCAGATCTGGTACTTGGATTCCAGCGTGGCTCTGTCCAGCTTATAGTTCAGCCAGCTTGGGTTGGAATAAACTCCGGCCTGATATCCCAGCTCCTTTGCTCTTTCGCAGAAGGCTGTGATTATAGCTGTATTCTGAGCCGCAGTAAAGCCCTGCTTTTCGAGACGTCCCTCCGAGCTTATCTCCTCCATATCGCAGTAAAGGGGCAGGTCGAAAGAATAGCCCTTGGCATAGCTGTATACGAAGTCAGCCTCAGCCCTTGCTTCGGCGGTGGTTATAGCCTGAGTAAAGAAGTAAGCTCCCACCTGCAGGCCTGCGGCCTTTGCATTTTTCAGGTTGGTTACAAACTGAGAATCCACTACCAGCGTTCCAGCGGAGCCGTAGCCTCTGTAGCCTGCCCGAAGGATAGCAAAGGTTATACCCGCGGCCTTGACCTTTGCCCAGTCAACGGTGCCCTGAAACAGAGAAACATCTACGCCGTATACTTTTGTGCAGCCGGCAAATCTGTCCTGATGTACAAGGTTGGAGGCTCCCGATACAGCAGAGGTCAGCAGCCTTACTCCCATACTTGTTAGGGGGGCGCTGCCGCTGTCAGCCTGGAGCCGCATAAGGCTTCTTATGTACTTATGGTATGAGGGATCGTTCTGGGAGCGGGGAAGGGTGTCTCCCTCGTTTACTATTTCGCCCAGAGCCACCAGCTCGGGGTTCTTGGCGAGGAAGGCCTTTTCTGCCTCCTCTTCCGAGAGGAAGAGCTCTTCTGCCTCCTGACTGAGCTGCTCCTCATTTTCTACCTCACTCTCCGGCTGAACGTTGACGGGGCTAAATGCCTCGCTGAGGGCTTGAGAAAGCTGCTCTGTCTCCGGTGAAGGGAGAGCATCGGCATAGTCAAAGTCCACATTTGTCGCCGGTTCGTCAAGTGAAAGTATCCTGAGAGAGCTTGACGTTTCCTCTGCTATCTGCACCTGAGAAACAGCGGGGGCTGTGGTGATGATAGGGCTGTTCTCTACGGGAACAAACAGCGTCTGCACTGCCATCACAGCAGCCGCAGCTGCCGCAAGCACAGGGTATATCTTCTTCATAACGGGTATCCATCCTTTCGGGCATCCGCCCAGACTCCAAAAAATACACAAAAAACATTTATATTTGTCTCTTAAAATGGTACCTTTTATTATACAAAAAAATCTGGGATTTGTCAAGGGCGGGTTAGAGGAAATAATTTCCTCTGTTTAACCGAGCCGCTGACGCGGCTCGGTTAATTCCGGAAAAGGATATTTTCTCCGCCTGCGACAACAGCGCAGGCAGACCCCAGTTGCGGTGCAAAGATTTCGTTCCCGTACAAGGTGAGGTGTGACACCAAAAAGAAAGAAAAAAGCAGCCCCGAAGGACTGCTTTTAATGCTTTGATATTAAACCAGCTGGATGATAGCCATCTCTGCTGCGTCACCGCGGCGGGGACCGGTCTTAACGATCTTGGTGTAGCCGCCGTTTCTGCCCGAATAGCCGGGTGCGATGTCATCGAAGAGCTTCTTAGCTACCGACTCCTTAGTTACATAAGCGAGTACCTGGCGCTTGGAATGGAGGTCTCCTGCTTTGCCGAGTGTAATCATCTTTTCGGTCATAGCGCTGACTTCCTTAGCTCTTGTTACAGTGGTTTCTATCTTACCGTTCTCGAGAAGGTAGGTGACCATAGCTCTGAGCATTGCCTTTCTGTGGTCAGTAGCCCTTCCCAGCTTTCTTGTGCCTGGCATAGATATTCACTCCTTAATATTAGTTATCTTCTTCAGAACTGAGGTCGTATCCCAGCGATTGCAGCTTCTCCTTGACCTCGTCAAATGATTTTTTACCAAGGTTTCTGACCTTCATCATTTCCTCTGCCGACTTGCCTATCAGGTCATTAACGGTATTAATGCCCGCACGCTTAAGGCAGTTGAAAGAGCGCACCGATAAGTCAAGTTCCTCAATGGTCATCTCCAGGATCTTTTCCTTGCCCTTATCGTCCTTTTCGGCCATCATCTCAACATTGTTTGTTTCCTCAGAGAGGTCAATGAAGAGATTAAGATGCTCGTTGAGGAGTTTGGCTGCCAGCGATACAGCTTCCTTTGCGGAGATAGTACCGTCGGTCCATACCTCCAGGGTAAGCTTATCGTAATCGGTGATCTGTCCTACACGGGTGTTATCCACTGTGTAGTTCACCTTGAGTACCGGTGTGTAGATGCTGTCAACAGCGATGACTCCGATGGGGACATTGCCCTGCTTCTGCATAAGAGCCTTGTTCTTCTCGGCAGAGACATAGCCCCTGCCCTTATCGAGAACGATCTCCATATACAGCTTAGCGCCTGCGCCCAATGTTGCGATATGCATATCGGGAACGAGGATACCTACTTCGGAATCCGTCTTGATGTCTCCGGCAGTGATGACGCTTTCGCCTTCTGCCTCGATATATACGGTCTTAGGACCGTCGCTGTACAGCTTTGCGGTCAGACCCTTCAGGTTAAGGATGATCTCAGTTACATCCTCCTTAACTCCGGGAATGGTAGAGAGCTCGTGATGTACGTTGTCGATCTTTACAGATGTGACAGCGACACCGGGCAATGAGGAGAGCAGTACTCTTCTGAGCGAGTTGCCCAGAGTGGTACCGTAGCCGCGCTCAAGAGGCTCAACGATGAACTTGCCGTAAGTGCCGTTGCTTTTGAGCTCAGCTGTTTCAATTTCAGGCTTTTCTATCTTTTCAAGCATTTATAACCCTCCTGTTTCGTGTTCGGATCATGCCGAAATACATGATCCTGAATGTTGCTGCAGTGTTAAAACGATCCTGATCCTTACTTAGAATAGAGCTCGACGATGAGGTGCTCTTCCAGCTCGTAATCGAGATCCTCTTTAACGGGCATCCTTACGACCTTAGCGCTCTGAGCGTCCTTATTGACGTCGAGCCAAGCGGGAGTGAGCCTGCCTGCGGTCGTTTCGGTGATCTGCTTGAATTTCTCGCTCTTCTTGCTGTTCTCTCTCAGGGAGATAACGTCGCCTGCCTTGATCCTATAGGAGGGGATATCAACTCTCTTGCCGTTTACGTCATAGTGGCCGTGAACAACGAGCTGACGAGCCTCTCTTCTGGTGGTTGCAAGACCCATTCTGAATACGACATTATCGAGTCTCGACTCAAGAAGGGTAATGAGGTTCTCACCTGCCTGACCCTCCATCTTCTGAGCGATCTCGAAGTAGTGATAGAACTGCTTCTCGAGCATTCCGTAGATGAACTTCAGCTTCTGCTTCTCCTTCAGCTGGAGACCGTACTCGGAAACTTTCTTTCTCTTGTTTGCATCGGGGTTACGCTTGGTATAGTCCTTGGAAACTCCCATAACCATCGGGCTGATGCCCAGTGATCTGCACTTCTTGTAAATTGGTTCTCTGCTTACTGCCATAGTAATAAACCTCCGTTTTTAATTTTGGTATCGGACCTTTCTGCCGGCGGTTCGTTTCGGCGGCTACTAGCCGCCGGGAAACACAGGCTGCCCGACTTTGAGTAAACTTCCAAACTCAAATCTGTTATTGATTATACACGTCTTCTCTTGGGAGGACGGCAACCGTTATGGGGAATCGGGGTAACGTCCTTGATGAGAACTACCTCGAGGTCCTCGCTCTGCAGAGCACGAATAGCAGCTTCTCTTCCAGCGCCGGGTCCCTTAACATAGACCTGGACGGTCTTGAGGCCATGCTCCTTTGCAGCTCTTGCAGCTGTCTCAGCAGCAGTCTGAGCTGCGAACGGGGTGCTCTTCTTGGAGCCTCTGAAGCCAAGTCCGCCTGCGGAAGCCCATGAAATAGCGTTGCCCTGCATATCGGTGATAGTAACGATAGTGTTGTTGAAGGTGGACTGGATATGAACCTGTCCCTGCTCGATGTTCTTTCTCTCGCGGCGGCGACGGATAGTCGTCTTCTTCTTAGGCTGAGCCATTCTTCATACCCTCCTTACTTCTTCTTGTTAGCGATGGTCTTTACAGGGCCCTTGCGGGTTCTTGCATTCGTCTTGGTCCTCTGCCCTCTTACGGGCAGACCCCTTCTGTGGCGAACGCCTCTGTAGCAACCGATCTCAACAAGTCTCTTGATGTTCAGAGCAACATTTCTTCTCAGGTCGCCCTCAACAGTCAGGTTGTGGTCAATATATTCTCTGAGTTTTGCTACATCGTCCTCAGACAGATCCTTGACTCTGATATCAGGGTCAACTCCTGTTTCAGCGAGTATCTTAGTAGCAGTCTTCTGACCGATGCCGTAGATATAAGTCAGACCGATCTCTATTCTTTTATCCTTCGGCAGGTCAATACCAGCAATACGAGCCATTTGTTAGCTGCACCTCCATCATTGGTTTGTTAGCCCTGACGCTGCTTGTGCTTGGGATTCTGGCAGATAACCATTATCTTGCCCTTCCTCTTGATAACCTTGCACTTTTCGCAGATAGGCTTAACTGAAGGTCTTACTTTCATTGAAATACCTCCTTTTGTTTTCCGACGGATCTCTCCGCCTCATACGGACTGAGAGCCTTACTTTGCTCTCCAGGTGATTCTACCCTTGTTCAGGTCATAAGGTGACATTTCCACCGTTACCTTGTCGCCGGGTACTATACGAATATAATTCATACGAAGCTTGCCCGAAACGTGAGCAAGGATCATATGTCCGTTTGAGAGCTGTACGTTGAATTTTGCACCCGGAAGTGCCTCTGTCACCGTACCCTCAAGCTCAATTACATCATCCTTTGACATATCTGTTTGACCTTTCCCTTCTCACTCGTCATTGAAACGGTGGACTGCTGTTTCATCTCCTTGGGTCGGAAGCGATGAAAGCAGCCTCCTCAATTTCTTGTTTGTCAGATCCTTTGTGTCTATCTCTGCACCGATAGGTGAAATGTGCTTTGGGTTTTTTCGCTTCGGGCGTTCGAGCTTGCGCTCTTTGCCATCCGCGATATACACAAAGCCGCCGTCTGCCGCCACAGCAACGAATGTGCGGCCCTTCTCACGGCCTGCCAGTGCCTTGACCACCGAACCTGCTCTTATATCTGCAAAGCCGCTCATCACAGTCTGTCCAGTATTACTGCGCCTGTCTGAGTTATGGCTATTGCATGCTCAAAATGAGCTGACCATTTGCCGTCCTGTGTTTTCACAGTCCAGCCGTCGGGCATGATCTTTATCGCAGCAGAGCCCATATTTATCATAGGCTCGATGCAGATGACCATTCCCGCCTGCAGCTTGATGCCCTTTCCGGCTCTGCCGAAATTGGGTATCTCGGGCTCCTCGTGCATATCTCTTCCGAGACCGTGCCCGACGAATTCCCTTACCACCGAAAAGCCGCGCTCCTCATTGTACTTCTGGATAGCCTCTCCCAGGTCGCCTACCCTTACTCCGGGCTTCACCATTGAAACTGCCAGTTCAAGGCTTTCGCTGGTGGAGTCGAGCAGAGCCTGCACCTCCGGGGCTATCTGTCCGCAGGCGAATGTCCTGCAGGCGTCGCCGTAGTAGCCGTCTACCCACGCTCCGGTGTCCACCGAAACGATATCGCCCTCCATGATCTTCCTCGGCCCGGGAATACCGTGAATGACCTCGTCATTTACGGATATGCAGGCTGCTGCGGGGAACCCTCCGTAGCCCTTGAAGCCAGGCTTTGCACCATGGGAAACGATAAATCTCTCAACGACCTTGTTGAGCTCCGAGGTAGTCATTCCGGGGCGGAGCGCCTCACCGGCCGCCTTAAGGGCGCCGGCTGTAAGCTCTCCCGCACGGCGGAGCTTTTCGATCTCTTTAGCTGATTTGATATGGATCATAGTAGCTTCTTTCTATGCCTTGCGGCTTATTAAGAATTTACTGCCTCGAGTGTGAGCTTCGAGGTATCCTCTACGCTGTCCTGACCTATGACTGTCAACAGCTTGCCCTGTGCCTCATAGTAATCCTTGAGGGGAGCGGTCTGCTTGTGATAGGTCTCCAGTCTGGAGAGCACGGTCTCGGGGCGGTCGTCCTTGCGGATAACGAGCTCCTTGCCGCAAACGTCGCAGACGCCCTCGACCTTGCTGGGCTTGAAATCAACGTGGTAGGTTGCGCCGCAGTCGAGGCAAACTCTTCTGCCGGAGAGTCTCTGCTTGATGGTATCATCAGGAACAGAAATCTCAATTACCTTGTCGATCTTGACGCCCATAGCGTCCAGTGCTTCTGCCTGGGGGACTGTTCTGGGGAAGCCGTCGAGAATGAAGCCGTTCTGAGCATCGTCCTCAGCGATCCTGTCCTTAAGGATACCGATAACGATGTCATCGGAAACCAGGTCACCGGCGTCCATAGCAGCCTTTGCCTTCAGGCCGTACTCAGTGCCTGCCTTAACGGCGGCTCTGAGCATATTGCCTGTTGAAATTGTCGGAATGTTCAAAGCGTTGCAGATGACCTCTGCCTGTGTGCCCTTGCCGGCACCGGGAGCTCCCAATAAAATCAAATTCATAAGTCAAACTCCTTTTCTTACTCGAGGAAGCCCTTGTGATGACGCATCATCATCTGGGATTCCAGTGTTCTTACAGTTTCAAGTGCTACGCTTACTACGATGAGTATAGAGGTACCGCCCATAGCGATCTGAACGCCGCTGATAGCGCCGAAGATGATCGGGAAGATAGCGATGATTCCCAGGAAGATCGCGCCCACGAGAGTGAGCCTGTTGACTATCCTCTTGAAGTAGTCGCTGGTGGGCTTTCCGGGTCTGATACCGGGAACACCGCCATTGGACTGTCTTAAGTTGTTGGCGATCTCAACAGGGTTATACTGCATCGATACATAGAAGTAGTTAAATCCGATGATGAGGAAGAAGTACAGGATAGCATAGAACGGATGCGTATAGCTGAACCAGCGGAGCAGTCCGTTATAGAAGCCTGTGCCGTCCTCTCTCGGCTTGATGAACATTTCAAGTGTCGAGGGCAGGGACATAAATGCCATAGCGAAGATGATGGGGAGAACGCCGCTCATGCACACCTTGATGGGCATATAGGTGTTCTGGCCGCCGTACTGCTTTCTGCCTACGACTCTCTTTGCATACTGTATCGGTATGCGTCTTTCAGCCTCATTGAAGAAGATGATGAAGGCGATCATCAGAACGAAGATTACCAGAATGATGGGAACGAGGATCATATACTTAGCCTCGCCGCTCTTCATCAGCATAATGAGGTTCCATACCGCAGAGGGTCCTCTTGCGACGATACCTGCGAACAGCAGCATAGAGATGCCGTTGCCGATACCTCTCTCGCTGATCTGGTCACCCAGCCAGATGGTGAGCGAAGCGCCCGCCACGAAGCACATGATGATAACAGCCTCAGAGAACCACTTCTCCCAGCCCGAGGTATAAACGAGAGCGTCCGCCTTCGAGCCGCCGAGAGTTCTGTAGTATGCCCAGCCCTGGAATATGGAGATACCCAGCGCTGTATATTTTGTGATCTTATTCAGCTTCTTTCTGCCCTCGGGGCCTTCCTTCTGCATTCTCTCCAGAGGAGGGAGCGCATAGGTAAGCAGCTGGATAATGATCTGCGCGTTGATATAGGGGCCTACCGAAAGAGCCAGCAGGGTAGCCTTTCCGAAGTTACCTCCGGAGAGGACGTTTAAGTAACTGAAGAAGTTACCGCTGGCATCGTTGGTCGCAAACCAGCTGGCGATAGCGTCCGAATCCAGATAAGGAACGGGCACCGCACCGCCGACTCTGTAGATGATGATGATGAATAGTGTGAAGAGAACCTTCCTTCTCAGCTCCGGAACTCTCCAGGCATTGCGAAATGTCTCTATCACCTTACATCACCTCAGCCTTTCCGCCTGCCTTTTCGATTTTTTCCTTTGCAGAAGCGGAAAATGCTGCTGCCTTAACAGTAAGGCTCTTTGTAAGCTCTCCGTTTCCGAGAACCTTAACACCATCAAGCTCCTTGGTAACAAGGCCTGCGGCCTTGAGCAGCTCGGTGTCAACAACTGTGCCGTCAACAAATCTCTCGAGATCGGACACATTTATAACAGTGTACTCGGTAGCGAAAATATTGTTGAAGCCGCGCTTAGGGATTCTTCTTGCGAGAGAGGTCTGTCCTCCTTCAAAGCCCGGTCTTACGCCGCCGCCTGAACGAGCCTTCTGACCCTTATGTCCCTTGCCTGCAGTCTTGCCCCAGCCGGAGCCGTGACCTCTGCCGATCCTCTTGCGGTCGGTCTTAGAGCCTGCAGCAGGTGATAACTCATGCAGTTTCATTGTTTAGCACCTCCTTGCTTTACGCTTCAGTCACCTTGATAAGGTGTGAGATGACCTTGATCTTGCCCTGGGTCTGTGCGTTATCGGGCTGCTCGGTCACGTCACCGATCTTCTTGAGTCCGAGAGAGTAAGCTGTCAGCACCTGCTTCTCGACCTTATTGTTAAGGCTCTTGACCAGTGTGATCTTCACGTTTGCCATTGCTCTCTCCTCCTTAACCTATAATTTCCTTTGCGGTCTTTCCTCTCTTAGCTGCAACTTCGTCCAGCGACTTAACTGAAGCGAGACCGTTTACCGTAGCTCTTACTACGTTGCAAGGATTGTTCGAACGAAGCGACTTCGCTCTGATATCCTTGATGCCGGCAGCCTCTACGACTGCTCTTACTGTACCGCCTGCGATAACTCCGGTACCCTTTGCTGCGGGCTTGAGGAGGACCTCGCCTGCGCCGAACTTGCCGACGATCTCGTGGGGGATCGTTGTGCCCTTAAGAGAAACCTTCACGAGGTTCTTCTTGGCGTCCTCGATACCCTTGCGGATAGCGTCGGGAACTTCGCTGGATTTGCCGATGCCGAAGCCTACGGTGCCGTTGCCGTCGCCGACTACGATCAGTGCCGAGAACTTCATAATACGGCCGCCCTTAACAGTCTTGGATACTCTGTTAATGGCAACTACCTTTTCGGTAAACTCGGTTGAAGCATCTATATTAGCCAAAAGTCATACCCTCCTTTTAGAACTTAAGTCCGCCTTCGCGGGCTCCGTCTGCCAATTCCTGAACGCGCCCGTGATAGAGGTAGCCGCCCCTGTCGAATACGACAGTCTCGATACCCTTATCCTTTGCAGCCGCTGCGATCATCTCGCCGACCTTACGTGCGCCTTCCTTATTTCCGCCGTTGCCCTCAAAGCCCTTGGACATTGAGGATGCAGCGCAAAGTGTTACACCGTTCACATCGTCGATGATCTGTGCATAGATATGCTTTGAGGAGCGGAATACGTTCAGGCGGGGGCACTCGGGTGTACCGCTGACTTTGTTGCGGACTCTCAAGTGTCTCTTAACTCTTGCCTTTGCTCTGTCAAGCTTTTTCACCATAGTGATTCTCTCCTTTTAATTACTTCTTGCTGCCCTTACCGGCCTTACCTTCCTTGCGGATGATATACTCGCCGGTGTAGCGGATGCCCTTGCCCTTATAAGGCTCGGGAGGACGCTTCTCGCGGATCTCGCAGGCAAACTGACCTACTGCCTGCTTGTCGATGCCCGACACAACGATCTGGTTGGGCTGGGGAACATCGATCTTGATGCCGTCGGTCTCAGGAACGATGACCTGATGGGAGTAGCCCAGGTTCATAACCAGGTTATTGCCCTGCTTCTGAGCTCTGTAACCGACGCCGACGATCTCGAGCGTCTTGGAAAAGCCGTTTGTAACGCCCTCTACCATGTTATGGATGAGGGTTCTGGTTAGGCCGTGCAGGCTCTTGTGCAGCTTATCCTCTGTGGGACGGGCCACCTTGATCTCTGCGCCCTCTACCTTGATTATCATATCCTTGTTAAAGGATTTTGTAAGAGTACCCTTAGGTCCCTTTACTGTTACGACGTTGCCGTCTGCAACAGTTACCTCAACTCCGGCAGGAACACTAATAGGCTTTAATCCGATTCTTGACATAGTCCTTAGTCCTCCTTACCAAACAAATGCGAGAACCTCTCCGCCGACATTGAGCTCTCTGGCCTTCTTGTCTGTTACGACGCCCTTAGAGGTCGAAACGATAGCGGTTCCGAGTCCCTTCATTACCTTGGGCATATCCTCGCAGCTTGCATAAATTCTCAAGCCCGGCTTGGAAACTCTTCTGAGTCCCGAGATAACGGAGTTTCTGTTCTCATCATACTTCAGAGTGATCCTGATGACACCCTGCTTGCCGTCCTCAATTACCTGGAAGTCCTTCACATATCCCTCGTCAACGAGGATCTGGGTGATGGCCTTCTTCATATTGGATGCAGGAACGTCAACGGTAGCGTGCTTTGCAGTGCTTGCGTTACGGATCCTAGTCAGTAAATCTGCAATTGTATCTGTGATCTGCATACCTTAGCCCTCCTTTACCAGCTTGCCTTCTTAACTCCGGGGATCTGGCCGTCGTGAGCCAGTTCTCTGAAGCAGATACGGCAAACGCCGAACTTTCTCAGATAAGCGTGAGGTCTTCCGCAGATCTTGCACCTGTTGTAAGCACGAGTGGAATACTTAGGCGCAGCCTGCTGCTTGTTTATCATAGCCTTCTTAGCCATTATTATATCCTCCTCTTATCCTTACTTTGCGAACGGAGCGCCCATAAGTGTCAGCAGCTCCTTAGCTTCTTCGTCGGTGTTTGCGGTGGTGATAAAGTTGATATCCATACCGCGAACCTTATCGATCTTATCATACTCGATCTCAGGGAAGATCAGCTGCTCCTTGATACCGGTGGAATAATTTCCTCTGCCGTCGAAGGAATTGCCGTTGATGCCTCTGAAATCTCTTACGCGGGGGAATGCGACGTTGAACAGTCTGTCAACGAACTCATACATCTTCTCCGCTCTTAAGGTCACCTTAACGCCGATGATCTGGCCGTCACGCAGCTTGAAGTTTGCGACACTCTTCTTAGCCTTGCAGGTAACGGGTCTCTGACCGGTGATAGCAGCCAGGTCAGCCATGATAGCGTCAATGACCTTCTTATTGTCCTTATCAGCTCCGCAGCCGACGTTGATAACAACCTTGTCGAGCTTGGGGATCTGCATTACGTTAGCGTAGCCGAATTTCTTCATCATAGCAGGAGCTACGGTGCTAACATAATATTCTTTCAATCTTGCAGCCATCGTAATTCTCCTCCTCAATTAAAATTCTTCGCCGCAGTCTTTGTTCTTGCAAACTCTGACCTTTGTTCCGTCCTCAAGGAACTTATGACCGATCCTTGTGGGCTTGCCGCACTTGGGGCAGATAACCTGCACCTTATCGGCATACATTGCAGCCTCGGCCTCTACGATGCCGCCCTGCTGCTGAGCATTTCTGGGCTTAACGTGCTTGGTAGCGATGTTGAGTCCCTCAACGATCACCTTTCTCTCCTTAGGAGATACCTGGAGCACCTTGCCCTTCTTACCCTTATCCTTACCGGAGAGGATAACAACGGTGTCGCCCGTCTTAACGTGTACCTTATTCATTTCAACGACACCTCCACATCAAAGCACTTCGGGAGCGAGAGAGAGGATCTTGAGATAATCCTTCTCACGGAGCTCCTTGGCTACCGGTCCAAAGATACGGGTACCTCTGGGGTTTTTGTCTTCCTTGATAATAACGGCTGCGTTCTCATCGAAGCGGATATATGTGCCGTCTGCTCTTCTGAGACCCTTTGCCGAACGAACGATTACTGCCTTTACGACATCGCCCTTCTTAACAACGCCGCCTGGTGTTGCCTTCTTAACAGAAGCAACTACAACGTCACCGATGTTTGCATACTTTCTGCGTGTACCGCCGAGAACCCTGATGCACATAAGCTCCTTAGCTCCGGAGTTATCTGCGACCTTCAGGTAAGTCTGCATCTGAATCACAGTGCGTTCCTCCTTTCAGAACATTGGGCTGCGGCAGAAGCATATCTGCCGTCAGTCCTTATTAAATTGTTGTTAGTGTTATTACTTAGCCTGCTCGAGAACCTTTACGAGACGCCATCTCTTGTCCTTAGAAAGAGGGCGGGTCTCCATAACCTCGACCTTATCGCCGATGTTGCAGACATTTTCCTCATCATGAGCCTTCAGCTTAACGGTCCTCTTGATGATCTTCTTGTAGAGGGGGTGAGAAACGTTATCCTCGATAGCAACTACGATAGTCTTGTCCATCTTATTGGAAACGACCTTGCCCACTCTTGTTTTTCTTAAGTTTCTTTCGCTCACAGTCAGATCCTCCCTTCCGATTACTGAACCGACTCTTGCTTACGAATGAATGTCTTTACACGAGCAATATCCTTCTTGACAGCCTTCATTCTCATCGGGTTTTCCAACTGATTTACGGCGTGCTGGAAACGAAGGTTAAAAAGCTCCTGCTTAAGCTCCGCCAGCTTCTCGTTGAGCTCTGCTGCGGACATATCCTTGATCTCATTTGCCTTCATTACTGCTCACCACCCGTTCCAGTTTCTTTCTTAACGAACTTGCACTTGATAGGCAGCTTATGCATCGCAAGACGCATAGCCTCCTTAGCGGTCTCCTCGGGAACGCCTGCGATCTCGAACATTACTCTGCCCGGCTTAACAACGGCTACCCAGTACTCGGGCGAGCCCTTTCCGGAACCCATTCGGGTCTCTGCAGGCTTCTCAGTTACAGGCTTGTCGGGGAAGATCTTTATCCATACCTGACCGCCACGCTTGATATATCTTGTCATAGCGATACGGGCAGCCTCGATCTGATTGGAGGTGATCCATGCAGGCTGGAGTGCCTGGAGGCCGAAATCACCGTAGGTGACTGTATTGCCTCTCATAGCCTTGCCCTTCAGGCGGCCTCTCTGTACTCTTCTGTACTTAACTCTCTTTGGAAGCAGCATTATGCGTTACCTCCTTCTCTTTTCATCTGGCGAGCCTTGTTAAAATCTCTGCGATTATCCTTGGCTCTGTCGTTCTGACGGGGTCTGCGGGGCTTGCGGTCGTTGCGGTCGCCGGTATCCTTCCTGTCGGAAGCGGCTACCTCGCCCTTGAGAACCTCACCTCTGTAGACCCAGACCTTGATGCCGAGTCTGCCGTAGGTGGTGTGTGCCTCTGCAGTACCGTAGTCGATATCTGCTCTGATTGTCTGAAGCGGAATGGTACCCTCGTGGTAGGTCTCGCTTCTTGCGATCTCAGCGCCTGCAAGTCTGCCGGACGCTCTTACCTTGATACCCTTTGCGCCGAGCTTCATAGCTCTGCCGATAGCCTGCTTCATAGCTCTTCTGAAGGAAACTCTGTCCTCAAGATCGTGAGCGATCTTTTCAGCGATGAGCTGAGCGTTGATGTCGGGGTTTCTAACCTCAACGATGTTGATAGCGACCTTCTTGCCGATCTTCTTCTCGATGTCGGCTCTGATCTTCTCGATAGCTGCGCCCTTCTGTCCGATAACGATACCAGGCTTAGCGCAGTGGATATGGATCTTAACCTTCTGACCGCCGTCAGCGTCGTTGAATCTTTCGATCTCGACCTTGGGGATGCCTGCATATACGCACTTATCGTTTGCGTTCTTAGAACGTCTGTTAAGAGTCTTCATCACATACTCGCGGATGTTGTAGTCCTCAACAAGTGTGTCGCCGAAAGTGCTCTTATCTGCAAACCAGCGGGAATCCCAATCTTTAATTACACCGACTCTGAGTCCGTGCGGATTAACTTTCTGGCCCATAATAAACCTCCTCTTTCAGCTTATTCTTTTTCCTTGAGAACTACTGTAACGTGTGATGTTCTCTTAAGGATCCTATAGGCTCTGCCCTGTGCTCTGGGCATGATTCTCTTCATGATGGGTCCGGGGCAAACGTAGCACTCTGCAACATAGAGGCTGTTCTTATCCATGTTGTGGTTGTTCTCTGCGTTTGCAGCTGCGGACTTGAGGAGCTTCTCCAGATACTCACTTGCAGCCTTGGGTGTATGCTTTACTGTCGCAAGAGCGACCTCGTAATCCTTGCCTCTGATAAGATCAAGCACGATCTGTACCTTACGGGGAGCGATACGAGCGTTTCTGAGAATAGCCTTTGCTTCCATTCAGTATCTCTCCTTTCCGTTACTTCTTACCGTTGTTAGAGGTCTTGGAGCCTGCATGGCCCTTAAAGGTCCTTGTAGGTGCGAACTCTCCCAGTTTATGTCCGACCATATCCTCTGTTACATACACAGGAATGTGCTTGCGTCCGTCGTGCACAGCGAAGGTGTGACCTACGAACTGAGGGAAGATCGTGGAAGCCCTGCTCCAGGTCTTAACGACCTTCTTCTCGCCGGCTTCGTTCATGGCGGTTACTTTCTTCATAAGGCTCTCTTCAACGAAAGGGCCCTTCTTAATGCTTCTGCTCATTATTCATCTTCCTCCTTTCGCATTACTTGCCGTTGCGGCGCTTAACGATAAACTTATCGGAGCGATGATGCTTAGCGCGTGTCTTATAACCGAGAGTAGGCTTGCCCCAGGGGGTAACAGGTCCGGGTCTGCCGACAGGCGACTTACCTTCACCACCACCGTGAGGGTGATCGCAGGGGTTCATGACAGAACCTCTTACGGTAGGTCTCCAGCCCATATGGCGCTTTCTTCCGGCCTTACCGATATTCACGTTCTCGTGGTCGATGTTTCCTACCTGGCCGATTGTAGCCATGCAGTTTACGGGGATCCTTCTCATCTCGCCGGAGGGAAGTCTAACAAGTGCGTACTTGTCCTCCTTGCCCATCAGCTGGGCCATATTGCCGGCGGATCTTACGAGCTGAGCGCCCTTGCCGGGGTAGAGCTCGATGTTGTGGATAAATGTACCCACAGGGATATTTGCCAGTGCCAGAGCGTTGCCGGGCTTGATATCAGCGTCAGCGCCTGCTCTGATGGTATCGCCTACCTTCAGTCCGTTGGGAGCGATGATATATCTCTTCTCTCCGTCCTCATACTGAACCAGTGCGATGAATGCGGATCTGTTGGGGTCGTACTCGATAGTGAGGACTGTGGCGTTCATATCCAGCTTGTTCCTCTTAAAATCAATTACGCGGTACTTTCTTCTCTCGCCGCCGCCTCTGTGACGAACGGTGATCCTGCCGTAGCTGTTTCTGCCCGACTTCTTATCCATCGGCTCGAGCAGTGCCTTGCAGGGAGCAACCTTTGACAGCTGGGAGTAATCGGTAACAGTCATACCTCTTCTACCCGGAGTCGTCGGCTTGTAGCTCTTTATTGCCATTTTGATTCACTCCTTGAAATTAGTTTTGCGAAGCTGTCAAAGATGTTATCCAAGAACAGCTCCATACTTACATCCTGCGGTGATGTGTGGGATGCGCTGCGGCCTTACGTCGCCGTTATCCCTCAAAGCAGCCCTCGCCGCCTCGCAGGAGCTTTCCCGCCAGGCTCGGTATATCGCCTTTTGCGGGAGCAGCGCGTTTTCACGCGCCCTCTTTTAGAAGGTCAGTCCTTCGGGAATTAATACATTCCGTCGAAGAATTCGATAGTCTTATCGCCTTCAAGAGTTACGATCGCCTTCTTGCGGTCGGATCTGTAGCCGACATATCTGCCCATTCTCTTCTGCTTGCCCTTTACGCTGATAGTGTTTACCTTAGCGACCTTGACATCGAAGAGCTGCTCGACAGCCTTCTTGATCTCGACCTTGTTCGCATCGACTGCGACCTCAAAAGTGTACTTACCGTTCGGAAGCCTTTCCATCGAATCCTCGGTGATAACGGGCTTGAGAATGATATCCTGTGCAAGCTTACTCATTATGCATATACCTCCTCGATCTTGGCAACTGCATCCTGAGCAACGATAAACTTATCATAGTTAAGGATATCGTAAACGTTCAGTGTGCCGACTGTTGCCGTCTTGACGCCGGGGATGTTTCCTGCGCTCTTTACTACCTTCTTGTCAGCCTCGGCAGTAACGATAAGGGCCTTGCCCTCAACGTTCAGAGCCTTGAGCATATCTACGATGGTCTTGGTCTTGAACTCATCTGCCTTGATAGCGTCTACCACTACCAGGTTGGAGTCAAGCACCTTAGTGGAGAAAGCGGACTTCATAGCAAGTCTCTTCTCCTTCTTATTGAGCGAATAGCTGTAATCTCTGGGCTTGGGGCCGAGTGCTATACCGCCGTGTACCCACTGCGGAGCTCTGATGGAGCCCTGTCTTGCATGGCCTGTGCCCTTCTGTCTCCAGGGCTTTCTTCCGCCGCCTCTTACCTCAGTTCTGGTAAGGGTGGACTGTGTGCCCTGTCTCTGGTTTGCGAGGTAGCAAACTACCATTGCGTGCATCAGCTCTTTGTTGGGAGTGATACCGAAAACAGCGTCATTGAGCTCAGTGTCAGCAACCTTGTTGCCTGCCATATCAAATACGGTTATCTGTGACATTCTGACTCCTCCTTCCATTAAGCCTTCTTAACGCAGTCAACTATCACTACGGTGCCGTTCTTAGGTCCGGGGATAGCGCCCTTGATTGCGATAAGATTATTTTCAGCGTCGATCTTAACGATCTTAAGATTCTGAACGGTTACCTTCTCAGCACCCAGATGTCCAGGCATTCCCTTGCCCTTGTAAATTCTTGAAGGCGAGGAGCAAGCGCCCATTGAACCGGCGTGGCGGTGTACAGGGCCTGTACCGTGAGTTTCCTTAAGTCTTGCGTTGTTGTGACGCTTGATGGTTCCTGCGTAGCCTTTACCCTTGCTGGTGCCCTTGACATCAACGATGTCGCCCTCAGCAAAGATGTCAGCCTTTACTACGTCGCCTACGTTGAGTCCGGAGATATCCTCAAGTCTGAATTCCTTGAGTGTTCTCTTGAGTGCAACGTCTGCCTTCTTGAAGTGGCCTGCGAAGGGCTTGTTTACCCTCTTGGCTCTGATGTCGCCGAAGCCCAGCTGAACTGCCTCGTAGCCGTCGTTCTCAACTGTCTTCTTCTGAACGACTACGCAGGGGCCTGCTTCAACAACGGTAACAGGAATGACCTTTCCTGTCTCATCGAAGATCTGAGTCATGCCGATCTTCTTGCCGATGATTCCCTTTTGCATTTTTATTCCTCCTATGTGGTTATTGGTCGGGGTCACCCGACATGACCTGCATACATCATTGCGAGATCGCACGCGATCTCAGTATGGAAATTACTTAATCTCCATTACGATGTTTACGCCTGCAGGAAGGTCAAGGCTCTCGAGAGCTGCGGTTGTTTCCTTGGTAGGACGGAGAACATCAATAAGTCTCTTATGTGTTCTCAGCTCGAACTGCTCTCTGCTGTCCTTGTACTTGTGAACTGCTCTCAGGATAGTAACGATCTCCTTGTCGGTAGGGAGAGGGATAGGACCGCTTACCTGTGCGCCGGAACGCTTAACAGCCTCAACGATCTTCTTTGCAGCTGCATCAACAACTGCGTGCTCATAACCCTTGATCTTGATCCTGATCTTTTCATTGACTGCCACTTAAATCGCCTCCTTAGTGCTTATCAAAATATGGGGGCAGGGGTCAATCCCCTATGCAATACCTTGTGGTGCAGCCTCATATCCTGCAAACGTCGGATATTCGTTTTACACCCTGCCGTGTGTTCCCTTGCTCACCCATCAAAAAATCCGAACTGCCTTTCGGCATTCGGATGACGGTGATCTCGAAAACAGCGCAGCCGATGCACCCATGCCAAAAGCGGACAATTCCGCCCTTCGCAAGAAGCATAAGCACATACTGTGTTCGGTATTACAGTCGCCCGGTTTAAAATCGGACATACTCCACGAAAATTACCGGACGCACCGTCCGCAACCTTTCGCTTCAACGCATATCTTTTCGACGTTGTTACAACGTCTTTGTGCAGTCACGCAAGATTTATTATAATATATAACGGGCATTTTTTCAAGTAGCTGGCGAAAATTTCTCGTGTAGAACTTTTGCAAATTTTTTCGCCATGTTTTGTGCA
>JAFUTK010000073.1 GCA_017471405.1 Ruminococcus sp.
GTCTGTCTGTCGAATTATAGCCGCCGCAAGCATTTTTGTCACCCCTTTCCCGGCAGGTAGTTTGTAAAACATATGTTAACACATGTTTTCAAATCCAAAAACCTCAATTTTTCTGACACATTTTATTCATAATACATTATACCTCTTATTTATAGCAATGTCAAGCCGGATGCATTGCAATTGCCGCAAATTCGGCGCAATACCCAAAATTCCGGGAATTTCGCCGGTCAATCAGTTAAAATACAATAAGCAAAAACGAAGGCTTTTCCCACGCTGCCGCGCGTGCGTCCTCTTTTCCTGCTTTTTATGGGGCTGTGCTCTGAATAAAAAAGGCAATGCGTCCGCAAACGCATTGCCCAAAAATCATATCACTGCTCCAAATCACACTGAAGCCGTATAGGTAATAGACGATACCGTATCATTGCTGTCAAAGATGAAGGAGAGCTTGCTGTTTCCTTTGCTGTATACTTCGGAAATATCAGTCTTTTCAGTGGATTCGCCGTAGGCCTCGATCACCTTTTGGCGGCTGTCTCCAACCGAGATGCCCTCCTCTGTGGAGGTCATATCGTCCTTAAGCTCAATGCTGAGCACATAGTCAACATTGTTCTCGGGATAAGTCCTTATAACCACGCCGCTGTAGGTATAGACCTTATCGAGACCCTGAAAAGCGCAGGATTCCGACTCAAAATACTTATCAGGCTCACCCAGCTTCTCCACAACGGGAGCCATCTCAGCGCTTAAAGCGATCTGTGTTCCCTTAAAGGTCAGCGTAAAGCCGTCCTTAGTCTCAGCAGGCTTGCTGCTCTCGGACTGAGGCTCTTCGTTTGTGCTGACGGTGCTGTTGTCATTTGTGCTGACGGGATCTGCCTTGCTGTCATCAGAGCCGCAGGCAGTAAGCGTCAGGCAAAGTGCTGCAATCACAGCGAGTAAAATAAAATTCTTCAAAACATTCGTCTCCTTTACTTCTGCAGGGGTATGTGAGAGCAGCTTGCCCTTCTCCTCTATCTCCTGCAGCTGATCGTTCTTTTCTGTGTCATATTTCTCTGAGAGCTTGTCGTAGTGCTCGGCGTATTTACTTTCGCCGCGGTGGTCTGCAAGCCCGCAGTTATCAACGAGCCACTTACCGAAATAGTCCGCCAGCTTTTCGGCGCCGAACACATTCAGATGCAGGCCCGCATCATAAGTATCCTCAGACATATCGAGCCCTATCTCATCGCGCAGCCCGATAAAGTTAATATAGGACAGGCCGTTCTCATCGGCATATTTTTCTATCTGCTCATCCCACTGGTCATACCAGTGCGGGTAAAGCGTGGGTGCTTTTACAAGCACGAGCCTTATGCCTTTATCCTTGCAGAGCTCCTTCATCTTTTCAAGATAGCTCATAGCATTTGAGCCTAAAGTGTAATCGGTCAGCGGCATAGGCTCAGGGAATTCGTCCTCAGGGCGGACATCGGCTCGCATATAATAGCCGTTGAAGGTGACGTTATCCTTTGAGAGGATATGCTTAAAATCATCTTCCTCCAGCTCTGACCACCTTGAATGGTATCTCAGGAACGGGAAAAGATAATCCGCAAACTTTTCGTCCTCTGTCATCGAGGCCTTTATAGCTCCGGTCTTTGCGCCCGACCACTCCATACCGTCGATAGTCATACGGTTGTAGGCCTCGCTCTGCGGCTCATTATATTTGAGCGACAGAACGTTGAAGACCACCACCTTAGGCGTCTCCTTGCGCAGGGTGTCCTCCAGCAGATAGTATGACTGCCAGGAAAGCTGCTGGGCGCTGCCTCTGATATATGAGGTTATGCCGTACTGCTTCCAAAGCTCGACTGTCGAGATATTCTCATAAACCTCGCAGTCGCCTATCATCACAACATCGTGCTGGGTGTCGTCCTTGTAATACTCCTCAATCATCGAGCCCTCGATTATCCCGCTCTGATATTTCGGTACAAGCAGCTTTTCAAGCAAAAGCAGCACTGCACACCAGAACAGAATAAAGCAAAGGGTGATGACAAGGTAAAATTTCTTACTGTGCTTCCTCATTATCACCCCTCCTAAAACTGCGTATAAATGAACTGCGAGGAGTCATAGCCTGTGCCGTAAGCACCGTAGACCAGAGTGACTATCAGCATTACAGCCATTATGTTATAGAAGGAAAGCGAGGAGCGTGCATAGAGGCCGTCCCTCACGCTGCCCTTTTTGAGCTTGATAATGCTCACTCCGAGAACTACTGCAAAGCCTACCAAAAGCACCATATAGTCTGACGCAGTAAGCCCGATATCCATAAGCGAGCCGTCATAGAAGACGGATATCTTAAAGGATGTTATCATACTCCACATCATTCTGAGCGTCAGCCCGACATTGCGGTAGCAGTCGAACATACGGATCATTGACATAAGAAGTATCGTTCTTATTATCTGGAACAGCTCATAGGGAGCCTTCCCCTTTACATTGAACCTACTGTGGAACCTTGCATATAAGGGCTCAAACTCCTGAGAGATCATTATCACTGCGTAGTTTGTAAGACCCCACACCACAAAGTTCCAGGCGGCGCCATGCCATATGCCCGTTGCCAGCCATACCACAAAGCAGGATATGTACACTGTTATGCGCTTGCCTATCCCGGCAGGAAGGTGATTTCTCGACCACTTGGAGAGCTTGAGCATCGGTGTACTTACAGATATAGGGTAGAAAATATAGTCTGTGAACCAGGAGCCCATAGTTATGTGCCAACGGTTCCAGTATTCCTTGATGTTCTTTGAAAAATAGGGCAGGTTGAAGTTCTCTGTGACCTTGATCCCCATAGCCTCGGCTATGCCTATAGTTATGTCGATGCCGCCGGTAAAGTCGCAGTAAAGCTCAAACGCATAGAAAAGCATAGCGCAGAAAACATAAGCGCCCGTATACTTCTCATCGCCTATCATCGTGGTAAGTCCCGCAACGATCCTGTCAGCTATAACTACTTTTTTAAAGTAGCCCCAAACAATGCGCATAGCGCCGTAGGAAACGTTTTTGCGTTCAAACCTGTGCTCTGCCAGCAGTGACGGAGCAAGCTGCCCGTATCTGCTTATTGGTCCCTGAGCCAGCTGCGGGAAGAAGGAAACGAACAGCGCAAACTTGAAAAGGTTGTGCTGCGCCTGCTGCTTGTTTCTGTAAACATCTATTATATACCCCAGCGACTGGAAGGTATAGAAGGATATTCCCAGCGGAACTATGATATCGGCACGCTTAAGTGAAACAGCTCCCTTGAAAATATTATTGATATTGGCTATAACAAAGTTTGTATACTTTGTTACCGAGAGTATCCCAAGATTTAAAAGCAGACCCAGCAGAAGCCATTTCATGCGTCTGCTTTTCATTTTGCTCTTGTAAGCCTGCTTGTCGCTCTTGGATATCTCCTTTGAATGGAGCTTTAAATATTCCTTTTGCTCCATATGCAGCTTTTCGATCCTTATTGCCGTAAACCAAACCGTAACGGTAGTTACCGCAATAAATATCAGATACCTGGGGTCTGCTATCGTGTAGAAAACATAGCTGCACAACAGCAGAAAGCACCACTGCACCCTTTTAGGTATAAGGTAATAGATGATCACAGTGATCACCATAAAGCATACAAACGGCAGAGAGGTAAAAATCATTGCTTTAGCGATTATTCTTCGTCAAGACGGCGTACAAGCTCGCTGAGAGCTTTAACTGAATTGAAGTTCTCGGGGATTATCTCCTCAGCGGGTATAACGACATCAAGTCTGTCGGCAATTTCCGATACGATAGTTACAATGTCAAGCGAATCAATGATGCGCCTGTCTGCAAGTCCCTCTTCATTCTCAAAATCCACATCGGGATGTATTTCGCTGAGTATTTCAAGTATCTCTTCCATTTTAATTTCCTCTTTTCATTATTTTTCTTCAAGCCGTTTTTGTAATGACACTCTGTCTATCTTACCGTTTGCTGTAAACGGAAGGGCATCCAGCTTTTTGATCCTGTTGGGCAGCATATACCGCGGCAGCTTTTCTTTAAGCTCGCCGGTAAGCTCCGATTCGCTGATCTCGCCCACATAATAGAGCCATATGTGGTCCTTCTGCCTGTCAAAGAGGCAGCAGCACATTGAAATGCCGGGAAGGGTATTTACATTTACCTCTATCTCACCCAGCTCTATACGGTGTCCCATATGCTTTATCTGGAAATCCTTGCGTGAAACAAAGACCAGCTCGCCGTATTCGTTAAGCCTGCCGAGGTCGCCTGTGCGGTAGATAAGCTCGGGGTAACGGCTGTTAAGGGGGTTCTGCACAAAGACCTCAGCAGTCTTCTGAGGATTGCAGTAATATCCAAGAGTGAGCGCAGTGCCTCTTATGCAGATCTCTCCGACCTCACCCTGCTCTGCTCTTTTGCCCTCGTCAGTCAGCAGTATGACCTCTCTGTTCTGGAACGGTCTGCCGATAGGTATCACATCGCCCTGCTCAAACTCCCGGTCTACTCTGTAATAGCAGCACATTCCAGTGGTCTCGGTAGGCCCGTAGAGATTTGTAAAGGTCGCATCAGGCAGAGCCTCTCTCCACCTGTTGAACTGCTTTATGGCGAAAACCTCGCTGCCGAATGCGATAGTGTGCAGATACTGCGGCTTGATGGTCTTGAAGGTATTGAATGCTGAGATCATCGTCAGAGCCGATACCACCCAGCATATGGTATTTACCTTATGCTCATTCAGATATTCAACAAGCTTTACCGGGAACATAAAAAGGTTCTGGGGAGTAAGGTAAGCCGTTGCGCCGAACTTAATTGTCGGATAGAGCTCCTTCAGGCAGGCATCGAAGTACAGCGGCGACTGATTAGCGAAAACCGTCTGCTCAGAAAAGCCCAGCACCTCCGAGAGCTGCTCTATGTAGTCTATTACCGAGCGGTGGCAGGCAACTACTCCCTTCGGCACGCCTGTCGAGCCGGAGGTAAAGACTATATATATCGGGTCGGTATCTATCTGCCTGTCTCTGACATCGGCAAGAGCCTTCTCGTTTATCTCATTTTTTATCAGCTCATCATAGAGCATCAGCTCGGCGTTATGCTCATAGGTCGCCAGCTCATCTATCAGTCTGCTGTCGCAGATTATCGCCCTGGGATCCAGATTTTTGAAAATGAGCTCTATTCTGGATCTGGGCATTTCGGGATCTATCGGAACGTAATAGCAGCCGCCGTAAACGCATCCGAAAAAGGCGGCGATGGTTTTGGGGCTTTTAGGCATAAACACCACAACTGGCTCGTTGTAAAAGCCCTTTTCAAGCAGTGTGCTGCCGACAGCCCTGCTCTGACCGTAGACCTGAGAGAAGGAAAGTACTGTTTCCTCGTCTGCGTAAGCGGTCTTGTCCGGCAAGCGCCTTACTGTTTTTTCGAGATATTCCAAAACATTTTTCTGTTTCATATCAACTGACCTTTCCCGCAATGATTTTACAGAAGGCGGCGATCCTTCCTGACCTTCTTTCCGCAGGCTGTTATTGCCATAGCGGCGAGCACCTCCATGGCGTCGAGAACATGCTCTCCCGTATCGTTATCACGGTTGACCACAGAAAGCTCTGTGCAGCCCAGAATGACCGTCTCGGCACCTCTGCTGAGAAGGCCGTTCTTCGCCTGATAAAAGGAATTCATATCAGGCTTTTTTCCCTTTTTGACATCATTATATATAACTGATGTGACCAGTTCCTGGTCCTTCCTTTCAGGCGTCAGCACTGTTATATCCCTTTTTTCAAACTCTCTCTGGAAAAGGTTGCTGCTGACCGTTCCCTCCGTGGCCATGAGCCCCACTTTTTTGATATTATTATCTGCAAGGATATCACAGCAGCCGGAAATGGCGTTAAGAGTACGGATCCCCAGCCCGCTCTCTATCTCCTTCTGAAAATAGTGTGCGGTAATGCAGGGTATGGCAATAACATCAACACCGACCTTTTTGAGCGACATTCCCGCCTCAAGAATACCCGGAAGAGGGTCCTTATCGCTCTTACCGGTAATATATGCAGTTCTGTCGGGAATATCCGGCGCGCTGAATATGACCATTCTCAAATGCTCCTGATCGCTTGATGCCTCTGTCATATCAGTGATAAGATGCATAAAATATGCTGTTGCCATCGGTCCGAGACCGCCTATTATCCCTAATAAAGCCATATCCTCATATCCTTAAAAAAGTTTAGCGTTTATGCCAGCCACGAAGAATAATAGTTTATCCTGCTCTGAACAGACTCCGTCGCAAGCTCAGGCATTCCTGTGCTCGTATAGTTGTGCATGCCGGGGCGGTATAAGCTGTCCCAGGTCTTTAATTCCTCATCGGTTACCATAAAGAAATTGCTGTAGGGCTGGCTGTAAACGGTGCAGTCAAAATGATACCAGCCGGTGCCGACATTGATAAGCATCCAGAAATGCTTTGACTCCTCTTCCGAGGCACGGTGCCTTCTGACGTCCACGATATCTACACCTATCTCCTCCAGCATTACCTTTGCCACAGAATAGTAGGTGTAGCAGTCTCCGTAGCCCAAAGTAAAGCCGTCTCTTGCACCGATTATGTAATTCGACTTATCGGAATAGCCCGTATAGGTAATACGATTTTTAGTCCAGAAGTAGATAGCGTATGCCTTCTGCATCATATCCATGCTGTCATTGGTGATCTGGCTCACTGTGGTCTTGGCCAGATTTCTGACGTATTCCTCTATGCTGGGGTCAATGGGCTTTTCAAGCACATTGAGCGTTGCTTCTATCGTGGTCTGATTGCCCGCGCTGTCGCTGACAGTAAAATTAACCGGATACGAGCCAGGAGTTTCGATATCAACAGCAGAGCTGTCTACCTCGATAGTAGGCTCTTCGCCCGAATTATCAGATACAGTGATATGCTCCTTATATCTTACACTGTCCCCAAGATAAACCTCAAGATCAGAGACTGTGACCTCCGGCGGAGTAACGTCCTCAGTAACCACCGGCTCAGTCTCGGTAACGGAGGTCGTAGTGGTAGTGCTCTCGGGGAGAGCATCGGTATCGCTATCCGGCTCGCTTGGAGGTGTTTCGGTATTGCTTTCGTTAGCCGAGGTTATTATTTCGGGCTCACCTGAATTTACCTCCACCACCAGGGAGCTGATGGTATTACCGCATCCGGCAGCCGATACAGCGGTCACAGCTAAGGTCGCCGCAAGCAGCGCCGAGCGGAGCCTTCTGAGACTATCCCTTCTGCTCAGGAGCGATGATAGATTTTTAATGCAAGGCAGCATATGTCCACGTCCATTCTGTCCATTTTATATGGGCTCAGATGATTTTTTTACACCGATTTTTATAAGCAATATTCTGCTCAAAGGAGACCTTCCCCCCTATGCAGGATAATGCTTTATAAAGCACATTTCTCTTTACGGCATTAGAGAATAAATCTAATAACGCAAATTATATTATAGCACAACCCAAAAAAAATGTCAACTCCATATTCATTGCTGTTTAGATGATTTAACCGCGCCTTATTGCTATGTTTTTGTCTGAAATAACAAAGCTCTCCGACAGGTCTGCTCCGTCGGAGAGCTTTTGCTTGTTATTCATTCTTTCCCGATATGATCTCCTCCGCGATGACCCGCTTGGTAACGCAGCGGTCCATCGCCAGCTTTTCGATGTAGTGGTGAGCCTGCTCCTCGTCCATTTTCTCCCGGGAGATGAGCAGCCACTTGGCCTTGTTGACAAGCCTTATCTCTGCCATCTTGTCCTCTAATGATACGGAGTGCTTCTCCAGCTTTCTGAGCCGCTCGCAGGAGCTCTCCAGCCAGTCGAAGGCCTGGGTCACCATCTGCTTCTGAGAGGGCTTCGGCAGGGTGTACACTCCATAGGGACAGACCTGCTCGAAAATACTGGCATAGTATTCGCTCCTAACCAGCAGCAGCACTGCTCCGCTGCCGCCGGAGGACCTGTCGATAGCAAGCCGCACGCCGTCGTCGTCCGGGAGGGGGGCATTGATGATGACGATGTCAAAGGGACGCTCTCCCAGGGTCTGCTTGGCATTACTCACGCTCTGGACCAGCTCATATTCATAGTATGTCCGCGTTCCGATAAGCTCAGCGAGAGACATATTGAATTTAGGCTGCGCTGACACTATCAGCACCTTATATTGCCGCCTTTTAAGCTCCATTGGCACAGCCTCCGTTTAACCGCAGTATATCTCTGTCATCCGCTGGGGAAGATGCTCCCTCACGAAAGCACTGTTCCTTGCGGCCTTCCTTGCCTCCTCCAGCGAGCCCGGCAGCTGCTTATAGCTGTCGGTAACACTCTTGTCTGCCTTAAAGAAGTCGATATCCGAAACCGGCGGCAGGAAAAGGCCGTTCTTATAGCCGTAGAGCCCGGCATAGATGAGAAGCGTGAAGGCCAGATAGGGATTGGCGGAGGGGTCGGGGGAGCGCAGCTCGGCGCGGCGGTACTCTCCCTCTGCCGCAGGTATCCTCACCAGCTGGGAGCGGTTCTCCCCGGACCAGGAGATGAATTTAGGAGCCTTGTTGCTGCCCAGACGTTTGTAGCTCTGCGCCGTCGGGTCGAGAAACAGGGTGATATCCTCTATCTTTTCCAGTATGCCTGCGATGACAGCGGGCAGGATAACATGGTTTTTGTCGTGCTTGACCGAGAGGTTTATATGATAGCCGCTGCCGGGCTTATCCGCTAGGGGCTTGGGGGAGAAGTCCGCAAAGAGACCGTTGGCGTGGGCGACGGTCTTTACCACAGTCTTGAAGGCCATAGCATCGTCGGCGGCCTTGAGGGCGTCGGCGTAATGGAAGTCTATCTCATTCTGGCCGGGGCCCTCCTCGTGGTGGGAGCTTTCCGGGGAGATGCCCATCTGCTCCAGCGTCAGACAAATCTGACGTCTGATATTCTCGCCGCGGTCGTCGGGGGCGATATCCATATACCCTGCGCTGTCGTAGGGGATAGTAGTGGGGATGCCGTTATCGTCCAGCTTGAAGAGATAGAATTCCAGCTCCGAGCCGAAGGAGAATTCCAGCCCCTCGGCCTTGGCGTCCTCTACAGCCTTGATGAGCAGGCTGCGGGTATCGCACTCAAAGGGCTTGCCGCCGGGCTTTCTGATAGAGCAGAACATTCTGACCACTCTGCCATGCTCTGGCCTCCAGGGCAGAACGGAGAGGGTATTGGGGTCGGGGAACAGCAGCAGGTCGGACTTTGCCTCATTGGCGAAGCCCTTGACGGCAGAGGCATCGAAGCCGATGCCCTGTTCAAAGGCGCGGCGGAGCTCTGTGGGCATAATGGAAATATTTTTCTGCACCCCGAAGGCATCGCAGAAGGCGAGCCTGATGAACTTAACGTCCTCCTCGGCGCAGTATTGGAGTATCTCTTCGGCTGTGTAATTCATATCTATAACCTCTCTGCGGGGCACGCCCCCGCGGGCGAATTCGCGTTACGCTCCCTTTGGTCGCTTTGATTTGAGTGGCACCGCACATTTGAGCACGCGTTTACAACATAGTGCTAACACGCCGCCCCTCACTTTGTGCGCTTGGATACGGAAAAACGTTCGCTGCGCTCACTGTTTCCTGTGAGGCGTGCGCTGTGACTTTTCGGCGCTGCGAATTGGTGTGTTCTTGACAACTTGTAGTAGTTGGAAAGCGTTGTGCCTTCTTGTTAATTTGCGCAGCGCCGGGTCGCGGCTGGCGCCGCGAACGAGGCTCTGCCTCGAGCTCTGCTGGGGCTCTGCCCCATTCTATCCGAGCTTGTCGAGGATAAAATTACCCCGCAAGCCTCTGGCGCGAGGCTTGACCGCGCGCTTTTTAACGCGCTTCGCGTTCGTGTTTTCTGCTGTGTGCGGGTGCTTTCCTCAGTTCGCCACATACATCTGCCTGTACGGGTTGCTGCTGTCAGGGGTCACAACTGTAAAGGGGTGGTCAAGCAGCTCCTCCAGCTTATGCCCGAAGTAAAAGCAGAACCTCCGCAGATAATGCGCTATCTCTTCCATGTCTGCTTCCTCCGCAGGCCTGGTGTGTACCTGATGCGGGAAGTGTATCCCCTTGCAGTCAGACCGCAGATACATCTTCCCTCCATGCATTCCCGTAGAGGGGAAATTCCCCACAATGGGCTTGTCGTCTGTGTTCAGCCCCAGCACGATTATAGTGCCGCCCGCCTGATACTCTCCCAGAAAGCTCCCGGCTCTGCCGCCGATTACTAGAGCCGGCTGCTTGTCCTTGTAGGCCTTCATGTGTATCCCGGCGCGGTAGCCGGCATTGCCCTGAACGTAAATGCGCCCGCCTCTCATAGCGTAGCCCACCGCGTCCCCCACGCTGCCGTGGATAACGATGGTGCCATCATTCATGGTGTCGCCAACGGCGTCCTGAGCATTGCCCTTGACCTCCAGCTTGGCGCCGTTGAGGTAGGCCCCCAGCGCATTGCCGGGAATTCCGCTGATGGTAACAGTCTTGTCGGAGATGCCCGCCGCGATGAACCTCTGCCCGAGACAGTCGGTGATAGTGCAGCTGCCCCTGGCCTCTCGGAGCGTTTCGTTGAGCTCCTTATAGTCGAGCCCCGTTGCGTTTATATTCATT
Organism: Ruminococcus sp.; assembly: GCA_017471405.1. Classification (GTDB taxonomy): domain Bacteria; phylum Bacillota; class Clostridia; order Oscillospirales; family Ruminococcaceae; genus FB2012. The sequence goes on from JAFUTK010000073.1 coordinate 10,536, forward strand.
ATACCACACCTCCGAGTTTTTTTCTACGGTTTTTTGAAGAAAAAATTGCTAGCGACGGGATTTTTTTCACCTTTTCCTTTTCCTCATCGTCCAGAACGGTGCGCTCACGCACCAGCGAGGTGTAGATGCCCGCTCTGTTCACGTCCCCGATGAGCATATAGCCCGCCAGCCGGCTGTCTTTAAAGTAAAGGCGCTTTATGCCGCTGTCCGAGCGCTCCTCACAGACCTCCGCGTCCTCAGGATAGGCTCCCGCGGTGGCGCAATGCAGCCCGAAGAAGCCGATGGAGTTCATGGGTATCGCGTCGGTCATTTCGGAGGAGCCACCCGCCATATTGATGCCGGCGCAGCGGCCCTGCATATAGGCGTTGGGCAGGATAGCCAGCACGCGGTTTTTGCCTATGGAGCTGTCATAGCCCTCGGCGCAGTCGCCGGCGGCGTAGATGTCGGGAACAGTCGTTTTCATTTTCGTATCGGTGACGATGCCCCTGTTCACCTCACAGCCCGCCTGAGCGGCAAGCTCCGTTTCGGCTCTGACGCCTACTGCCAGTACGAGGATATCGAAGCCCACCTCGGCGCCGCTCTTCATTATCGCCTTGTTCTTTTCAAACCGAACGGCGGTATCGCCCAGCATAAAGCTGACGCCGTGAGCCTCCAGCTGGTGCTGCATATAGGCGGCGCACTCAGCATCAAGGATAGACGAGAGAACTCTGTCCGCCAGGTCGCAGACGGTGATGCTCCCCACTCTTTCAGCGATGCCCTCGGCGCATTTGAGGCCGATGAGCCCCGCTCCCACGATGAGCACCCTCGCCTTTTTATCCAGAACCTTTTCCAGCGCCAGCGCATCGTCTAAGGTCATAAAGGAGAATTTGTTCTTCACCTTTTCAAGCCCCTCAAAGGGCGGCACGAAGGGCGAGGAGCCTGTACACAAACACAGCCTGTCGTAGCCGTATCTGCCCTTGCCCTCAAGGGACACTACCTGCCTTTTGGCGTCCAGCTTTGCGGCTCTGCCGTAAACCACCCGGACATTGTTCTTCTCGTAGAAGTCTGCGGGGCGGTATTTCATTCGCTCGGTATCGGTCTTTCCCTCCAGCAGATAGGAGATGAGCGGCCGGGAATAAACGTGATGCTCCTCTGCGGAGATAACGGTGATGGCGCCCTCGCTGTCGAGGCTCCTGATGCCCTCGATGCAGCCCACCGCGGCGGTGCCGTTGCCGATGATAACATATTCAGCCATTGCTCTCACCTCTCCTCATAAACTATGGCATTGTTGGGGCATCCGGTCACGCAGGCGGGTGCTCCG
>JAFUTK010000074.1 GCA_017471405.1 Ruminococcus sp.
TTGGAGATCGCGTTTACAGGGCAGTTTCTTGCACAGAGGCCGCAGCCTATGCACTTGTCCTTGATGATCTCGAAGCATACCAGGCTCTTGCAGACGCCGGCTGTGCAGTGCTTGTTCTCGATGTGGTCAACGTACTCGTCCTTGAAGTACTGGATAGTGGAAAGGATCGGGTTAGGAGCAGACTGACCCAGTGCGCAGAGCGAGGAGCTCTTCATATGGTTAGCCAGATCCTCGATGTTCTCGAGATCCTTCATATCGCCCTTACCGTCGGTGATCTTCTCCAGATACTGGAGCAGTCTTCTTGTACCTACGCGGCAGGGAGTACATTTACCGCAGCTCTCATCAACTGTGAAGTTAAGATAGAACTTGGAGATATCGACCATACAGGTGTCCTCGTCCATAACGATGAGTCCGCCGGAGCCCATCATGGAGCCCAGCTTCATGAGGTTCTCATAGTCGATAGGAGTGTCAATATACTGTGCGGGGATACATCCGCCGGAAGGTCCGCCTGTCTGAGCAGCCTTGAACTTCTTGCCATTGGGGATACCGCCGCCAATTTCCTCGATGATCTCGCGGAGAGTTGTTCCCATAGGAACCTCAACCAGACCAACGTTAGTGATCTTACCGCCGAGAGCGAATACCTTGGTGCCCTTGGAGGTCTCTGTACCCATAGAAGCGTACCACTCTGCGCCTCTGCGGATGATCTTGGGGATATTAGACCAGGTCTCAACGTTGTTGAGGATAGTCGGAACGCCGAACAGACCCTTTACAGCCGGGAACGGAGGACGGGGTCTGGGCTCGCCTCTGTGGCCCTCGATGGAGTTCATCAGCGCAGTCTCCTCACCGCAGACGAAAGCGCCCGCGCCGAGACGAATCTCGATATCGAAATCGAAGCCGCTTCCGAAGATGTCCTTGCCGAGGAAGCCGTACTCTCTTGCCTGAGCGATAGCTATCTTCAGTCTCTCAACTGCGATAGGATACTCAGCTCTTACATAGATGTATCCCTGATGAGCACCGATAGCATAGCCAGCGATAGTCATAGCCTCGAGAACAGCGTGGGGGTCGCCCTCAAGGATAGATCTATCCATGAATGCACCCGGGTCGCCCTCGTCAGCGTTACAGCATACATACTTAACGTCGCCCTTGGAGGCCTTTGCGAATGCCCACTTTCTTCCGGTGGGGAATCCGCCGCCGCCGCGTCCGCGGAGGCCGGAATCCAGCATGGTCTGGATAACGTCATCAGGAGTCATCTCGAACAGTACCTTATACAGAGCCTGATAGCCCTCGGTAGCGATATACTCCTTAACGTTCTCAGGGTCGATAACGCCGCAGTTCTCCAGAGCAATTCTCATCTGCTTCTTATAGAAGTCAGTGCCGGAGAGGGGGATAATAGAGCCGTCCTCATGAACGGTCTCCTTATAGAGGAGGTCCTTGCAGATATTTCCGCCGACGATATGCTCGTCAACGATCCTCTTCATATTCTCGGGCTTAACCTGAGAATAGAAGCAGCCCTCGGGATAAACAATCATAATGGGGCCAAGTGCGCAGAGACCGAAGCAGCCTGTCTTAACGACGAGAACTTCCTTGTCAACGCCCTGTGCCTTGAGCTCGTCCTCCAGAGCGGCAATTACCTTACGGCTGCCGGAAGAGGTACAGCCTGTACCTCCGCAGACCAGTATCTGCTTGCGGTAGCCGGTCTTTTCAGCCAGCTTTTCGCCTTCCTCGGCGATGATCTTTCTTACCTTGATAAGGTCCTCATATTCGGTCTTTATCTTGTTGAGATCTGCAACTGTCATTATTTATCGGCACCTCCTTTGGAATAGGAATCCAAGATCTTGCCCACCTGATCGGGAGTGATCTTTCCGTAAACGTCATCGTCGATGGTCATTACGGGAGCAAGTCCGCAGGCACCAACGCAGCGGCAGGCGTCGATGGAGAACTTTCCGTCCAAGGTGCACTGACCCGACTTGATGCCCAGCTTGTTCTCAACGGCCTCAAGAATCTTGTCCGAGCCCTTAACATAACAAGCCGTACCGAGACAGACACTGATTCTGTGCTCACCCTTGGGAGTCAGCGAGAACTGCGAATAGAATGTCGCAACACCGAACACCTCGGAAAGCGACACGCCCAGACCGTCTGCGATCATTTTCTGGACTTCTACGGGAAGATAGCCGTAGATACCCTGTGCCTCCTGAAGAGTAGGCATAAGTCCTCCCGGCTGATCGCGGTGAGCTTCGATGACTTTCATAAGCTCTGCTTCCTGCTCGGGAGTGCCCTTGAACGGGATCAGGGTTTTTTCACTCATAACATAACCTCCTACAAATATTTTCTTCAGAGCGCCGCAAAACCGCGCTCTTATCAAGCTTTATGACGGATGCGCAGAGCATACCGTTATATAGTTAATTATATATCAATTCACTCTCAATTGCAAGCGTTTTAACAAACATTTAAAATATTGCGCCGCTTTTTGTCGATATTACACTAACCGCGCCCGATATTTTGGTCAAACCGCCGCCGAACAAAATTAAAAGCCCGAAAAACCGCGAAAATACGCTGTCTGAACGGGCTGTTAATATCTGTTTGTGCTGCGGTGTCTATTTCCCGGCAGTTATCGGGTATGCCGTTATGCACATATCCCATATTACTGATAGGTTATCTTCGTCTGTCTTTCTGCCGGTGCGATGCTATTATAACAGGTGCAGACCTGCTTGTCAAGCCCTTTTGAGGTGGTAAATACTGGGCTTTCTGCTGCATTTTATCAGCCGAACACCGTACACTTCTTCGAGGTGGCCTTGATGCCGTACTCGCCGTTTACCAGGGGCTCTCCCCACTCCGGCGAAAGCTTGCTGCCGGCCCAGTCATAGGAGAGGTCAAGGTACTCGACTCCGCCGCCGTTGCCCTTCCAGCTCCAGCCCAGCCAGCCGATACCATTTTCCTCGCAGTATTCCATAATGTAGCCCTCGTCCACATCTCCGTCCGAGTGCTTGTAGCCGAACTCCCCGACGCAGACGCAGAGATCCTGGTCTGTAACGCCCGTCAGATTATCCCTGATGGTCTTTTCGTTTTTGCCCGCCGAGCCGTACATATGTATGGAGAACATAGTGTTCCTGTCGGGGTCGGACTCAAAGACCTGCTTGCCCTTCTCCTTGATGGACTTGCCGTACTGTCCCCAACCGGCGGCGTCCACCATTATGGTGTTCTTTATGCCGGCCTCACGCAGCTGAGGGATAACGGTGGTGTAGCCCTTTGCCCAGGTATCGGTCTTCCACTGCCCCACCCACTCGTTAGCGATGTTCAGGATAACATAGTCCTCCTTGCCGATGAGGGCGTCCTTCATCTCTATCCAGAAATCGGCGGCTGCCTGAAGGTCGTCGATGCTGTCCTTGCCGGTGGCGTCGTGGACCTCAACTACTGCCACCATCTCGAACTTCTTGCAAAGGTCGGTAAGCAAATTGATGTTGGATACCGAGTCCTTGTTCCACTGCACTCCGTCGGCGAGGACGATGCGCACGCAGTTGGCCTCGGTCTTGTCGATGCCCTCCAGTGCGTCGAAATCGCTGCTGGCAAACCAGCTGTGGGCGTGATTTACACCGCGCATAATGAACTCGTTGCCGTTAGCGTCCAGCAGCTTGGTGCCGCTGACCGTAAACCCGGGAACACTCTCCACCGGTGCCGAGGGCTCGGGAGTACTGCTTTCTGAGGTTGTGGTGGTGGTAGTAGTTTCAGCGGGAGCGCTCTCTGTGTTCGAGCTATCGCTGTCACCGCAGGAGGCCAGCAGCAGTGCTGCGGGCAGAACAAGTGAAAGAAGCTTCTTCATAGTTTTATCCTCTTATCTGTCCCTCACCGTCGATGAGGTATTTTACTGTTGTCAGCTCCCTGAGACCCATAGGCCCTCTGGCGTGGAGCTTCTGCGTAGAAATGCCTATCTCGGCGCCGAGGCCGAACTCCTCGCCGTCGGTAAATCTGGTGGAGCAGTTTACATAGACGCAGGCGGCGTCCACTCTCTTCTTGAACTCGTTGGCGGCAAAGAGGCTCTCGGTGACGATGCACTCGGAATGTCCGGTGGAGTATTTTGCAATATGCTCCAGAGCCTGGGCTATATCGTCCACCACCCTTACAGCCAGAATATAGTCGCCGAACTCGGTGGCGTAGTCGTCCTCGTCGGCGGGACGGACATTTGCAACGCCCAGTATCATTCTGGTGAGGTCGCAGCCCCGGAGCTCCACGTTGTGCTCGTCCAGCCTTGCCTTCATTTTAGGCAGGAACTCATCCGCGATATCCCGGTGCACCAGCACAGTCTCGATAGCGTTGCAGACTGAGGGGCGCTGGGTCTTGCCGTTGTCCACGATATTCACCGCCATATCAATGTCGGCGCTCTCGTCAACGTAAACGTGGCAGTTGCCTGTGCCGGTCTCGATGACCGGAACAGTGGCGTTCTGCACCACAGCCTTGATAAGCTGTGCGCCGCCTCTGGGGATAAGCACGTCTATAAGTCCGTTGGCTCTCATCATATCGGTAGCGATGCCCCTGTCGGTGTCCTCAACCAGCTGAATGATGTTGGGGTCAAAGCCGGCAGTCTTTACCGCCTGACGCATAAGAGCCGCCAGCATTTTGTTGGTGTTGAGAGCTTCCTTGCCGCCCCGGAGGATAACGCAGTTGCCGCTCTTTAAGCAAAGCGCCGCGGCGTCCACCGTAACGTTGGGCCTTGCCTCATATATCATTCCCACCACGCCCATAGGAACTCTTATCTTGGTGATGCGCATACCGTTGGGGCGGGTGCCGCCGCCGATGACCTCACCTGCCGGGTCGTCCAGCATGGTCAGCTTCTCACAGGCAGAGGCGATAGCGTCGATGCGCTTTTCGTCAAGGCGGAGCCTGTCCTGCATCGAGACGGTCATATTGCGCCTTACGGCATTCTCCATATCGAGCTCATTGGCCTCGATTATCTTCGGGGCGCATCTGCGCAGGATATGCGCGATTTCCATAAGAGCATCGTTCTTCTGCGACGAGGTGGCGTTTGCCAGCTCGGTCTTGCAGGCTCTTGCGTTCATTCCTAGTGTCTGGATATAGGTCATAGCTCATCTCTCCCGTTTGTTAAGTCTTCTATATTCTGCTCCGCATTCTCCGCGGGGCCTGATTCCCTTTTGAGACTGATTATAATTAAGAATAAAATAAGGTTAAATAACAGCAGCACAACAAGAGTTATTATCGCTCCCGATAAACAGTACCAGAAGTATTCGGGGCTTATCTTTACCGCGTTTGTCAGAACTTCGTCGTATCTCTGCGGGTCGGAGCTATCCCTTGCCGTTTCGCCCTCGCCCTGAGTGTAGATTATTACAGGCGAAAACCCCAGCCTTGTTATCAGCGGAAGGGTTGCGTTTCCCTCCGGGACGGCGATAGTCGTTCCTCCTGAAAAGAAGCCTTTGACCTCGCGGAAAACATAGTATCCGTTTTCCGTCCCCTGATATTTAACGCTGTCGAACAGCCCGCCGCCGTAGGACTCATATTTTTTCCTTTCGGACTTATTTATCTCAGCCGAAAGAAAGCTCACCACCAAAGCCAGCGCCACAAGCCCGTAAAGCAGAATGTTTACGATGCGCACAGGCTTTTTCAGTCTGCCCTCCGCAAGCATTAAATTACATACAGTGAACACTGCAAGAGCCAATGCTCCTATCACAAGATACAAGGTCATAGCTGTCACCCCTCAGTGCCTTATCCATGCATACTTGTATTCGTCAAAGTGCTCTCCCCTGCCGGCGAGGGCATTAAGCTCCCTGCGGCAGAAGGCAGTGGTAAGGACTATGTATTCATCGGCCCTCTGCTCGGTGAAGAATACCGTCTCACCCTCCGGCCGTGCGGTGAAATCCCGCTGCATATCCTTGATGAAGCCGTAGGCGTCCAGACCGAAATCGGTGACCACCAGCTCCTCGTCTATCCTCTTGGAGGCGACGGGGAGCCTCAGGCCGTATTTGTCGATAACGTATCTGTTAGTCAGCTCGTAGTCGTGGTGGAGGATATCTATATTCCCCTCCGGGCGGGGGTCGTAGTGCTTGAGGGTGTACATAAAGTAGCGGAACATTATATCCTCCAGCAGGTGGAGGTAATATCCGAGATAGAATTCATCGTGAGCAAGCCAGCTGGCATACCTCTCCCGGAAGGTAGTAAGGTCAAGGGTCTTTTTCGTCCCGTCATAGGGGAAGATAGGGAAATGCGCCGTCTTGTCCGGGGCGGCGTCCGGCACTACCGAGCCCAAATAGAACCGCTCGGTATCCTTGATAGCTCCGCTTTTGGCAAGCTCATAGGCTATCGCCAGATGTATTATCCTTGAAGCCAAGCTATCCGCCTCCTTGCTCCCTTTGGGTCAGCTTCTTCCAGTAGAAATATGTAAACACTATGGGTGCTGCCGTTATGATAATCTCCGCTGTCATGGGCAGCGGCACCTTAAGCCAGACTATCACCGGCGGCAGGCAGTTGGCAACAGTATGCATTATCATGGCACACACCAGCAAAAAGCCCTTGCCCTCGTAGTGCACGGCAATCAGCACCAGCACCGACATTGCGATGTGGAACAGCATACTCTCCAGCCCGGAAGCTGTCATCAGCAGGCTGCCAAACAGCGAGTTGTCCGCGATATCGGCGAGCTTTTGGATAAATGCCTGCGCACGCTCCGGGTCCATTCCCGCAGTCATAGCCGCAAGTCCCTTGCTGTTGCACTCCAGCCCCCATACAAGGAAATTTATCGTCTGCATCATTCCCGCCAGCCACAGCTCGCAGCCTCCGTGACCTATGCCGTAGGAGACGGCGTCCTCAAACTCGCTGCGGTCCTTCAGCGGGTATTTCATTGCGATATACCGCCCCGCCTCCTCCAGCACTCCCGAAAGCAGTGCCGACAACAAGTAAAACAGCGCCGGAAAGCCTCTGACGCTGTCGGTGAGAATGATCTCCCGCAGCAGCGCCCTCACCCAGGAGAGCACCATATACGTCACAAAGCCCGCAGCCAGCGGCAGCAGAGATGCCCGGCTGCTTTTGCGCCTAAGCAGCACAAACAGCACTATGGGGCAGGCCAGCTGAAACAGTATCTCCAGCACATAGCCCAGAAGGGCTTCTCCGGAGAAGGTGAGCTCCTGAACTGTTTCCATATGCTCCACCTGCTTTCAGACAAATTCGGCGCGGGGAACGCGGGATCATTTCTTTGCCTTGAACAGCGTTCCTGCGCCGCTCTCAAATACGGCGTAGAGATTGTCCGGGTCTCTGCCGTTGACGATTATCATATCTATTCCGTGGGCGTTGGCTATCTCGGCAGCGTTTATCTTGGTCTTCATGCCGCCGGTGCCCAGCTTGGAGCCGGCGCCTCCCGCCAGCTCTCTTATCTCGTCGGTTATCTCGTGGACGACGGGGATAAGCTTCGCGTCGGGATTGCTGTGGGGATCGGAATCGTAGAGCCCGTCGATGTCGGACATTATTATCAGCAGGTCGGCATCCACAAGCGTTGCCACTGTGGCGGCGAGGGAATCGTTCTCGCCCACCTCAAGCTCCAGCTCGTCGATAGCGACGGTGTCATTCTCGTTGACTATGGGGATAACGTTGTGCGCCAGCAGCTCCTCCAGAGCGTTCTGTACGTTCTCTCTCCTGCCCTCCAGCAGGACGTATTTGGTCAGCAGCACCTGTGCCACGTTCAGGCTGTAGTTGGAGAACAGCTTGTCGTAGAAGTACATCAGCTCGCATTGACCGATGGCGGCGCAGGCCTGCTTCAAGGGGGTCTCCTTAGGTCTCTGCATCATATTGAGCTTTGCCATACCGAGGCCCACCGCTCCGCTGGATACGATTATCAGCTCGTTGCCGGCGTTGTGCAGGTCGGCAAGGTTCTTCACTAGTCTCTCGATGCGCCTGATGTTGAGCCTTCCGGTCTTATGTGTCAAGGTGGAGGTGCCCAGCTTTACGACTATTCTTTTTCTTTCACTCATCATACTTTCCTCTTTCTGTGAAGTGGTATCATACCCGACGCGGGACATTTCGGGTTTGCCCCTACGGCATATTCTCCCCGAAGATATCGGGGAACACCGCTTTGAGCCGCTGATATGCGAAGCTCAAAAACTCACCGTCCTTGGCCATCTGCTCTATCTCGGCGGGATATACCAGCCTTGCGGCGGTGGTCTCTCCCGGCTGAAGGACTATATCCTCCTCGTGAAAATCCGCCCGGAACAGATAGAACATAACTATATGATTGTGGTGAGAGCGCTTGAAAACTATCTGCCCGCGGTAGTCCAGAGCCTCCGGCAGAGCGGTGAGACCCGTCTCCTCCTTAAGCTCCCGAACAGCACCCTGCAAGGGGGTCTCCCCTGCGATGACGGCGCCCTCGGTCATCTCCCAGAAGCCGCCGTAGGTCTTGCGCTCGTCACGCCTGGTAATGAGCACCTTGTTCTCGAAATTGACGGAGAGCACAGTCACCACAATGTGGAATTTCCCGTCGGGGACGGTAATGCCCCGCTCGTGGAGCTCTCCCAGCGGCTCCAGCCGCTCGTTGTAAAGGTCAAAATATTCGGGCATAGCTTACCTCCCGCGCTTTATCGTATAGCCCTTGCTCTCCAAAGCGGAGAGGGCCCGCTCGAAGTTTTCCTCCTTGGTGAGGATATAATCGGTGTTGTAGGTGGAGACGGCGAAAACTCCTATTTTCTCCTCCGCCAGCACCGCAGTTATTTTTGAAAGAATTCCTATCAGCGAGAAG
>JAFUTK010000075.1 GCA_017471405.1 Ruminococcus sp.
GTCAGTCAGGATAGTGCTGGATATCCACAGAGACGCTATCCAGCGGCAGGACGGCACCCGCCTTATGCCGGTAACGGAGGTAGACGGCAGGGAGGCCGCCCAGATAATGATAATCTCTGGCTGTGACGATGGCACTATGGGTATGCCGGAGCATATAAAGAACTTTCATTTTGCATGTGCGCTGCAATCGCGCTTCGAGAGCAGCTATGAGGGCATCACCAGGCCCATACTTTTCGACTACCGCCACTATAATCAAGACCTGACCACCGGCTCGTTGCTGATAGAAGTGGGAAGTCACGGAAACTCATTGGAGCAGGCCTTTTATTCCGGTGAGCTCATCGGCAGGACGCTGGCAGAGCTTATCAGTGAGGGAAATGCCGGCTGAAAAAATAATGCCCGCCGAAAGGCGGGCATTTGTTTATATAAATCAGAATTTGCGGGGGCGTGCCCCGCCAAATTCCGATTTATCCTATAAGATCCTTCAAAGCCTCGATCAGCCTATCCATCTGCTCGTCGGTGCCGACGGTAATGCGCAGATAGTTGTCAATTCGGGGCTTTTTGAAATACCGCACGAAGATGCCCTTTTCCCGCAGAAAGAGGAATATCTCCTCAGCGGTGTGGTCGGGGTGAGTGGCAAAGAGAAAGTTTGCGCTGCTGTCCGGCAGGATAAAGCCAAGCTCACGCAGCTGCGCCGTTACTCTGTCCCTGGTGGCTATTATCTTCGCCCGCGTCTCCTGAAAATAGTCCCTGTCGCCGATGGCGGCAACGCCGGCGCTTATGGCCACAGCGTCCATAGGGTAGGAATTGTAGGAGTCCTTCACCGCGTCCAGATAGGAGATAAGGTAGGGGTCGGCAATGGCCGCCGCAACTCTCATTCCCGCCAGTGAGCGGGATTTGGAGAAGGTCTGCGTAATGACAAGGTTGTCATACTTCTTTATCAGCGGAACGCAGTTGACATCGTTGAAATCGGCGTAGGCCTCGTCGATGATGACAACGCTCTCCCGGTTGTGACGGATAAGCTCCTCAATGGCCTCCAGCCCCAGACCTATGGTGGTGGGGGCGTTGGGATTGGGCAGCACCACGCCGCCGTTCTCGATAAAATAATCCTCAATGTGAACGTTGAAGCCCTCGTCAACGGGTATCACCTTGTAGGGTATCTTAAGCAGCTCGCACCACACCGGATAGAAGGAGTAGGTGATGTCCGGGTAGAGGATAGGCTTGTCAGAGTTGAAGAAGGCGCGGAAGGCCGTCGCCAGCACGTCGTCGGAGCCGTTGCCCGCAAACACGCAGCTGCGGTCAAGGCCGTAGAACTCCGCCACCGCCTTGCGAAGTGGAGCGGCGTCCATAGGAGGGTACTTTTTCAGATCCTCCGCATCAAACGAGGATATTGCCGCATACACCGCCGGGGAGGGCGGGTAGGGGTTCTCGTTGGCGTTGAGCTTGATGATGCTGTCGCTCTTGGGCTGCTCTCCGGCAACGTAGGGCTCTATGTTTATAAGGTTCTTTGCAAATGCTTTTTCCATGGTGTGCTCCTTAATCAGGGATATATTCTCTTACTCTCAGTCTGACGCCTATGCTTTCGGCTATCTTCCGGGAGCGCTCGACCTCCTCTTCACCGATGATGTCTACAACGGTGAGCACCACGTCGGGAACATACTGCTTGACGTTCTTGGCGAAAGTCAGCATCGCCTCAAAACAGTCAACGTCCTTGAAGGAGGGGCGGGTAACAGCGTGATAGCCCTCGGAGGTGGAGGAGTTGAGGCTTATTGAGATAACGTCGCAGACGCCCTCGAACTCCGGGGCGGTGTCCCGCTTGTTGATAAGGTCGGAAAGGCCGTTGGTGTTTATCCTGACAGGCCTGTCGGTGACGCTGCGAAGGTATTTTGATACCTCCTTGATGAGCTCCAGCTCGCAGGTCGGCTCGCCGTAGCCGCAGAAAACTATCTGGGAATACTTGCTAAGGTCGCGCTTTTTGAGGTCCTCTATGACCTCCTCTGCCGTAGGCTGATGCATGAGCCACAGCGGGTCGGAGCCGTAAGCCCCGTCGCCGTTCTGCCGAAGACAGAAAGTGCAGTTGCAGGGGCATTTGTTGGTGATGTTGAGGTAAAGCCCGTCGCCTACCTCATAGGTCAGTGTCATACTCTTTTTCATATTTCATTCCTCAGCTTTCCTTGAAAAGAATTTCTTCTGTAAAGCTCCTTGTCTATGTCGTTCATCACGCAGAACTTTTTAAGGCTCCATAGCGGAGCTATAAGCTCGTCCCGGGCTCCGTCGCCGGTGACCCTCTCGATGATGACCTCCCGGGGCAGGCGCTCTATCTGGTCGCAGACAAGGCTCACATATTCCTCCTGCTCCATAGCCCGGAACACCCCGCGTTCATACATCTCCGCCAGCACAGTGCCTTTAAGAACGTGCAGCAGATGTATCTTTATGGCGTGGATGCCGAGTCCTCCCACCGTCTCGGCGGTCTCAAGCATCATCTCCCGGCTCTCACCGGGAAGGCCGTTTATTATGTGCACGCAGACGTTTATCCCCCGCTCCTTAAGCATCCGAAAGCCTGTTAAGAAATCCTCATAGGTGTGGCAGCGGTTGCAGAGCAAGGCAGTCCTGTCGTGTATGCTTTGTAGGCCCAGCTCAACGGTAAGATACGTCCTCTCCGCAAGGGCGGCCAGCATATCCGCCTTTTCTTTATCAATGCAGTCGGCGCGGGTGGCTATTGCCAGCCCCACGACATTATCAAAGCTGAGCGCCCGCTCGAACATATCTTTTAGCAGCGAGACCTCTCCATAGGTGTTGGAGCCCGCCTGAAAGTAGGGGATATAGAGCCCCTGCTCCCATTTTTTGTGGAGCCGCCCCCGCACCTCATCAAACTGCCTGTCTATGCTTTGGCAGGGGTCGCCGGCGAAGTCGCCGCTCAGCTTGGCAGAGCAGAATATGCACCCGCCGCTGCCCTTGGTTCCGTCCCGGTTGGGACAGCCCAGGTCGATATTCAGCGGTACCTTGAATACCTTCTGCCCGAAGCGCCGCTTAAGATAGCAGCTGTAGGTCAGATAGCGCTTGTTGTCAAGAGAGTAGGGGAAGGGGTTAGTATCCCGCTGAGCCATTATGCGTCAGCCTCCGGCTGGGGCTGCTCTTCCTCTACGGAGGACTCTGTCTCAGATGCAGATGATTCCGTCTCAGAGGGGGTAGTTTCGGAGGGAGTAGTCTCCGTCTCTGTCTGGGTAGGCTCCGTCTCAGAGGGTGTGGTCTCCTCGGAGGAAACGGTTTGGGCTGTCGTCTGAGTCGGAACAGCCGTAGTCGTTGACTTCACATCGGGAGCTGTATTTATTGTGGTCGTGGTTTTGCGGGAGTACGGATCCTCAGGGTCAAAGTTTAATGTCGTAACAATGGTGGTCGTCCGGGAGAACATAGTGTCATAGAAGGTCTCCACATAATGGGAGGCTGAGGTCTCTGTGCCTGTTCCCGAGCCGGTTTCGGTGTTTATCTCCTTTTCGTTATGGCTGCCTCCGCCGTTGCCGCTGCTGTTGTCACTGGGCAGAAGCCTTTCGGTATTCTCTCTTACCTGTTCAGCGGTGCTGCGGTCCAGCACACCGTAAAGGGAGGATATGCTGTCCGAAAGCTCTGTCAGCTCCTCTGGGTAGGCTATTGTACTGTAATATCGGCGGGATATCTCGGCAGTGTATTTGCCGTTGGCAAGGCGCTCTAGGGAGAATTTGTTGCCCTCGTCGCCGTAGCGCTTGCTGCTGGTCATTGTCAGAAAATAGGAAGCACAGGCCAGAAGAACTACTGCCAGCACCACTATGTTGATGAAGCTGTATTTATCATCCAGAGAGCGGGCAGTGAGCTCGGCCATAGCCTTTTCGCTTTCCTCAAACTCCTCGGGCGGCTCCGGTATATCCTCGCTGTGAGCGTAGGATTCAAGGTTGAATTCGGTAACTTCTCTATCCAAAGCTATCCCTCCCTTAACGAACTGCCTGTGCGGCAAGAGTAACGACACTGACAAACAGCACCGCTGCGGTGAGCAGGGTCTTTGTCAGTCTGCATACTGCCATAGCCTGAGCGCCTCTGTGCTCGAGCCGGTCAATAGATCCGGTAAGCAGCTTTCTCACTGGCACACATACTACGACAAACGCGACGATGAGCAGGAATATATTTCCTAGCAGAGCATTCTTCATAGAGATGCTAAGAATGTATTCGTTGCCCTGACCTACCAGTGAGAGCAGCCAGTGCTTGTAGTCAGCCAGACGGGCGAAGTACAGCCCTCCCAGCAGCGGCAGTGCCAGAATGAAAACATATATCCCTTTGATGACAGCAGGGATCTTCTGGCAGAGCTTGTTTAAGAACAGCCTCTCCACGAGCAGCACACAGCCAATAGCTATGCCCACAGCCGCGAAGGGCTTGCTGATATGATACCACAGAGCTATCAGCCCACAGCCGACCAGCGCCCCCAGGGACGCCATAAAGGTGCTGCTGCCGCCGAAGCGTGCGAATACGTCATCGAAAAGGCGGATAAGGGTGGTGTTGGCGCTTCTGACAAAGCCTGTCAAAAGCTGCGAGACTGAAAGATCACGGTAGTTGTCCTCATATTCAAAGCCGGAGAGAAGCCCCAGACCCTTTGCCATATCACAGAGACCGGTAAATGAGAACCAGCACTCCCCTAGGAAGGCCAGCATTCCCAGCCAGCTGCCCGCAAGGGTAGTGTCGGCGTGAGCCAGCCCCGCCAGCTTAATAGTCGTGAAGGCCGGCGCGAGGATAACGTTTTTGCCCAGCCCGATAATAAAGCGGACAAGCCCGTCGTTCAGCATTTTTCCGGTAACGGTTCGCTGCCGGATAAGGGGCTCCGCGTCGCCGTAGCGCACCACAGGCCCTGCCATAAGAGAGTGAAAGCATACCATATAGGTCAGCAGACAGAAGATGTTCTTCTCCGCCTTGCAGTTACCGGCATATACGTCAAAGCAGTAGGAGAAGCCCTTGGCGGTATAATAGCAGGCGCCGATAGGGATAACGGAAGTACTCAGGCTCAGAGCGCTGCCCTCCGGGAAGATGTAGTTGTGCCCTAACAGCACCAGCACACAGATATTTATTGCAAGATCTGCCAGCAGCAGCACTACCCCCAGAGGATTTTTTCTTGTTTTGGATATGGCAAGCCCCAGCAGATATTCACTTATCACTGTCAGGAAGATCAGCAGTACTGCCAGCGGCTTCCCCCAGCTTACGAATATCACCGAGGTCAGTACAAGTATCAGGTTTTTGTATTCGGCGCTTCTGTCAAAAAAAGAACAGAGAACGCTTATGGGCACCAGCCCTAGAAAGAAAATCAGCTCGTTAAAAACCAAAGGACATCCCTCACAAATATATTAAAATGATAAAACATCTAACCAATAAGGCGGTTTTTCTTTGTAAGCACAGAAATATTTTAACACAATTCACAAATTTAAGCAAGTAAAATTATAAAGAAAAGAAAATTTTTCATCTAATGTACACAAAAGGCTTTTCAATGTGACAATTTTATGATATAATGTATATGTATTATCAGCACTTTGCGTCCCGCAGACGAAAAGGTGCGGACGTAAATGGAAGGAGTGAAGGATCATGGCATCAGTTCTCGTGACAGGCGCGAGCGGATTTATCGGCACAGAGTGCGTAAAGGCGCTGCTTTCAAAGAAGCACAGAGTTTTCGGCGTTGATAGCACAGCCAGCAGTCTGATAGATACGGATCCTAATTTTACTTTTGTTCAGTGTGACGTTACGGACAAGGATACTATCTCCAGGATAATCGCCAGCAACAAGGTGGATTCTGTTGTGCATTTGGCAAATTCCGTGGATAACGACCTTGATTCTTATATCACCGATGCAGAGATGAAGAAGAGCAAGATATGCGACAAGTTCATCTATGAGGCTGCCGATAAGAACAGCTGTAAGAATTTTATCCTGCTGTCCACCACACAGGTATACGGCATCGTCAAGGGAAGAGAGCCTATCAGAGAGACCTCTCCCGAAAAGGGCAGCTCC
Organism: Ruminococcus sp.; assembly: GCA_017471405.1. Taxonomy (GTDB): domain Bacteria; phylum Bacillota; class Clostridia; order Oscillospirales; family Ruminococcaceae; genus FB2012. The sequence continues at coordinate 6,013 of JAFUTK010000075.1, forward strand.
AACTATGTGGATATGAAGCTCACCAGTGAGAAGATTATGTCTAAGGCCTTCAAAAAGTCGGACACTGTTCCGGTCATCGCAAGAGTGGCTCCCATCTACACCTCTGAGTACACCCAGAACCTGAGAGACAAGGTCTATGACGTCAAGGACGATGTGGCCTACATATATAATGACGGACTTTACGGCTTCTCGTTCTGCTGCCTCTACAACCTGCTGGATTTCATCAAGGGCATCGTGGCTATCCCCTCCGGAAGATATGAGGGAATATACAACATCTCCGACTCGGAGATACTTACCGCTAAGGAGATACTCGACTTTGAGAGAGAGCATCACCGCATCGGTGCAGTTATCCAGAGAAGCCCCGGCGTGGGCATCAGCTTCAACAAGGCTAAGTCCAGAACGGACTACCGTTATTTCGACCCCTCCACCACCTTCAATAACTGGAGGATCGACAATACTAAGGCAAAGAGAATAGCTCCGCTGAAGTGGACGCTGTCAAACACAAAGTAAATTGCAAACGGGTACCCTGTCGGGGTACCCGTTTTTTCTGTATATAGCAGTTTAGTTATTCTGAGAACTGTTCCAGTATGGAGCGGATAGTCTTATAAAGCTCCGGCTTTAGTGCAGCCAGGTCGCAGGGTTCGCTGTAAAGGATAGCTGAGTAGCAGGTGGAAGAGACCAGCTCAACTATCATATAGAGCATAAGCTCCGGCTCGCGGATCCTTCGCTCCGACTGGGAAAGCAGCTGATAGTAGGCGTCCCGGAAGTTGAGCTCCTGGTCGGAGGGGGCGGATAGTGCTGCCATAAACACTCCCCAGCTCAAATTCTTGGAGATGAAATTTAAGAGGGATTTGTTCTCCTCCAGCTGATTTAAGATATTATCTACCAGGAAGATGAACTTCCCCTCAAAGTCAAGCTCGCCGGTGTGCTTCATCAGGGCATCGGCGGCGCGGGTCAGCACCTGCTCGCTCTTTCGCGAGATGAGCTTGTTGCGGATATCGTATTTATCCTTGAAATATAGGTAAAAGGTGCCCTTGCCGACGCCTGCCTTACTGGCAATGTCGGTGATAGAGGTCTTGCTGAAGCCCTTGGTGGTGAAGAATTCAAAGGCAGTATTGAGCAGGGAGCTTTCCTTGCTCTTTTTTTTCATATCTACCTTGGTCATTATTATCCCCCGTTTTTGTTCGATTCGGAATACACAACAGGAGCTAGGCTCCTAACATTTTTTATTATATCGAAGTTTCCTATAAATGTCAATCCTGTAAAATGACCAATAGTCAGTTTTGAGACAAAAATCTTTTGTGCACTCCTACAAAATTTCTGACCAACGGTCAAGTTTCTTGAAAACAAGTATTGACTATCGGTCAGTTTTGGAGTATAATGTGAAAGTAATAAAAATGACCGCCGGTCACAAAGACGGTCTTGCTATCGGCTCTGCTGTGATAATCAGTTATACCCTGCGGGAAAAGCTCCCTTCCCGAGCCGCCGCAGGCGGCGAGGGAGACAAAAGAGTTTCAGATTGCTGCACAGCACAGCCATACCATATATATCACAAGGAGATGAGACAATGGTCCGGTTCGGTAATTTTATAGTCAAGCACAGAGTACTGATACTCATTATCGGCATACTGCTGCTGATACCCTGCGCCATAGGCTATATCAATACAAGAACTAACTACGATATCCTTTCCTACCTGCCGGGAGATATCAAAACTATGCAGGGTC
>JAFUTK010000076.1 GCA_017471405.1 Ruminococcus sp.
CGGATATCTCCTTGTAGCCCCGCTCGTCGAACTCAACGGAGAAATCCCCGCCGGCGAACTGCTTTGCTGTATCGGTGATGTTGACAATAGGGCTTGAAAGCCGCTTGGAGATGAACAGCGTGATTATAAACGCCAGCTCAAATAGGATTATGGTGATGTAGATGAGCTGCTCTCTTATAATGCTCACCGTTGAGTCTATGGGCTCGACGGAGGCCTCGATATAGATGTAGTAGGGATCATCGCTGCCCTCGGGGGTGAAGCTGCGGCAGAAGATTATCTCCTGAGACTTGATGAAGTCGTTTTTGAGTATCTTGGTAAGTGTGCCGTCATCTCCCAGATCTCCTTTAAGCTGATGGAGAAAATAGCCGTAGTTCTTGGAAACGTCCGTCCAGAAGTAGGAGAAGCTGCCAAGGTTGTTGTCGCTCTCCACCAGCTGGCCGGTGGAGTCGGTGATGAGTATGCACAGGCTGTTGTCAAAGGCCAGACGCTGCACCTGTGAGCTGAACTCGCTGCTGTCAGCATAGTCCTTTATGAGCTCGTCGGCAGTGCGGCTCACCGCTCTTATCCTGGCGGAGCGGTAGTAGCTTGCCAGAAAGAAATACTGAAACACCCACAGAAGCAGGAGTATCAGAATGGCAAACAGCATAAAGTACCACCATACATAAGAGCGCAGCGAGCGCTTGGCGGCTATCTGCTGCTTTTTTGCTTTAAGCCTCTCAAATAGCTTACTTGATTTTTTCAAACTTGTAACCCATTCCTCTCAAGGTAACGATAAGATTGCGGTACGGCCCTAAGCTGTTGCGCAGCATCTTGATGTGTGTATCCACCGTTCTGTCATCGCCGTAGAAGTCGAAGCCCCAGACCTCCTCCAGCAGCTTTTCACGAGTTAGGGCGATGTTCATATTCTTGACCAGATAGAACAGCAGGTCGTATTCCTTGGGTGTCATAGCCACCTTTTTGCCGTCGATGGTGACCTCCCGGGCGGTGAAGTTGATTACCAGTCCCTGATAGGTGATGACGTCCTCCTGCTTCTGAGAGGACTTGACCCTGTTCATCACCGCCTTGACCCTTGCCATAAGCTCCTTGGGGGAGAAGGGCTTGACAACGTAATCGTCAACACCTATCTCAAAGCCGAAGAGCTTGTCGTACTCCTCGCCTCTGGCGGAGAGCATAATGACGGGAATCTCCTTGAGCTTTTTGATCTCCTTGCAGGCGGAATAGCCGTCCAGCTTGGGCATCATGATATCCATAATGATGATATCGAAGTCCTGCTCCTTGACCTTAGCAACGGCGTCCATGCCGTCCTCGGCTTCAACGACCTCAAAGCCGTTGAATTCGGCGTATTCCTTGATTATCATTCTTATTCTCATCTCATCGTCAACGACCAGCATCCTAGGCATAGCGAGCCCTCCTGTCAGTATGTCATAATATCAGTCTATCACCCCATTGTGTAAACAGCGTGATACCTATTTGTATTTTATCACATTTTTGCCCAGTTAGTCAAGAGCGGAGCCCGGTCATTTCCTCTTTCCGGAGACCCGGGTGAACAGCACCGCAAGAATGACCCCCGCGGCGGCACATCCCAGCGGGACGAATATTTCGGGATAGAAGTTTTTCGTGCCGCTTCCTTCGGCAGGAGTGCTCTCATCGCTCTCTGATAGGTAGGAGCTGTCAACAAGACTGCTCTCGCTCTCCGTCAGAGAGGAGGTGTCGATAAACCCGCCCATACCCTCCGGGAGCATCGTTTCAAGCATTGCCGCGGCCTCCTCAAAGGGATATACCTTGCCGGTAAGGAGCCCGGTAAAGTTAGGCCTGCCCTTCAGCGCTGCTGCCCGCAGGCTTCCGTCCTCCTCCGAGAGCACAAGCCGGGCGCCGTATTCGGGAACGTACACTACGCAGATGTCCGAGCCCTCCGCCGCACAGCTTTCCGCTGTCGGCAGGGCTGCGGGCGTCTCTGCGACCCCTGTCACCCTCCAGCCGCCCCCGCGGCTGACGGTCACATCGGTAGTGCCGTATATGACGTGCCATTCCCGATCCTCTGAAACGGCGTCCTCAAGCTTTGTTAATGAGTGGAGCTGTTCCGCGCTCAGAATGTTGACAGGGTATATCTCGGCGGCGTCGAGGCTGTTCTTTATATCATCACTCACCAAATCGGAGAACATCACCGCCGCTCTGACCTTTTCCCGCTCCTCCTCATCGTCCGGGAGGTATGTGAAGGACATCAGCGATAGCGATAACAGCATCACCGCAAGCAAAAATATCTTTTTCACAGGCTCACTCCCTTCCCATTAAAGTATAGACCCGGCAGGGAGGTTTGTCAAGAGAATTTGAAGGGGAGCATATCTTCTTATTGACAAGACCCCCTCTGGGGTGTTAAAATATACATAGGTATAGCCTGTAGAAAGGAAGCATCACAATGAGCGCACAGACAGTTAAGGCAGATATAACAAAACGCTACTCGCTGGGAGAGGAGATATTCAACGCCGTCTCCCACGGCACCGGCGGGCTGCTGGCCATAGCCGGAACGGTGATACTCATAGTATTCTCCGCCATATATTCCAGCGCATGGGCGGTGGTGGGCTCGGCCATATACGGAGCCAGTATGATAATACTTTACACTATGTCCACCCTCTACCACGCCATTACCAACCGCAAGGCTAAGGCTTTTTTCAGGATAATGGACCACAACACCATCTTCTTCCTGATAGCCGGCACCTACACCCCCATAACCCTTGTGCCACTGCGGGGCGCCATAGGCTGGGTTATCTTCGGGATAGTCTGGGCGGCGGCGATACTGGGCATAGTCCTCAATTCCATCGACCTTGAAAAATTCCGCAAGCCCTCGGTGGTATGCTATATCCTTATGGGCTGGGCGATAATCTTTGCCATAAAGCCCATGCTGGAAAGTGTACCTAAAATGACTATGGTGTTCCTGCTCATCGGCGGCGGGTTTTACACTGTGGGAGTCATCTTCTATGCTATCAAGAAGGTGAAATACTTCCATTCCATCTGGCACCTTTTCACCATAGGCGGAACGGTGTTCCATTTCTTTGCCATACTGATAATGGTGATGCACTGCAAGTAATACATCAAAGACCGTAAAAAATTATTCCCCGAAAAGGAGTGTTGAATATGAGTACAATGATAACCTCGACCTTTAAGAGCCGCGACAATGTCCACGACATTTGCTACCACGTCTGGTTCCCGGAGGGTGAGCCGAGAGGCGTGGTTCAGATAGCTCATGGCATGAGCGAGTATTCCAAGAGGTACGCCCCCTTTGCGGAGTTTCTCGCCGCCAACGGCTACATCGCCTGCGCCAACGACCATCTGGGTCATGGCGACAGCGTCAGGGAGCTTTCCGAACTGGGCTATTTCTCCGAGACCGAGGGCTGGGAGAACGCCGTCAAGGATATGCACACCCTGACCAAAATGATGAAGGATAACTATCCCGAGCTGCCCTATTTCCTCTTCGGGCACAGCATGGGCTCCTTCCTTGCAAGAGCCTATACCACCTGGTTCGGCAGGGAGCTGGACGGAGCCGTCTACTGCGGTACCGCAGGCCCCGTAAAGGCAGGAGAGATGCTCCTGCTGGCTGTGGACGCCGCCAAGAAAAAGAACGGCCCCACTCACCGCAGCAACACCATCAACAAGGTAGCCTTCGGGCAGTACAACAAGCGCATCGAGGACGCCCGCACCGAGTACGACTGGCTTTCCCGGGATGACGATATCGTGGACGCCTACATAGCCGACGAGAAGTGCGGCTTTGTGTTCACCCTTAACGGCTTTGAAAATCTGGGCAAGCTGCTGTGGTTCGTAAGTCAAGAGAAGTGGTTCTCCACAATGAGAAAGGATCTGCCTATCCTGCTCATCGCCGGAGACGCTGACCCTGTGGGCGATTACGGCGAGGGCGTCAAGAAGGTGTTCAACAAGCTGATAAGCTACTGCTGCTCGGCAAGAGTGCGCATCTATGAGGGCGCAAGGCACGAGCTGCTCAACGAGCTCAACAAGGACGAGGTATATGACGATGTCCTGCGCTTTATCGAGACCTACACCTTAAAGCGCTGAACACGAAGGGAACAGTTTTTATGTTTGCAAAGATAAACAGTCTGGGGCTTATGGGGCTCAACGCCTTCCCGGTGGAGGTGGAGATAGAATCCAGCCGGGGTATGCAGAGCTTTGACATCGTGGGACTGGCGGACGTTGCCGTCAGGGAGAGCCGTGAGCGCATACGCTCGGCGCTGCGTTCCTCGCAGATAGGCTTCCCCACAATGAAGATAATGGTCAACCTCGCACCTGCTGACAAGAAGAAATCCGGCTCGGTGCACGATCTGGGAATAACGGTGGCGCTGCTGGCGGTGACGGGCTTTGTCTCCCCGCAGCAGACGGAAAAGGCCGCCTTTATCGGAGAGGTCTCCCTCTCCGGGGAGATACGCTCCATAGCGGGCGTGCTGCCTATGACAATTCTTGCCCGGGAGATGGGGCTTGAGGAAATATACGTCCCCTTTGACAACGCCCGCGAGGCGGCTGTGGTGGAGGGGATAAAGGTCTACGGCGTGGAGAGCGTGGCACAGCTGGTGCTGCACTTTTCCGGCAAGGCGGTGATGATGCCTGCAAGTCCCACCTTCATAGGCGAGCCCGACTATTTCGGTACCCTTGATTTCGCCGACGTAAGGGGTCAGCAGAATGCCAAGAAGGCGCTGGAGATAGCCGCCGCCGGCGGTCACAACGCTTTGATGATAGGCGCCCCCGGCTCTGGAAAGTCAATGCTGGCAAAGCGCATGCCCTCCATACTCCCGGCGATGACCTTTGAGGAGAGCATTGAGACTACGAATATCCATTCGGTGGCGGGACTTCTTGACAAGGAGCACCCCCTGGTGACGGTAAGGCCCTTTCGCTCGCCTCACCACACCGTTTCGGCGGCGGGACTTTCGGGAGGCGGCTCGGTGCCGCGCCCCGGCGAGATATCCTTAGCTCACAACGGTCTGCTGTTTTTAGACGAGCTGGCAGAGTTCTCCCGGCTGTCTCTTGAGATACTGCGTCAGCCTCTGGAGGACAGGCAGGTGACTATCTCCCGGGTGTCGGGAAGTGTTACATACCCCTGCTCGTTTATGCTCATTGCCGCTATGAATCCCTGCCCCTGTGGCTATTACGGCCACCCCACAAGGAAGTGCATATGCAGCCCCAAGCAGGTCAAGACCTACCTTTCAAAGGTATCGGGACCTCTGCTTGACAGATTTGATATTCACGTTGAGGTGGCTCCCGTGGAGTTCTCCGACCTCTCCTCACAGCAGAAGGAGGAAAGCTCCGCCGAGATAAGGGAGCGCGTCCAGCGGGCGAGAGATGTGCAGACCAAGCGCTTTGATGGGACAGATATCACCTGCAACGCCCGCATCACCAGCGACATTATCAGAGAGGTCTGCCCCATGACCGACAGGGCGCAGACGCTTTTGGAGGGCGTGTTCAACAAGCTGGGACTTTCAGCGAGAGCCTACGACCGAATCTTGAAGGTCGCCCGCACCTGTGCCGATATGGAGGGCAGCGAGGTGCTTACCGACACTCACATAGCCCAGGCGGTGCAGTTTAGGAGCCTTGACCGGAAATACTGGGATTGACAATTGCAAGCGGTGTCAAAGAATTTTGACGCCGCTTTTTCGCTGATGTCAAAGAGCTTTGGTAGACACAGACGGATACATCTGCTATGATGATAACACAGACGGAGGAATGAGCCTCCGGCAGACAGGAGAGGTGAACGCTATGGAGCTGGGCGGCAGGATAAAGCAGTACCGTTCGGAAAGGGAATGGTCGCAGGAGCAGCTGGCAGAGAGATGCGGTGTCAGCCGACAGACCGTCTCGAACTGGGAGAACGAAAAAAGCTATCCCGATGTCAGGAGCCTTCTGCTTCTCGGCGATGCCTTCGGCGTTTCCCTCGACGAGCTTATCAAAGGAGATGTTGAGGTTATGAGTGAAAGGGTAAGAAACGATGATGCCAAGACCTACAAGCATGCGCAGCTATTGGGGCTTCTGGGGCTTCTGGGAATGATTATTGTGGGGACGCTGCTCTTTGAGCTGGTGAGCCCGGCGCTGGGAGGAGTGTTCCTCGGTGCAGCGGCGATGTGCGTTTTCATGGCGTTCCACAGAGCGGAGAGCATCAAGAAGGACAACGACGTTCAGACCTACCGCGAGGTGCTGGCATTTTTAAACGGCAAGGCTCTTGACGGTGAGGAAAAACAGAAGGAGCTTCAAAGCCGCAAAAAGCTTAAAGCCGCAGAGATAATCACTGCGGTTCAGGGGGTAGTCATTCTGCTGGTTGGAGCGGGAGTTGTCCTTTGGCAGGTGCTGAAGTAAGGCGAAACGATAACTCCCCGGCAGTTATTCAGGCAATAAGAAAAGGGATATCCACCCTGCGCGGGTCGGATATCCCTTTTCGTTATATCAGCCGGTGGCTTTCTTGTGCAGTGAGCGGAACTCCGCAGGGGAGAGCATCTCGTGCTTCTTGAATACGGCGCAGAAGTAGCTGCAATCGTTGTAGCCCACCTGCCTTGCAATCTCGTTGACATTGAGCTTGTCCTCCAGCAGCAGCAGCTTCGCCTCGGAGATGCGCTTCCTTGCCAGATACTCAAAGGGGCGCATATTGAGGCACTCTTTGAAGAGCCGGCAGAGGTACTGGGGCGATAGGTCTATAAGCCCCGAGAGCTCCGAGAGGGTCAGGTCGCGGCTGTAGTTGTTGTCGATATAGTCGATGACCGGGCTCAGCTGGTTGAGCTTTGCACCGTCCTTGGCGCCGGACTGCATATTCATCACGCGGTTGAGCTCTATCAGGAACTGGTAGAGGTGAGCCGAGCACTGGAACCCGCTGTAGTAATAGTTGGTCTTCATTAAATAAAGTATCTTCTTGAAGATGGCGTCCACCGCATTGATGTCGTGGATGCGGAAGGCCTTGGCCTTATCCAGCCCGATAAATTTCAGCACCCGTTCGCACTCTCTGCCGTCGAAGGTGACCCAGTGGGTCTCCCAAATCTCTTCGGTAGGGAAGTACTCGTGGGGAACATTCGGGGGCAGATAGAACGCATCGCCCTCCCGGATAGGGGTATCGACACCGTCAAGACGCAGCACTCCGCTGCC
>JAFUTK010000077.1 GCA_017471405.1 Ruminococcus sp.
CGTTGCGCCTTTTCGTTACTGTGCGCAGCGCCGAGTTGCGGCTGACGCCGCAAACGAGGCTCTGCCTCGAGCTCCGGTCAGGGCGCTGCCCCGACACCCCGCAAGCCTTTGAAAAGGCTTGACCGAAACTTTTAACGCGCTTCGCGTTCGTTGCCCCTCAATTCTGCTTTTTATCTCTTATTCCCGTACTTCTCAAAGAAGGGTTTCGCTACCGGCAGCACCTTGTCTGCTACCTCCCCGCCGGGGAAGATGTCGTCAGTCGTCCATGGGAAAATGCCGCACCAGCCCTCGTCGTAAAGGCTCTGATAGCATTCCTCCAAGGTGGCATCACTGCCGTTGCTGACACCAGTGACCTCACACTCGCCTATCACTCTCGGCTTGGAGAGATCCATTCCGAAATCCTCTGCTGTGGTCTTGAAGGGCATTCCCAGCCAGGACTTCATCCAGGTATAGTAGTGGGTGGACCAGAAATCCACATAGGCCTTGTCGTTCTGATAAATGCTTTGCAGGTATTCGTCAGAGGCGTAGTTCTTGCCGTACTTCTCGCTGTTGTACTTTATCATTCCCATTCCGATGGTCACGAGGATATCGCTGTGCTCGTGAACAGCCGCGGCGGCGCGGGCGAAATAGCTGCCCATAGCCTCCCAGGGAAGCTGACCACATTCTTCGTTCTCGATGACCCAATCGGGCTCGTTGATAAGGTCGATGGAGAAGAGGTACTCGTTGCCGTCATACCTTTCGCAGAAGGGAATAACGTAGTTGTTCACATAGCTGTCGATGGCGTCGTCGTTCTGGAGCATCGCCCGCCACTTCATATAGCTCTGATAGGTGTCCTTGAAGTGATCGAAGGAGATGAGGGTAGCCATAATGTAGATCTGGTGCTTTTCAGCGATGGCGAAGAAGCTGTCAAGGTCCTGCCAGTGCTTGGCGGTAGCGCCGGTGACAAATCCGTTATCGTCGATGTCAATGCCCACATCACCGTTACAGGTTATCCACACTCTTGCGGCGTTCTGACCGTTCTCGTGCATAGTCTTGAACATTCTCTCCCAGTAGCTCTCGGAGTAGTTTCCGCCAAAGTCGTTCCAGTTATTCCAGGGAGTGTTCATTCCGTTTAAGAATATCTTCTCGCCTGCCACAACGAGGTCGGTGCCCTCCACAGTCATTCTAACTGCCGGGTCAGTAGTCCAGACGGGTGCGGCGGAAGGTGTATCCTCCTTTGATGAGGTATCCTCAGTCTGTGATGAGGTCTGGGGCTCCTTTGAGGAGGCGTCCTCCTGAGAGGATGAGCTGTCGCCGCAGGCTGTGAGGGCGGCAAGCGACATTACAGCCGCCGCGCACAGGCTTATTATCCTTTTAGTCATATATTCTCCTTTTTCGTTTTGCCCTCGCCGCCTGCGGCGGCTCGGGAAGGTGCGGAAAAAGGTATTCTTCCCCTGCGGGGGAAGATACCGTTTTTCCGCCGATTTCCGTTCGTCTGTCGTCGGTATCTTATCGGACGGGTTCCCGCCGGTTTTCGTTCGTCTGTCAGATATGCCAGATATTCTCGGCGTAGTCCTTGATGGTGCGGTCGGAGGAGAACTTTCCTGCCGAGCACATATTCAGCCAGCACTTGCGGGCAAAGGCCAGATCGTCCTTGTAGTCGCGGTTGGCTCGGAGCTTGGTCTCCACGTAGCTGTTGAAGTCGCCCAGAACATAATAGTGGTCGGGAACGTGCCAGGAGGCGCCGTCGGTGAGGGCCTTGTAAAGCTCCTTAAAGCTGCCCTCCTGATTCGAAGGAACTCCGCCGTCGTCAAGGGTGCCGTCGATGAGCCTGTTCAGCACGCGGTCTATCTTCTCATCAGTGAAAAGTATCTTGCGGGGGTCGTAGTCGGGCATTATATTTTCCAGCTCCTCCACCTTGGCGCCGAAGATATACTCGTTCTCCTCGCCGGCCTCCTCGGCTATCTCGATGTTGGCGCCGTCAAGGGTGCCGAGAGTTACAGAGCCGTTTAACATCTGCTTCATATTGCCGGTACCGGAGGCCTCTGTGCCGGCGGTGGATATCTGCTCGGAGACATCGGTAGCCGCCACCAGCTTTTCGGCGTAGCTGACGTTGTAGTTCTGTACGAATACCACCTTGATGAGGTCTCTAACCTCCGGGTCGCTGTCGATGAGCTTGGCTATCTCGCCTATGAGCTTGATGATGGCCTTGGCTCTGCGGTAGCCGGGTGCGGATTTCGCTCCGAAGATAAAGGAGGTGGGGGTGAAGTCCTTGATAGAGCCGTCCTTGATGCCAAAGTAGATGTAGAGAATGGACAGCGCATTGAGCAGCTGGCGCTTGTACTCGTGCAGACGCTTTATCTGCACATCGAAGATGCTGTCAGCAGAGAGCGTCACTCCGTCGTGAGCCTTGATGAAGTCGGCAAGCTGCTGCTTTTTCTGCCTCTTTATAGCGATGAACTCCCTGAGCACCGCCTCGTCGTCAGCGTAGGGCTTGAGCTTTTGCAGCTCGTCCAAATTCTTTACCCACTTGTCGCTGCCAAGTAGTCTGGTGATAAGGGCGGAAAGCTCCTCGTTGCAGAGGGCCAGCCACCGGCGCTGGGTGATGCCGTTGGTCTTGTTCTGGAAACGCTCAGGGTAAAGCTCGTACCACTCCTTGAGGGTATCAGCCTTGAGTATCTCGGTGTGTATCTGCGCCACGCCGTTTATATAGGAGGAGCAGTAGCAGGCGAGGTTAGCCATTCTCACCTGTCCGCCGCCTACGGGCGCCAGCTTGTCGATAAACTTTCTGTCCTTGCCAAGTTTATACATATCCTTGATAAAGCGCTCGTTTATCATCAGCACAAAGGCATATACCCGGGGGAGCAGCTGCTCCATAAGGGGTGCGCTCCACTTTTCCAAAGCCTCCTGCATAACGGTGTGGTTGGTGTAGTTGAACACTCTTCTTGTGATGTCAAAGGCCTGCTCGAACTCATAGCCGTACTTATCCACCAGCAGCCTCATCAGCTCGGGGATAGAGATGACCGGGTGAGTGTCATTGAGCTGGACGGTGACGAAGTCGGCTAAATTGTCAAGGGTGCCGAAGCGCTTAAAATGCTTGGCGGTGATGTCCGCCAGTGATGCCGCCGAGAAGAAATACTCCTGCCTCAGGCGCAGCTTTTTGCCCTCGTCGAAGTTGTCATTTGGGTAGAGCACCTTGCAGATGTTCTCGGCGTCGGTGGAGTGCTTTACTGCCCCGTCGTAGTCGCCGGAGTTGAATTTGTCAAAGTCGAAGCCCTCTGCCGCCTCCGACTGCCACAGGCGCAGGGTGCCGATGTTCTCGGTGCCGCAGCCGATTATAGGCATATCGTAGGGGACGGCCTTTACGGTCATATCGGAGTAGGCTACCTCCACCGCGTCGGCGTCGCAGCGCTTGCTCCAGGGGTCGCCCTGACGCTGCCAGTCATCGGGGTATTCCCTCTGGAAGCCGTCCTCAATTGCCTGACGGAACAGGCCGTACTTATATCTGATGCCGTAGCCGTCCAGCGGGATATCGTGAGCGGCGGCGGAGTCCAGAAAGCAGGCGGCAAGTCTGCCAAGGCCGCCGTTGCCCAAGGCTGCGTCCTCTATCTCTTCAAGCTCAGCAAGTGAACGCCCGCAGGACTTCAAGGCCTCGTCAACGTCATTCTTTATTCCCAGTACCAGCAGGTTGTTGTAGACTGCCCTGCCCATCAGGAATTCCATAGAAAGGTAGCAGGCGCGGCGGTTTTCAAGATGGCGCCGGCGGCTCTGCTCCCAGCGGGCAGATATCTCCCGCATAACAACAGATGATATGCTCTCGTGCAGCTGCACAGCGTCCGCCCTGTCAATAGAGGTGCCGAACTTGCCGGCTAAGTCCTTGTTTATCTCGTCAATGAGGTACTGTTTTTCCATTATTCTTCCTCCGTATTGGTGATATTGCTTTTCAGCATTGAATATATTTCCTCCGCTGTGAAGGAGGAGGGCTCCCGCTCATCAAAGGTGCCGCCGCTGACTATGGCTCTCGCCGCCTCCACTCCCGGGCGGTTGAGCTCGGAAAAGTCCGCGAGGATGCGTTCCAGCCGGGCGCTGTCGGTGCAGTAAAGCAGCTCTCTGAGAGCCTGCATTCCCCGCTGGATATCCCCGAATTCACCGTCCCGCCAGATAATTTCGATGTTCTTAGCGCGGGCAAAGTCGAAGAGGTCGATGAGCTTCATCGCTCCGCCGAAGCTGTCGCGGGCTCCTATCTCGATATGCCTGATGCCGCCCATAACAATGGTGCCCATGCACATAAGGCAGGGCTCCAGCCCGGCGTAAAGGGTGTAGGCCCGGAGGTCGGGGTGCTGGGTCGTATCTATCTGCCCCACTGCAGTATTCTCGGCGTGGGCGGTCTTGGGGTTGGGGTCAAGGCACTCGCCGGTGCGGTTGCGGGCCTCCGATATTATCTCCCCGCTTTGGTCGGTGATAACGGCGGCGATGGCTCTGCTGCCCTTGCAGACCGCCTCCCATTCCAGCTCGAATACCCTCTGCCAGGGGCGGGGGAGGTCCTTGAACTCAGTCATTCTTAGCCTCCGGCTTGGCAGCCAGTCTGCCATAGATGCGGGTAAGATCATATATCTCCTGCGCCAGCTTATCGGTCAAAGCGCCGGAGCTCATTCTCCACTGCCAGTTGCCTCCCAGCGTGGAGGGGATATTCATTCTCGCCTCGGAGCCCAGCTCCAGAAAGTCCTGCATCTGAGCGATGGCGGTGTCGGCGGTGCTTGACCATGCCGCTCTGATGACCGCCCGGGGTATCTCGGCGTTGCGCCTGATATTTAAGTACTCCCGGATAAACTTTTTCTCCTTACGGGATATCTGCCCTACCCAGCCTGCCAGCGTTTCGTTGTCGTGGGTGCCGGTGTAGCAGACGCAGTTGGAGCTCTTGAAGTTGTGGGGGAGGTAGTCGCTCTCGCCGGAGGGGTCAAAGGCAAACTCCATTACCTTCATTCCCGGGAAGCCGCTGGCCTTCAGAAGCTTTGCCACCTTCTTGGTGATGAAGCCCAGATCCTCCGCGATGATGCGGCAGTCGCCCAGCTGCTTCTTCACTTCCTTAAACAGCTTCATATCAGGGCCCTTGCGCCACTCGCCGATGACTGCGTCCTCCCTGCCGTAGGGAATGCAGTAATAGCTCTCAAAGCCCCGGAAGTGGTCTATCCTGACAACGTCATAGGTCGAGCAGGCGGAGCGGATGCGGTCTATCCACCACTTGAAACCCTCCGCCTCCATAACGTCCCAGCGGTAGAGGGGGTTGCCCCACAGCTGACCCTTTGCGGTGAACACATCGGGGGGACAGCCGGCAACGTCTATGGGAGTCTTGTTCTCGTCCAGCAGGAAGTATTCAGGCTTTGTCCAGACCTCAACGCTGTCGTAGGCAACGTATATGGGGATATCCCCGATGATGTCGATGCCCAAGCTGTTGACATATACCTTGAAGGCTCTCCACTGCTTGAAATATTCGTACTGTATGAATTTGTAGAAGCCGATATCGTCCTCATACTCCTGCCTTGCGGCCTTAACGGCTGAGGCCTTGAACATACGCAGCGGCTCCTCCCACTCGTACCAGCCGGCGCCGTCATGGGCGTCCTTTAATGCCATAAAGAGGGCGTAGTTATCCAGCCACGAGGCGTTCTCCTCACAGAAGGCCTTGAAGTCCTTATCCTGCGTGAAGCGGCCGTAGGCCTTGCGCAAAACGGTAAAGACCTTGTTATACAGCAGCGAATAATCCACTGCCGCCATCTCGCCCCAGCTGATGCGCTTGTACTCCATATTTTTCAGCAGCCCATCCGCCTCGAGGGTCTCCAGGTCGATGAAGTAGGGGTTGCCGGCGTTCACCGAAAAGCTCTGATAGGGAGAGTCACCGTAGCTGGTGGGAGTTACGGGAAGTATTTGCCAGTATTTCTGTCCCGCCTTATGGAGAAAATCCGCAAAGGCTCTGGCTTCACTGCCCAGCTTGCCGATGCCGTACTTTCCCGGCAGCGAGGATATATGCATAAGTATTCCGCTTGCGCGCATAGAAAAGCCTCCTTATCTTAAAGACGTATTTAGTTTATTATACACCATTCGGGGGATAATTGCAAGAGCTTTTTTCAATGCACAATGCACAATTATGGTGTCCAGGCTAATTGCAGGTAATTAGCCAAAAGTTTGCTGCGCAAACATTTCACTTACGCGGACGAATTTTAATTCGTGCCCCTTTGCGCGGAGCGCCAGATCCATCGCCGCAGGCGATACATTCATTGTGCATTGTGAATTGTGCATTGTGCATTATTACATTCGGGTCTTGAAAAAATAGTAAAGAGATGTTATAATAGATTTATGACAAACTTCGCCCTTTGGGGCGGATAAAGGAGAAAGATATATGTTTGACCGCAAGCAGGCTAAACTCAATGCTAAGCAGAGCGTTAAAAGGCACTACCTTGTTCTGGTGTTCACCTGCCTTATGGCGGCGTTTCTGGGGATAAAATACAGCGGAGTGCTGGCTATCCTCTCCGCTGAGGACGATGACGCCGACCTTGCCGCCGCCGATCAGGCCGCCGCTGCCGAGAGCACCAATATCCTCTATGAGTTCGTGTCCGGCAACATCGGCATCAAGATAGACGGCAAGAGCATACTCACTGAGGACCTAGACAAGGCGCAGGAAAAGTTCGAGGAGAACAAGTCCAAGAGCTACAAGCTGGGCCCCGTTGAGGTGAGCCTTGCGGAGGGCGAATTTGCCAAGTTTGCAAATATGTTTGTCACTGGCTCCTATGTCACCACCATTTACAAGGGCATCAATAATATCGTGGGCTCCGACAAGGCGGCGATAATCATTATGATAGCCGTCAGTATGCTGCTGAGGCTGCTGATGACAGCCTTCATCGTCAATGTGTTCTCAGTCATTCTCTCGAGAGTGTTTTTGGAGGCCTCCACCTACGGCAAGGTGCCGGTCAGGAGCTTCTTCGTGCTGCTGCGCTCGAAGAAGTGGCTGCACTCCGCCTTCGTGCTGATAGTAGAGAGCTTTTACAAGGCGCTAT
>JAFUTK010000078.1 GCA_017471405.1 Ruminococcus sp.
TCACAGACGTATTCCGCCGCCCTGTACATTCTCGAATGATATGTCCACTGGTTGAGCACGTCCAGCGGGGGGACATTTACAAGGTTGGCCACGCTGTCCTCGGTGACCACCGCAAAGCCGATAGAGGCTATCAGCTTATGTATGCCGTGGTTGATCTCCGGGTCTATGTGATAGGGGCGTCCCGCCAGCACGATTATCTTCTGGCCCTTCTCCCTTGCCGCCGCCATTATCTCCTGTGCCTTCTTTTCAATGCGTCTGCGGTAGCGTATCTGCTCGGAATAAGCCTTGTTGAGTATGCCGTAGACCTGCTTCTTTGTTACGCCGTACTTTCTGAAGCACTGGGAGACCACCTTTGCGACATGGTCCTTCATATTGATGTTCAGGTAGGGCGCATAGAAGTTGTCGTCATTCAGGTCGGGCATATTGGCCTTTAACAGCTCGGGGTAGTAGGCAACTACGGGGCAGTTGTAATGGTTGTCGGAGCCGCCCTCGTCCATATTATAGCTCATGCAGGGGTAGAATATCAGGTCAACCCCCTTGTCCAGCAGGCTCTGGATATGTCCGTGAGCCAGCTTCGCGGGATAGCACACCGTATCCGAGGGAATGGTTTGCTGACCCTTGTAATAGGTCTCTCTCGTGCTCTCCTCCGACAGCACCACCTCAAAGCCCAGCTCGGTGAGCAGCGTGTGGAAGTAGGGCATCAGGTCGTAGAAGGACAGCGCCAGCGGCAGACCCACCCGAGCCTTGGGGTGAGCCGGCTTCTTCTCGGCGTAGGCCTTTATCTCGTTATACTTGAACTCCACCATATTTTCAAGCCGGTTTTCCAGCTTGATGCCGGCGCCCCTCTCGCAGCGGTTGCCGGAGATGAAGCGGTGGCCGTCGTTGAAGCGGATTATTGTCAGATTGCAGTGAGCGGTGCAGCCGCGGCACTGGGTCGCTACTGAATTGTAGGCGAACTCTCCCAGCTGCTGCTTGTTAAGTATTGTGGAGCGCTCCCCGCTGTTTTTGCTCCTTTCCTTGGCAAACAGCGCACAGCCCAGAGCTCCCATAAGTCCTGCGATAGCCGGACGGATAACGTTCCTGCCCAGCTCTATCTCGAAGGAGCGCAGCACAGCGTCATTGAGGAAGGTGCCTCCCTGCACCACGATGTTTTTTCCCAGCTCCTCCACCGACTTGGCTCTGATGACCTTGTAGATGGCGTTTTTGATTATGGAGGAGGAAAGTCCCGCCGAGATATCCTCCACCGAGGCGCCGTCCTTCTGCGCCTGCTTAACGGAGGAATTCATAAATACGGTGCATCTGGAGCCCAGCTCCACAGGCGCCTTTGCAAAGAGCCCCAGCCGGGCAAAGTCCGCGATCTCATAGCCCATAGCCTGAGCAAAGGTCTGTATAAAGGACCCGCAGCCGGAGGAGCAGGCCTCGTTGAGCATAATGCTGTCGATAGCGTTGTTCTTTATCTTGAAGCACTTGATGTCCTGTCCGCCGATGTCGATGATGAAGTCAACGTCGGGGCAGAAGTAGGCTGCCGCCTTGTAGTGCGCCACAGTCTCAACTATGCCGTAGTCCACGCCGAGGCCCGCCTTGATTAAATCCTCGCCGTAGCCGGTGACTGCCGATGACCGAATGACCAGCCCGTCGGTGGCGAGGTCGTATATCTCCTCCAGCTTGGCGGCGATAACGTCCAGCGGCTGCCCCTTGTTGGAGCCGTAGTACTGATACAGCAGCTTCCCATCGGGAGTGATTAGCACCAGCTTAGTGGTGGTGGAGCCGGCGTCAATGCCGAGGTATGCGTCTCCCCGGTAGGTCTGTATGTTCTCATATTTAAGGTCGGACTGCTTGTGCCGCTCAACGAACTCCCGGTAGTCCTCCTGGGAGGCAAACAGCGGCTTGCCGGTGACGATGGAATCGGTGGCCTTGGCGTGGGTTATCTTGTCGATAGCCTCGGCAATGGTCATCTCGTCCCCCAGCTTCTGGGCGTGCAGCGCCGAGCCGAAGGCCATAAAGCAGGGAGCAAGCTCCGGGAACACAGCGTGCTCCTCGTCAAGCTTAAGGGTCTCCACAAAGGCCTTGCGCAGCCCCGACAGGAAGGAGAGAGGGCCTCCCAAAAACAGCACCTTGCCCTCCATCTTTCTGCCCTGTGCCAGACCCGAAACGGTCTGGTCAACGACTGCCTGGAATATGGAGGCTGCGATGTCCTCCTTTTTAGCGCCCTGATTGAGCAGCGGCTGAATGTCCGACTTAGCGAAAACTCCGCAGCGGGAGGCTATGGGGTACTTCTTTGTCGCCTTGAGGGACATAGCGTTCATCTCGTCAGCGGTGACGCCCAGCAGGCTTGCCATCTGGTCGATGAAGGCTCCGGTGCCGCCGGCGCAGGTGCCGTTCATTCTCTGCTCCACGCCGCCGGTCAGGAAGATTATCTTAGCGTCCTCGCCGCCCAGCTCCACCACGACGTCCGCATCGGGGTAGGTCTTGTTGACGGCGGTAAAGGCCGAGAACACCTCCTGCACGAAGGTTATCCCGCAGGCCTCCGCAATGCCCAGACCCGCCGAGCCGGTAATGGCTATCCTGAATTTCGCATCGGGATAAAGCTCTCTGATAGCCGAGAGCTGAGCCGCCACGGTCTCGCGCACCTTTGAGAAGTGCCGCTCATATTTATTGTAGACGATGTCGTCCCCGTCGAGAATGACTGTCTTGACGGTGGTTGAGCCCACGTCCACACCCAGACTGAATATCTTTTCCATTTTCATTCCTCATTATATAGTCAAAGTAGTGCTTGCGCGTATACATTTTTATTATACCATATTCCTCTGTATTTTGCAAGGGGTGGTTTGTTATAAAGGGGGCTTTTTTCTCGAACATATGACCCGCGTTTTGCTTGTGAGTATTTTTACGGACAGTTGAAAGCTTTGGACTTAGATGCTCAAAAATGTTGAAAACTCGGTTGAAAGTGTTAAAAACTCACTGTAAAACCACTTTTTGAGGCCAAGTTTTTCAAAGTTTTCAACATTGATACAAAAAAACGCCCTCTTTTGACTGAGAGGGAAATTTTCACAGGACTATCACATATCCAAAAAAATGGACACTTGCATTCTTGCCTGCATATATGCACGCAGATATGAATAAACGGCTCAAATCACGTATTTGCGCGATTTGAGCCGTATTGAGGCTTGTCATTTTTCAAATTCGGCCGAACAGCCGTTTGAGATAAGCATATATTTTCCTTCGGGGAGGGTGCCAAAGGAAGCGATATCGTGCTTTATGGTCTCTTCCCCTCCTGCGGGCAGCTCCAGAGCGAGCTCTATGAAGTAAAGCTCCCGCCCCGGAAGCGTGGGAACGCCGTACCATTCCCCCTCCAGCTCCACAGCCAGCGAGTAGTGGTAGCCAAGAAAGCTGTCCTCATCAGAGGTGTTCTTATAGGTCACAGTGAGCTCAGTGCCGGACTGCTCGGTTATCTCGGCGGTGATGCCCTTGCTCTCCGGAAGCTGGGCTCTGCTCATAAAGGCCTTGTTCCACTTGCCCTCCTGCTCTGCCAGATATCTTACTGCCGGCAGCGATGAAGCTGGGCAGGGGTTGGTCTCGGTCTTTTGCAGGTCCTTGGTGAGGGCGGTGAAGTCCAGGTCTATCTTATATCTTTTGCCGTCCCCGGTGCACCAGATGCCCTCCGCCCAGAGGGCGTCGATGCTCTTCTCGTCCTTGCCCTGGACGCTTATCCCCCAGGCGGGTGCCCTTGAGGGGTATTCCTCCGTCTGCTCACAGGGGATGCCGGTTATGGCATCTATCAGCTTATCGCCGTCCTTTTCGGAGGAGATATGGAAAAACTCCGTCTTCTCTCCGTCGAAGTAATATATCCCCACCATACTGTTTTGGGTATCGGCGCCCTTCAGCAGGGTATTTACCGTATTATTGGGGTCATCTGCCGCGGGGCTGCTCCCGCAGGAGGCAAGTGCTACAGCCGCAAGGCATACACATATCAGTTTTTTCATAATACTCCCCTCCTTTTTTAACGTCGCGCTGCGCTCCCGTTGGTCGCTGCCACTCCTGTGGGCAGATCACCTCTGTTCCGCAACCAAGGCTTGTTCATACTGTGGCCTTTGGTACCCGCATTCCACAGGGTGAGATGTGCGGGCGCTTCACGTTGGTTTTTCAGCTTTGTTCTGCGTTACTGTATGTCATCGTAAGCGTTCCTGTATATCGTATACGCTTTCGCTACCAGCTCCACAAATTCTTTTCTGTATTCGTCGGTGTCCAGCCCGTTATCCTCAATTATCGTAAGGATATCCCTCGGCTGCGTTGCGCTGCCGCTGCCTTTTTTAAGGAAATCCGCAAAGCTCGCTGCACAGTAGGCAAAGGCAAGATTTGCCGGCAGCTCATTAGTATACTGCTCTGTCTTTACAACCTCCGATATCTCGCTGCTCTGATCCTCATCGGGCTGCTTGTAGCGCAGCTTTACAGTCGCCAGCTCATCGGCGTACTCGCCCTGCTGAGCCTGCTCATCGGCCTGATATTTCAGCTCGATTCCGGCCTTTCCGTCGGAGCCCAGCACGCCCTTGGCGGGAATTATCTCATAAAGCACAGTGACGTTATGTCCCGCACCCATATCTCCGGCGTCCTTGGTGTCGTCGGTGAAGTCCTCGTCGTTGAGCAGACGGTTCTCGTAGCCCACCAGCCTGTAGGCCGCAACTGCTGCGGGGTTGAACTCTATCTGCGCCTTTACGTCCTTTGCGACGGTATAGAGGGTACCCTGAAGCTCGGATACCAGCACCTTCTTTGCCTCTCTCTCCGAGTCGATGTAGGAGTAATTTCCGTTGCCGTTATCTGCTAGCGCCTCGAGGCGGCTGTCCTTGAAGTTGCCGGTGCCGAAGCCCAGCACTGACAGGAAAACTCCACCCTCGCGCTTTTCCTCGATAAGCTTTGTCAGCTCCTCTACGGAGGACACGCCCACGTTCAGGTCGCCGTCGGTAGCCATAACTATGCGGTTGTTGCCGCCCTTGATGAAGTACTTCTCCGCCAGGCTGTAGGCCATATTGATGCCGGCCTCTCCTGCGGTGGCGCCCCCTGCGGAGAGGGACATTACTGCCTTTTCGATGGTCTTATAGTCGGAGCCCTTTGCGCCCTCCAGCACTATTCTTTCCTCGCCGGAATAGGTTACGATGGAGAGGCGGTCGTTCTGATCGAGGCTTTCAGCCAGCATAAGGAATGCCTTCTGAGCCAGCGGCAGCTTATCCTCCGAGCTCATAGAGCCGCTTACGTCTATCAGCAGCACTACGTTCATAGGCGGTCTTTGTGTCTGCTCTATTTCCTTGGCTCTGACGCCTACCAGCAGCAGCTTGGTTTCAAAACCCGGGCGGTCGGAGAGCTCGGTGGTGATGGCAATTGGGTCGCTGCCGGTTGGGGCTTTATAGTCGTAGCTAAAGTAGTTGATGAATTCCTCTGTCCTTACGGCGTCATTCCAGACGGGGCTGCCCTCATTCAACATTCTGCGGGCGTTGGCGTAGGAGGCGGTATCCACGTCGGTGGAGAAGGTAGAGAGGGGCTCGTCCTTCACCAGCTTAAAGCCGTTCTCCTCGAGATGGGCATACTCCTCGTTATAGGGAATGTCAATGCCTGCCAAGTTTTCTGCCTCGCCGGCCATTTCGGCGCTGCCGTCATACTTGAGCCCGGAGCTTTCCGGCTTATCCTTTGAGGTATCGCCGGAGATGCCGTTCTGGTCGTTGGGGGGAGCGACATAGCCGATGCTGTCCCCGCTGGCGGAGCCGTTATAAGGCGAGGAAGAGGTGTCTGCGCTTCCGCAGGAGGCCAGCGAGCCTGCTGTCATCATCAATGCTGCCGCCAGTGCGATATATCTCTGTTTCATTGTTTTGTCCTCCTTGTTTATGTCTCTTTTGTATATTGTCTTACACGTAGGGCGGGGGCTTGTCACCGCCGCGATTTCCGCAAGCTATGATTGGCATAGCCGGGCGCCCTTCACTTTATGCGACTAGGTACGGAAAAACGTTCGTTGGCGCTCACTGTTTCCTGCGAGTGCAGAAGGGTAACTTTTCGGCGCTGCGAATTGCTGTGTTCTTGCGTCTGTGATACAGTCGGAAAAGGTGGTGCCTTTTCGTTGTTTTGCACAGCGCCGGGTCGCGGCTGGCGCCGCGAACGAGGCTCTGCCTCGAGCTCCGCAAGGGCGCTGCCCTTGACCCG
>JAFUTK010000079.1 GCA_017471405.1 Ruminococcus sp.
GGTCTTGAGGTAGACATCAGCCTCCGGATTTATCTTGGGAGCCTTGATAACCTCGGTCTCTCTGATGACCTGCTTTAAAACGTGTCTTGCGTGGTATACCTTGTCAAGTGTAAGCATATATATCCTTCCCTTACAATAAAATATTTTCTGTGTAGAGTAATGCCTTGCCGCCTGTCAGCGGGGAGCGTGTTTTACGCGGGATATCCGTTAGATCCGGCTCTTTTCAGAGCCAACAGCGCTCGCCTTGTGGAATGCGAGCACCTACGGCCACAGTCCTCTCAGGCGGACGGGCGCGGTGCATCCGTTACAGCCCCGCAGAAACATCAGCGTGAAATAAAAAACGCCTCGCCTCATATACAGAGGCGAAGCGTCAAGCTCCGTGTTACCACTCTGCTTGCGCGTGAGGATAAACCAAACGCGCCGCTCGTATCTCGATAACGGTGAGTGCCGTGCTTTCCTACCTGGGATAATACCCTTTCGTCAGCAGGCTCGGGAATGATACAGCTCTGCACCCTGCCGCCCGTTTTCAGCTTGCCCGGGCTCTCTGTAGGCAAAGGTCTTGCAGCGCACGTTTCCGTCGCAGCCTTTGAAATATTCTGTAAAGTATATTATAGCACCGCTGTGCGGGATTTGTCAAGGGGTCGGAGGAGGTCAAATTTTAGAAAACGGTGAAGAATTCTTGACTTTTTTGTCCCTGTATTATATAATAGGACTGTATTTCTTTAGCGGGCGGCAGCCCACAGTTACCGAAAGGGGAACAGCATGAAAAACGGCTGGAGCATTAAGGACGTAAAAAGAGAGGCCTTCAGAGCCCTTAAAAATAATTTTGTAGCCTGCTTCGCCGTCTGCTTTGTGATGGTATTCATCGCCGGACAGTACGGCGGCTCGACGCAGTTCATCGCCAGCTACGATATGCAGAACGTTACCAACCTTCGCGTGTCAGCTGCCGATAAGCGCCAGGTGGTGGAGACAATGAAGCGGGAGGGGCTCACTCCCGAGCAGGCGGACGATATGTTCAACATCGGGGATATTGCCGCAGTGAAGAACTGGGAGCAGACCTACGACGAGTACGGCGAGAATTCGCTGAACGCCAAGGAGCTTACCTTCTTCCATTCCGGCAACGAGAGCTCCAACTGGGCGATAATCGACAATACGGTGTCACTGGTGTCCGGCAAGGACAGACCCATAACCGCCTTTGTCAGCGACAAGACAAGGCGCTACGAGCAGAATGTCTCCGACGCCTTCGATATGGTCACGAAGGAGTATTCTCCGCACTTTCAGGTGCTCAACGCCATACTTGCCTTCTTCTCTGATATGACCGCCTGGGATATCTTCGTCACAATCGGCACCTCGCTTTTCTCGATACTGGCGGCGGTGTTCGTATCGGATACACTTATACTGGGCGAGCGCAGGTTCTTCCTTGAGAACCGCATCTACCGGCGCACCAACATCGGGCGAATGGGCTTTGCCATCAAGGAGCTGTGCTTAAAGCCTCTGAAAACCCTCGTGCTGATGCACATCTACCGCGGGCTGTGGTTCTTTACCGTAGTGGGTGGCTTCTACAAGACCTATGAATATTATATGATACCATATATTCTGGCGGAGAACCCCAACATCGAGACGAAAAAGGCCTTCGCCCTCTCTAAAGAGATGATGAGGGGTAACAAGTGGCACACCTTCCTGCTGAACGCCTCATTCCTGCTTATTGAGGTGCCGGTCATCGTAGGCTCGGCGGCAATGGGCTTTCTTATCTTCGGCAGAGACGCCGTTATCGTAAACGCGCTGATAGTTTACACCGGTCTGGGAGTTGCCCGGATAGGCTTCCTGAATGCCTACAAGACCGCCTCGGACGCGGAGCTTTACATAAGGCTGCGGCGAAATGTCATCGCGGAGGGCTGCGAGTTCTCGGAGGAGCTCTGCGACCGCTGGCTCGACCCGGAGATACTTGATGAAGGCGTCGAATACGACACCCCCGCCGGAACACTTACTCCCGCAGAAATGCTGCTTCTGGAGAGCTATCCCGGAGCGGCGGGCTTCAACAAGGAATACATCGGCGTGTCCGGCAAGAAGATGAAGATAAGGCACGACTATCACCGCAGCTACCGGTTCACCTCAGTTGCAATAGTGTTCTTCTCCTTTGCCTGCATAGGCTGGCTGTGGGAGGTAGCGATACACGTCATCGAGGACGGCGAGCTCATAAACCGCGGCTCGCTACATGGGCCATGGCTGCCCATATACGGCGTCGGTGGGACGGCGGCGGTGCTGTTTCTGAAAAAATGGCGGGATAAGCCGGCTCTGTCCTTTATGATAGTGGTCATATGCAGCGGAATTTTCGAGTACCTCACCAGCTGGTATTTTGACAAGTACAAGGGACTTCAATACTGGAACTACCACGGCTACTTTATGAACATCAACGGCAGAATATGCCTTGAGGGACTGGTGGTGTTCGGCTTTGCGGGGCTTGCCTGCATATATATCCTCGCCCCGGTGATTGACGATATTGCGGCGCACATACCGCAGAGGGTGAAGAACGTTGTTGCGGCAGTGCTGATAGTGCTGCTGGCGGTGGACGTCATCTACTCCTTCAACGTTCCCAACAAGGGCAAGGGCATCACCGATTACTGCTCGCAGGTCGTGAGTGTGGAGCAGTTCAGATGATTTTCGGCGGAAAAGGATATCTCCGCCGCAAGGCGGAGGATATTCTTTTCCGCATATCCCCGAGCCGCGTCAGCGGCGAGGGAAAACATAAGAGCATCCGATGTCAAAATTTTGATAAGAAAATTTTAATAAACGCTTGTAATCGACAGAGAATTATGTTATAATGAATAGTGTGTTAAAAACCCTTTAATAGGAGGAATGACAAATGGAAAACAGGATACAGACTATTGAGAGCACAAAGAACCGCCGCATCAAGATCGGAATTATTCCCGGTCACTTTGCGACCAACCACTCTCACGTCAACTACTATGTAGATATGACCTCTATCAAAACCAGCCACAAGATGGCAAGAGAGGCAGCCTCCGAGCTGGCGGCATCCTTTGCCACTACTCACATTGACACCATTATCTGCCTTGAGGGCACCGAGATGCTGGGAGCATTCCTGGCAGAGAGCCTTGCAGAGCACGGCATCAACTCCGGCGCTGATATCGCAGTGGTAACTCCCGAGCTGAATATGAACAACCAGATGATCTTCCGCGACAACACCCAGAAGAAGATCTGGGGCAAGCAGGTGCTGCTGCTGATCTCCTCGGCCTCCACCGGTAAGAGCATCGTGCGTGCGGTTGATTGCTTACAGTACTACAACGGCAGCCTTGCGGCTATCGGCTCGATCTTCTCGGCTATCAAGGAGAGCCACGGAATTCCTGTGAACGCTATCTTCTATGCCGATGACCTGCCCAAGTACGACAGCTACTCCTCTACAGAGTGCCCGATGTGCAGAGTGGGCCAGAAGGTTGACGCGCTCATCAACAGCTTCGGCTATTCAAAGATATGACTTAAAGGGGGCGCTCCGCAGCGGGCGCCCGATTTTATGAAGGAGAAAATACTATGAGTGAAAAACAGCCTAAGAACGTACTGGGCTTCGTGCTGCTTAAGGACGCCAACTTCGACTGGCCACGCTTTAAGCACAACCTCAAGGAGGACTGGGACATCGAGTTCTCTGACGAGATAAAGGAGGGCTTGGTGGTGTTCTCCGCAGAGGATATGACCTGCGCCTGCTCGCTGATGCCCACCCCCGTCCCCAACGGCGAGGCGGAGGCTTGTGCTAAGAACAATCCCCTCTGGAAGGAGGGCCCCGAGGCTGTAGCCAGGCATGGCGCCCACGTTATGATAGCCGTTATGGACGGCGAGGATAAGCTGGAGCAGAACAAGCTGTTCGTCAAGCTGGCAAGCTCTATGCTCAAGCTCAAGAACACCATAGGCATCTACAAGAACCCCACCGTATTCGAGAGCAGCTTCTATGTTGACGTGGCGGAAAACCTCAAAAGGGGAGACCTGCCTATCCCGATCATGCTCCACGTGGGAATGTACATAAACAAGGAGACCCGTCTCTGCGCCTTTACCTACGGTATGAAAGCCTTCGGCTTTGATGAGATGGAGGTCATCGGCTCCACCGCACAGCCTCAGGAGCTGTTCAGCTTTATGCTGGCGCTGGCGGATTACGTCATCTCTCAGGACGCAGTTCTTGTTGACGGCGACACAGTGGGCTTCACTGAGGAGCAGAAGCTTTCGGTGACACTTTCCAAGGCGGTCAGCTTTGACGGCGAGAGCCTTAAGATTGGCTATAAAACAGAATAAGCATTTGCAAGAGCCTTCCGCAAGGGGAGGCTTTTTATTTTCCCTGCAAGCCCTATTTATGAAGTGTCACATAATAAAGCTCCCCGTTGGATAAAGTCTTTGTTTATTTTAGGACTTGTAATTTAGCGGGCTTTGTGCTATTATTATTGTGGCGGTCTGTGAGAATTTGACAATAGCCGCCTATCACCCGTATCCGAAAAGGAGGAAGCTTATGCTTAACATATTAGCCGAGGAGTCGGCAATGCAGAATGTTTACACCCCTCTGCCGCTGACTGCTCATATGGTGTTCTGCTTTATCGCCACCGCACTTTATCTGACCCTTTATTACAGAAAGGGCTCCGTTCATTATCTGCTTTTGATGTTCGCCATTGACGCGACTATAATCACACAGTACTGGACCTCCACCCTTGCCATAACCCTGCTGGGAATAGCGGAAATACTGCTCATCGGCGCGACCATATTCTTCAATGTGAAGTATCAGAAGAAACTGAAAGCGGAGAATGCCGCCAAGGAGGCCGCTCGCAAGGAGGCCGAGGAAAAAGCCAAGGCTGCCGAAAAGGCCGAGGAGGAAAAGGACGAAAACATCGTTGAGAATGCCTTCGACGATGAGGGTGAACCGCTGTGAAGCTTGTAATACTTGATTCGGAGACGGTCACAAGGAATGATGTCTCGCTGGACGGCCTGACCGCTTTGGGGGAGGCCAAGGTTTACGGCTACACCCCCAACGACGAGGTGGCGGAGCGCATCGGTGACGCCGATGCGGTCATCTGCAACAAGTGCCTTATCACCGAGGAGGTCTTTGAGCGCTGCCCGAACCTTAAATTTGTGGGGCTTTTCGCCACCGGCTACAACAACGTTGACCTCAAAGCCGCAACTAAGCACGGAGCGGTGGTCTGCAACGTGCCCAGCTATTCCACCAATGCCGTGGCGCAGCACACCTTTGCTTTCATACTGAATGAATACAACAAGGTGGCGGAGTATGCCGCTACCGTTGACCGGGGTGACTGGGTAAACTACAAGCTGTTCACCTTCTTCGGGATACCTACCTCTGAGCTGGCGGGGAAGACCATCGGCATCGTGGGCTACGGCTCTATAGGCAGAAAGGTGGGGGAGATAGCCCGCGCCTTCGGTATGAATGTGGTCACCTATACCCGCTCGCCGCAGAAGGTCACAGACGGAACGCCTTGCCTCTCCCTTGAGGAACTGCTTGGCAAAAGCGATATCGTCAGCCTGCACTGCCCGCTGACGGAAGAAAATTCAAAAATGATAAACGCCCGGACGCTTTCGCTGATGAAGCCTACGGCGCTGCTTATCAACACCGCCAGAGGCGGCCTTGTGGACGAGCAGGCGCTGTGTGATGCGCTTAACAGCGGTACTATCGCCGGAGCGTGTGTAGATGCCCTGACCTTTGAGCCTATGAGGGAGGACTGCCCGCTGCGGAAGGCGAAGAACTGCACTATGACCCCTCACGTTGCCTGGGCGCCCTTGGAGACCAGAGAGCGTCTGCTGGAAAGGGTGGCGGAGAACCTTAAGGCCTGGAAGGCAGGGAGTCCGATAAACGTTGTGAATGCGGAGGTATGATATGGAGCTACAGGTGCTTGACGCCCGCCTCACCGTCTGCAAGGCGGGGAGCATTGATGATATCGACCTGAACTGTCAGCCCCTCTTTGTGGGCATCACCGATGAGGAGATATCGGTGGTCTGCCAGGAAGATAAGGCCCCGGCTGTGACCGAAGCCCGGGAGGACGGCTGGCGGGGCTTTCGCATCTGCG
>JAFUTK010000080.1 GCA_017471405.1 Ruminococcus sp.
GTCCCTGCTGCTGGAAGACGGCGTGATGTTCAAAAAGCTGGAGGGCTTCTCCCTCTCTTTTGAGGACGTGATGCACAGCGCTGCAAAGCTCTCGCCGGTGTTTATGGATACCTTTATGCGCTCCCTTTCCGGCATAAAGCTAAAAAAGCTCATCAACACCGACTGCCGCCAAACCGGCGTGTGGGGCGGAAACATCGTACATCTGGAGGAGGAGCTTAAAAGCTTCTGCTCGCAGGAATATTGCGTCGTGGTGCTGGCGGGCTCGGAAAAGACCCTGCCTATAATCTGTCAGGACCTCTGCGACGACGGAATAGACGCCCGCATTATGAACGAGAGCAGCCAGATACTCCCCGGAGTGGTCTACCTGCGCACCGGCAGCCTTTCGGGAGGCTTTGAGTACCCGGACATCAAGTGCGCCCTGATAACTCAGATGAAGGCGATGACCGTCTCCAAGAAGTCAAAGAGGAAGCACAAGAAGGGCGAGGAGATAGGCTCCCTTTCCGATATCGCCAAGGGCGACCTGGTGGTACACGCTCTCTACGGCATCGGGCGGTTCGCCGGCATACGCAACCTGGATAACAACGGCATCAAGAAGGATTACATCTCTATCCAGTACGCCGGTACGGATGTGCTGTATGTGCCGGTAACACAGCTGGATATGGTCTCCCGCTACATCGGCCCACGAGACGATGACAGCGTCAAGCTCAATAAGCTCAACTCCGGCGAATGGAACAGGACCAGAGCCAAGGTCAAAACCGCCGTCAAGGATATGGCAGAGGAGCTTACAAAGCTCTACGCCGAGCGCCAGATGGCAAGGGGCTTTGCCTTCTCGGAGGATAATGACTGGCAGAACGACTTCGAGCAGCGCTTTGACTACACCGAGACCGACGACCAGCTCCGGGCAATAAACGAGATAAAGAGCGATATGCAGAAGTCTGCGCCAATGGACAGACTTCTCTGTGGAGACGTTGGCTTCGGCAAGACGGAGGTTGCCTTGCGGGCGGCCTTCAAGTGTGTGCTGGATTCAAAGCAGTGCGCCATAATGTGCCCCACCACAGTTCTTGCCTGGCAGCACTATCAGACCGCAATAAAGCGCTTTGAGCACTTCCCTGTCAAGGTGGAGCTGCTCTCCCGTTTCCGCACGCCCAAACAGCAGGCGGAGGTCATCAGGGAATTGAAACGCGGCACAGTGGATATCGTCATCGGCACCCATAGGCTGGTGCAGAAGGACGTGGAGTTCAAGGACTTAGGCCTTGCCATAATAGATGAGGAGCAGCGCTTTGGCGTGGCTCACAAGGAGAAATTCAAGGAGGCCTTCAAGGGTGTGGATATCCTCACCCTCTCGGCGACGCCTATCCCGAGGACGCTTAATATGGCGCTCTCCGGTATAAGGGATATGTCTGTCATCGAGGAGCCCCCGCAGGACAGGCAGCCTATACAGACCTACGTCATCGAGCACGATGACGGAGTTATTGCGCAGGCCATTTACAAGGAACTGCGCCGGGGCGGGCAGGTATACTATCTGCACAACCGGGTGGAGACCATTCCCCACGTTCTGGCAAAGCTGGAAAAAATGCTGCCGGATGCCCGAATCGGCGTGGCTCACGGCCAGATGTCGGAAAACGAGCTCTCGGAGATATGGCGGCAGCTGCTGGACAGAGAGATAGATATACTCATCTGCACCACCATAATCGAAACGGGAGTTGACGTTCCGAATGTCAACACCCTTATCATCGAGGACGCCGACAGGCTGGGGCTTTCCCAGCTGCATCAGATACGCGGACGGGTGGGACGCTCCAACAGAAGAGCCTTCGCCTACTTCACCTTCCGCCGGGGCAAGGTGCTCTCGGAGGTGGCGAACCGCAGGCTTACGGCTATCAAGGAGTTCACCCAGTTCGGCTCCGGCTTCCACATTGCAATGCGCGATTTGGAGATACGCGGTGCAGGCTCGATACTCAGCAGCCGTCAGCATGGTCATATGGAGGCAGTAGGATATGATATGTACCTGCGGCTGCTGAATGAAGCCGTAGCGGAGCAGCAGGGGCTGGAGCTGCCCCACTCTCCGGAGGACTGCCTTGTGGACATCTCCATAAATGCCTATATCCCGGAGGATTACATCGAGAGCCTTCCCCAGAGGATAGACGCCTACCGCAA
Source organism: Ruminococcus sp. (assembly GCA_017471405.1). Classification (GTDB taxonomy): domain Bacteria; phylum Bacillota; class Clostridia; order Oscillospirales; family Ruminococcaceae; genus FB2012. The sequence continues at coordinate 2,155 of JAFUTK010000080.1, forward strand.
GATAGCCTCCATCGTCACCGAAGAGGACAGCCGCGATGTACTCGACGAGCTCATAGACAGATTTGGCGACCCGCCGAAGAGCGTCACCGGGCTGGTGGACGTGGCGCTGATACGTAATATGGCCTCTCGCCTGCGGGTTACGGAGATAGTCCAGCGGGACGACAAGGTGCTGTTCTTCATTAAGGCCCCGGAGGTAAGCCAGATAAGGGCGCTGATAGATAAGTACGGTAACCGTCTGCGGTTTATGGAGGGAGAAAAGCCCCACTTTGCCGTCACTCTCGGCAAGACCGAGAAATCGGCCTCACTTATGGGGGAGGTCGTCAGGCTGCTGGAAGGCTCCCGCGAGGAGCCGACGGCTCAGAACGACACCATTTGACAAAGCCTGCTGTTTGTGCTATAATGAAAGTTACCGAAAAATTACCGATAGGGTGTGATATTATGAAAAAGATCTTTATAGCGGGTCTGCTGCTGTGTGCATCTGTAATGCTGGCTTCCTGCGGCTCTTCGATCAAAGGGCTTGAGAAGCCGGACTCCGCCGATGTTCCGGAGGTCACTACCACAGTGACCGTTTCCACTACAGCAACGACCACTACTACTAAAGCGACGACCACAAGCAAGAGCGTCACAGAGACGGAAACAGTGACAGAGGAAGAAACCACCACAGAAGAGCTGGAAGCCCCGCCCAACGAGGATCCGGAAATCGGCTACGGTCAGGAATTCGATATTGATGAGCCCCCGGCGGTCACAACTCAAGCTGTTGTCACCACAAAACAGACCACCACTACCACCGCCCAGCCTCAGGCAGTTGAGCTTAAGGTCACCGCAAAGATAGATCAGCTCTTCTCCGGCCTGAGAGATAAAGAGGCCGAGGCAGAAGCCGCCCGCAAAGCTCAGGAGGAAAAGGAGCGGTTAGAGCGCGAGGAGCGTGAGCGTAAGGAGCAGGAGGAACGTGAAAAGGCCTCCAGTTCACAGACTGACACCTCTTCCGGCGGAGCCGGCGACAGCTCTGGGACCGGTGACGACACCTCTTCACAGACTGACGACACCTCTTCGGAGGACAGCTCTCTGCCGCAGCCGGAGGATCCCGTTTCGCCTGACGCCTCTGCGGCAACCTCTGAAAAGGAATATCCTATCGAATATACAGCAACAAGCTATGAGGATCTTCAAGGCTATCTCTCCTTCTATTATGAGCAATCTGTAGTCAGCAAGTATTTAAAGCTGTATCCCGCCAGCTTCTTCCAGACCCACGTGCTGGCGCTCAAGACTGTTGGTCAGGCGGCAGGCAAGACCTGCGAGCTGAAATTCCAGAAAGCCACAGGCAACCTCAACACAAAGACCATCACAATGGACATTGACCGCAACGAGCTGAAAAATCCGGAGAAGATAACCTCCACTCTGCTCATACAGGTCACTCTGAACAGAAATGATTACGCGAAATACGGCACTAAGGGCATAAGCTGGCGGTTCACCTACAAAAAGTACTATGAATATCCTCTGGCAGTAGCAAAGCTCAATGCCTACGGCTGGGATCTGAAGACCGCCTTCAATATTGCCTCCTACACCAGCTATTACGGCCACACCGCGGATATGCCTCAGGACGACAAGACCTCCACCGAATGGTATGCCGAGTACGGCTTCACATACGGCAAGGGCAACTGCTATGTTATGGCGGCAATGTTCTGTGAGATGGCAAGAACTCTGGGATACGAATGTCACCATATCTCCGGACGTGTTCCTCTGGCGCGGGGCGGCTACGGGCCTCACTCCTGGGCAGAGATAACAGTCAACGGCAAGGTATATGTCTGCGACCCGGACTTCACACATGAGACCGGCTACAACGGCTATATGATAAATTACGGACAGTCGGGCACCTGGAGATACGAAAAGATCTCCGTTATCAGTTAAGAGAGGATTATGATATGAAAAAGATAATGTTTGCAGCCCTGCTCTCTGCACTGCTGCTGGCCGGCTGCGGCACAGATACCGCCAGCTCGGCAGCGATGACGACTACAACTACCACCACCGCCGAAACAGAGGCTGCCGAATCCGTTTCCGAGACGGAGACCACCACTACCGAAGCGGAGACTACCACCACCGAGGAGGAGACCACCACTACAGAGGAAGAAGCCCCCGTTCCCGACGAGACCACTACTACCACCTCCGCTACGGAGACTACCACAACAACGACCACTACAACAACCACCACTACTACAACAACGACTACTACCACCACCCAGGCCGAAACCGACCCCGATGAGGGCTGCATAGGCGACGGAGGACTGTTCAATTGAGCAGCGGCAGGGTACTTTATTTCAGCCGGCTAAAGGCGCTGGGCTGTATAGCCGTTGTGCTGCTGCACACCTTCTACGCTGCGGCAGCATACGCTAAGGATAAAGACCAGCTGGCGGCTATGAACGCAGTGCGCAACGCTATGATGTGGGCGGTGCCCTGCTTTGTGATGGTAACGGGCGCCTTGCTGCTGGATAAGAACAAGGAGCTGCCTTACAAAAAGCTATTCGGCAAGCTGATACTGCGAATGGTCATATCCCTCATAGTGTTCTCGGTGCTGTTTAGCTGCTTTGATGCTCTGCTGATAAGCAAGGATTTCAGCCTTGATACCGTCACTGGGGGGCTCAAGACCGCTCTCTACGGCGGCGGCTGGAAGCATATGTGGTATCTCTACCTGATGATAGCTCTCTACCTGATGATGCCTGCCTACAGGCTGGTGACCAAATCGGCGCAGCCAAGGGATATCGTCTATTTGGCGGCGGTGTATGCGGTGTTCCTGACCCTGCTGCCCACTGCGGAGAGCCTGACGGGGAAGGATATCGCCTTCTACATCTGCGCCTACAGCGTTTATCCCCTCTACCTGTTTTTAGGCTACGCTATGCACAACGGTATGATAAAGCCGGGAGCGGTGATCTCCGGCATAATGGCTGCTGTCGGGCTGGGGCTTGTCATCGGGCTGACGATGTGGAGCACCGGCAAGGGCAACAAGACAGAGTCTCTGCTGGGGAATTATTCCTTCATTGTCTATGCGCTGCTGTCAGCCGGAATTTTCGGGCTGATACAGTCGGCGGGGAACAAGCCTATAAAGGTGCTGGACCTTGTCGCCGAGGAGCTGGAGAAATGCTCCTTCGGGATATATCTTCTGCATATGGCGGTGCTTAAGCTGGTGCTGGTGGTATGGGGCTTTGACCCATTCGCCCATGGCGGAGCGGTAACGGTGCTGGGGATATCCATAGCGATACTCATAGTATCCTACGCCATAGTCCGGCTGCTGAAGCTGATACCTTATGTGAACAGGATAATATAAAAGCAAGGGGCTGTTGCAAGAACAGCTTCAGGCGAAAAATGGCACCTCACCCCGAATGGGGTGTGGTGCCATTTTTCGCACTTAGCGCCGCTGCAAAGCAGCGGCGCTATTATATTATTTGCAGAAATTCGGCTGATTGCAACAGCCCCTTTTTTTGTTTAGGTTTTGACTGCCGTTTTTGTGTCTTATCCTTTGTTTTCCTCGTCCTTTTTCTTCCTGTTCAGAAGAACGATGATGACGATTATGATGATGAGCAGCAGGATAATGAGAATTATTATCCACCAGGGGAAGCTGCTCTTTTCGGTCTTTTCAGCTATGGCCGAGTCTGCCTTGCTCTCGGGAGCCTTGCTTTCCTCCTGAGAGGATACCTCCGCCTCTGAGACCTCCTCCTTGCTCTCGACCTCCATTTCAAGGGAACCGAAGGTCAGGGTGTCGGAATACTTGGTGTAGACCACCTCGCCGCTGGGAGGTGTTATGGCGTAGCGGCAGCGCATCTCTATAGGAGTGTCCTTGGTAACGCTGCCCTCCTGCTCCG
>JAFUTK010000081.1 GCA_017471405.1 Ruminococcus sp.
TGAGACTATCCTCAAGGCCTTCTGCGACCAATACAACTCCACCGCAGCCATAGTTGCGGAGACGGTAAAGAACGACCCCACAGCAGTCCCCGCAGTCATCGAGCAGATGAGCCGCGAGATAAACACAGTTGAGGACGTCAAGCTGGTCAATGGCAACACAAACTACTACACCGAGTATTTCTACAACCTCATCGCAATGGTGGGTCTCTTCGGTTCGCTGATAGGTCTCTCCATTACAATAGACAATCAGGCTAACCTTTCGGCACTTGGCGCCCGCAAGAATTGCTCCCCTACGCCAAAGTCCATTTCAGTGGCGGCAAGCCTTGTGAGCCGCTTCATCACCCAGAGCGTTTGCATGGTGATATGCGTTACCTTCCTGAGATTTGTGCTACAGATAGATTTGGGCGAGCACCTGCTGCTGGTATATCTTGCAGCTATCCTCTCCGGAATGGTGGGAGTGAGCCTGGGCTTTATGGTAGGCTCCATCGGCAGAGGCTCCAAGGATACAAAGCAGAGCATAACCACAGCGGTAGTAATGGCAAGCTGCTTCTGCAGCGGATTGATGGTGGGCAATATGAAGGCCATCATCGGCGCGAAGATACCCTTCTTCAACAGCATCAACCCCGCATCGGTCATCTCCGACAGCTTCCACTCCCTGACCGTTTACGACAGCTACGACAGGTTCATAGTCAAGATTATCACAATGGCGGCAATGGTATTCATCTTCGGTTTCATAGGCTTTATCTTCACGAGGAGGCGTAAATATGCAAGTCTTTAATGTGTTCTTTAAGGTGCTCAAAAAGAGATATGTAAGCGCACTCATATATATCATCGTTTTCCTCGCTATTTCCGTAGCCATTTCAAAGAACTACACCCCCGCACAGGAATTCAAGGAGTCCTCCCTCGATGTAGCTATAATGGACGAGGATAACACCGCAGCCTCCAAGGCTCTCTCGGATTATATCGGCAAGAAGCACGAGATAAAGAGCATCGACAACGACCGCGAGGAGCTCACCGAGATGCTCTACTGGGAGACCGTAGATTACGTTCTCATCATCAGGCAGGGCTACTCCGACGCCCTCACCTCCGGCAAGACCGAGGGGCTCTTTGAGGAGTACAGAGTTCACGACAGCTTCTCCTCGGTGTATATGCGAAACAACCTGAATGAGTACGTCAAGACTGCCCAGGCGTTCATCGCCTCCGGCAAGAGTATTGACGAGGCTCTGACCTCTGCATCAGAGGTGCTGCTGACAGATACAGAGGTGGCCTACCGCACAGAGGAAGCCGCCGGCACCGAGGGCTTTACCAAGGATTTCGCAGGCTTCTTCCAGTATATGCCCTATATCCTTATCTCGGTAATGCTTTCATCACTGGGAGCGGTGCTCAAGAGCGTCAACAGCAAGAAGATACGCTACCGCACCGACTGCTCCTGCCTCTCTCCCAGAAAGGCTACGGTTCAGATCTTTGCAGCCTCGTCCATATTCGTGGTAGCAGTATGGCTGATACTGATGGCAGCGGGCGTTTACATCAACAACGGCTTCTACAGCGGCAACGCCTGGTACGCAGTGCTCAATTCCCTGATATTCACCCTCATCGCGGCGGCGATAGCCATCTTCATCTCCACCTTCGATCTGGAGGAGAATGTTACAGCAGTCCTCACACAGATCGTCGGACTCGGTATGAGCTTCATCTGCGGCATCTTCGTTCCCCAGTCGTTTCTCGGCAGCGGAGTGCTTTCCGCAGCAAGGTTCCTCCCCGCATACTGGTACATCAATGCCAACGATATGCTGGCAGGCAGAGAGGCCTTCGACGGCAGCAAGCTGGCAGTGTATATGCTAATAGAGCTGGCTTTCGCAGTAGTTCTGTTCATTCTTACACTGGTAGTCAGAAGATCCAAGAGCGTAAACGAGACGGCATAAACAGACTGAATAAAAAAGATATCTCACTCCGCAGGGGGTGAGATATCTTGTCTTGTTTTATTCCTCTTCGCCGGTGGAGCGGTAGCGCTTTAGGAACTGCCTTGTGCGCTCGTTCTGAGTGTCTCCGAACAGTGCCTCCGGCTCGCCTTCCTCTACGATGACGCCTCCGTCCATAAAGATAACGTGGTCGGAGACCTCTCGGGCAAATTCCATCTCGTGAGTTACGATAACCATCGTCATCTTCTCCTTTGCCAGCTCCTTGATGACCTTAAGTATCTCTCCGGTCAGCTCCGGGTCGAGAGCGGAGGTGGGCTCGTCAAAGAAGAGAATATCCGGGTGCAGCGCCAGAGCCCTCGCTATGGAAACTCTCTGCTGCTGACCGCCCGAAAGCTCGCAGGGATAGGCCTTCTCCTTGCCGGTGAGGCCCATCTTTTCCAGCAGTTCGGCGGCGGTATCCCGGGCGTCCTGCTTGGACATTTTAAGCACATGCACAGGCGCCTCTATGATATTTTCCATTACCGACATATGCGGGAAGAGATTGAAGTTCTGGAATACCAGCCCTATTTTCAGCCTTATCTGCCGGAGGGTTTTCTTCGGGGCGTAGACGGCCTTGCCGTTTTCTGTCCTCATCATATTCATTCCGCAGACGTCTATTTCGCCGCCGTTAGCTCTTTCCAGCTGATTTACGCATCTCAGCAGAGTGGATTTTCCCGAGCCCGAGGGTCCGATAACGGACACCACCTGCCCCTCCTCCACACTGAAGGAGATGTCGCGGAGCACCTCTAAGTCTCCGAAATGCTTGGAGAGATTTTTAACTTCAAGTATAGCCATATCATCTCTCCTTATCTGTAATAGTTGTAGTGCTTCTCAATGAGCACGAAGGCGAAAGTCACTATAGCGTTGAGCACGAAGTAGAACAGTCCCGCCACGAACAGCGGCGCTATGGAGCTGTAGGTGTTCATCATCTGCTTGGCCTTGAGCATTATCTCGGCGTAGGCAATGACTGTCGCTAAGGACGTATCCTTTACCAGCACGATGACCTCGTTGCTGGTGGCAGGGATAACGCGCTTTACTACCTGCGGCAGGATAATACGGAAGAAGGTCTGCATTTTTGTAAGACCCAGCATCTCCGCGGCCTCGTACTGTCCCTTGGGTATCGACTCGATGCCCCCGCGGAATATCTCCGCGAAGTAGGCGGCATAGTTGAGAGCAAAGGCCACCACCAGCGCGGTGAACATATAGTTTGAGGAGCGGGTGTCCACCTTGCCCAGCAGGTCGTAGAACCAGCCCTCCGACCCGGATTTTTTCGCCGAGGTCACCAGCATTGGTATAGCGTAGTAGACTGCCACTATCTGTAGCATCAGTGGCGTTCCGCGCATTATAAGTATGTAGAGGTTGGTCAGCCAGGAGATGGGCTTGAAGCGGCACTTCTTCAGCCAGGTCACTATCACTCCCAGAGGGATAGAGAACAGCAGTGTAAAGAAAAACAGCTTAAGCGTCCCGGGGAGATACTCAAGGAGTATCTTGGTGACGTTGAGTATATCGTCAAAGCTCAATCATATCAACTCCGTTTTAGCGTACTGAATTGATTATACACTAAAATGATAAAGAAGTCAACCTTAACAAAAAAGCAAGGGGCGTTGTCCCTTGCTTTAAAGGCTATGCTTCTTTGCGGGCAGGGCAGTCAGCTTATCTATCAGACCGTTCCAGCCCTTGTCCAGCAGCCCTGTGAAGAGCTTAAACAGGAAGGAGAGCAGGATAGTTGCGGCAAAGCAGGCCGCAAAGTAGAGATACAGGTTGTTTATCCGGTGAATAAAAAGCCTCATAGGTATTCTCTGGAGTATATACACCTCAAAGGTGTAGTTGCCGAAGAAGGAAAGCAGGCGGTTGCCTATCTTAAACTTCATAGTGACCAGAACAGTAAATGCCATAAAGCAGATGGCCTTACATTCAAAGGGCACCACCATCCACTTTGAGGCCGGCCAGATGTAGGAGAAGGCTATGAGCATCAGCGCCGCATTGATAAAGGCCTTCCAGTAGGAGGCTCCGCTGTCCATAACGGCGGCTTCGATGTCCCGCTTCTTGTAGGCGTAAAGCATACCGAAGGGATACATAATGGCTGTGTTGTACCAGTGCACCTCCTTGTACCGTGACATTACGACTATATACGCCCCGGTCAGCGCAAACATACAAAGCAGCGCCTGGGAGTGGGACTTTCCAAAGCAGAGAAAGGATACCACCGTCATAACGTACAGCGCCAGTATGCAGAAGATGTACCAGTTGCTGTTGCCGATGGATGACCACCCCGCAAAGGAGAGGACTGTGTCCCTTAAGGGGTACTTGTAGCCCAGTATCACATTTGATACCATGAACAGCAGCAGCGCCAACGCAAAATGCGCCCAGACCGGGAGAAATCTCCGCAGGGGGATATTTCTCACATAGGCATTTCCCTTTTTCATAATTGAGCACATTATCCCGTAGCCGGAATAGAACAGGAAGGTCACCACCACCAGCTGGCTTAACTGTGTCTTGACATCGTAGTAAACGCTGGTCTTGTCAAGGGTGATGTACTGGGCAAAGTGGGACATGAATATCAGCATCACAAAAACGCCGTTGATGCTCTTGGTCTGTTCCTTGCCGATGTAGCCCTCGTTAAAGCCCTCGGCGTTATATTTACAGCCGAAAAAGGTAACTACGGCAACTGCCAGCAGAATATAGCTCATAGCCTAATCCTCCGAATGTGAAACTCTTATCTGTATAATTATAATCCAAAGGCGTCATTCAGTCAATTGGCTTTGTGTCGGAAAGACTTTTGCAGCAGTATGTTAGAGTCTGCCCGTGTGCAGAGCCTTTTAGCTTACGCAAATGCCATAACCTTTATAAGCAGCAGCCAGCTCATACCGTAGTAGGTGATGACTGCCACAAGGTCGTTGACGGTGGTTATCAGCGGGCCGGAGGCTACGGCGGGGTCTACGTTTATCTTCTTGAAGAACAGCGGCACCAGCGTTCCCACAGCGCTGGAAATGAGCATCGCCAGCAGCAGCGAGAAGCCTATGCAGCCGGACACCGCAAAGGAAAAGCCCAGCGCTCGGTGCTTGAAGAAGTGGATGTAAAGCCCCACGAACAGGAAGGATATCACGCCCAGCAGTATGCCGTTGCACATTCCCACACGCATCTCCTTGGTGACAAGGTGCAGCTTCTGCCGGAAGGTCAGGTTTTCGTCCATCAGCACCCGGATAGTAACCGCCAGCGACTGGGTGCCTACATTTCCTGCCATGTCCAGTATCAGCGACTGGAACGCCATTATTATGGTCAGCTGAGCGATGACCTTTTCAAACACGCCCACAACGCTGGAGACCAACATTCCAAGTCCTAAAAGTATCAGCAGCCAGGGCAGGCGCTTTTTCATACTGGCTTTCAGAGGCTCGTTTAAGTCCTCCTCCGCGGTCAGACCTGCCAGACGGGCGTAGTCCTCGCCCATCTCGTCGTCAACGACCTCGATGATGCTCTTGGCAGTGATGACGCCCAGCAGCCTGTTGCTGTTGTCCAGTACGGGTATGGAATCCTCCGAATAGTCCTTGAGCTTTTCGATACACTCATCAATGCTCTCGTGAGCGTAAACATATGGGAAGCTGGTGACGATGAGCTCCTCAAGGGAGGTGTGGCTCCGGGCTGTGATGAGCTCTTTTAAGTCTATGGCTCCGTAAAATTCCTCATTCTCGTCGGTGACGAAAATGGTGGAGATGTTGTCGTTTTCCTCCGCCTGTCTTATAAGCTCGCTCATAGCCTGCTTGACGGAGACGCCCTCCTTGATGACGATGCAGTTGGTGGTCATCTTGCTGCCTATCTCGTCCTCGTCAAAGGAGGCGATGAGCTTTATCTCGCTCTGGATATCGGGCTTAAGCTCGTCGATGACCAGCAGCCGTCTGTCCTTTCCCAGCGCGTGGAGCACGTTCACCGCAGTGTCCGTCT
>JAFUTK010000082.1 GCA_017471405.1 Ruminococcus sp.
TTGTACTTGCCGTCGAAGGCTTCCTCTGCCTTCTCGTTGCTGTCGGCGCGGAGGATAAGGTAAGCCTCTGCGCTCTTCTCGCTGACGAAGGCCGAGTACATATACTCAACGCTTACGTTGTTGTCGTAGAGCACCTGCATTGCCGCTGCCAGCCCGCCGGGAACGTCGGGTATCTGAATAGCCAGAACGTTTGCCACCGTTACGGCGCAGCCGCCTGCCTTAAGAGCCGCAACTGCCTTGTCGGCGTCGTTGACGATGAGGCGAAGGATACCGAAATCCTTGGTATCGGCAACGCTCATAGCGCGGATATTTATGCCGTTGTCCGCCAACAGCTTTGTGATAGCCGAAAGTCTGCCGGGACGGTTCTCCGCAAATATAGATAACTGCTTTACTGTCATTATATATCACTCCCTAGTATGTATTTTTATCACTGATCTGCTGTGAACAGCACCCAGAGTCCCTGCTTAGCTGCGTGGCGGAAGAAGGGTACTGCGTCCTGAAGGTACTCCCAGGAGTATTCCATATCCTCCTTTGAGCGTTCCTCTTCGGGGTAGGTATCGTCGATGCTGTCATAGCCCTTTTTGAACTGCGCCTTTGTCAGCTTTTCAAGCCCCTGCGCCAGCTGTGAGGCCATAAGCGGAGGCTTGGCAGTGATGATGTAGTCGTCATACTCCTCGCCGTCAAAGTACAGCAGCTCGCCGCCCAGTATCACTCCGCCCAGCGGGTACTCCCCGCAGTCAAAGCAAAGGGAGCCGTCGGTGAGGGAGCGGTGTATGGCGTCCCACGCCTTGTCCAGCTCATAGGTTCGCTCGGGGTAGTCCTCAAAGTAGAGCTCCTCAAGCTCCTCCGAGATATAGGCCGGTCGCTCACCCATAGGCAGCTGACGGATATGCTCGACTACCTCCTCCGGCACTGCGAACAGAACTCCGAGGCAGCTCATATCAGACCAGCTTTCTTGTATCTATTACTCTTACGGCCTTGCCCTCGGAGCGAGGAATAGAATTGGGCTCAACCAGCCTTATCTTTGCCTTGATGCCGAGAACGGAGAGCATATCCTGACCGATCTTTCTCTCCAGCTCCTCGATAGAGCGGATAGTATCGGAGAACATCTCGTCTGTCAGCTCAACTCTGATCTCGAAGGTATCGGTGTTGTTCTCACGGCCTACGATGATCTGATAGTTGGGAGACGCATTGCTCATCTTAAGCAGCACGCTCTCTATCTGGGACGGGAATACGTTTACTCCGCGGATGATCAGCATATCGTCGGAGCGTCCCATAGGCTTAGCCATCTTTACGAGGGTTCTTCCGCACTTGCACTTGCCTCTGGTCAGAACGCAGATATCTCTTGTTCTGTAGCGCAGCAGGGGGAATGCCTCCTTGGTGATGGAGGTGAACACCAGCTCGCCCTTGGTGCCGTCGGGGAGCACCTCTCCGGTGTCGGGGTCGATGATCTCAGCGATGAAGTTATCTTCGTTGATGTGCATACCGGTCTGGCACTCGCACTCGAAGGCAACACCCGGGCCGCTGGTCTCAGTGAGGCCATAGATGTCGTATGCCTTGATGCCCAGGCTCTTCTCTATTTCCTGACGCATTTCCTCTGTCCAGGGCTCTGCGCCGAAGATACCTGCCTTGAGCTTGATATCGTCGGGAGTGTAGCCCATCTTATGAAGTGTCTCGCCTATGTACGCAGCATAGGAGGGAGTGCAGCAGAGAATGGTGGACTCCAAATCCATCATAAACTGGATCTGTCTCTCGGTGTTTCCAGAGGACATAGGAAGTGTAAGGCAGCCTACCTTATGTGAGCCGCCGTTGAGGCCGGGACCGCCTGTGAACAGACCGTAGCCGTAGCAGACCTGGCAAACGTCCTCATTTGTTCCGCCCGCAGCTGTGATAGCTCTGGCGCAGCAGTCCTCCCAGAGGTCGATATCGTTCTGTGTGTAGAACGCAACAACTCTCTTGCCGGTAGTTCCGCTGGTAGACTGTATACGCACGCAGTCGGAAAGGGGCTTTGCCAGCAGTCCGTAGGGATAAGCGTCTCTCAGATCAGCCTTGGAGAGGAACGGCAGCTTGTGCAGGTCCTCGATGCCCTTGATGTCGTCGGGAGTAACGGCCTTCTCCTCCATCTTCTTCCGGTAGTACGGAACATTGTCCCAGACGTGGCGAACCTGCTTAACAAGCCTTTCGCTTTGCAGAGCACGCATTTTCTCGGGTTCCATACACTCGATCTCTTCATTCCAGTATTTGCCCATGGGTACACCAACTCCTTTTTGAACCATGTATAACTATTGCCGTTCCCCTGCTCGGGGAGCAAATGACCATTGATAATATCTTTCCCTCGCCGCTGCGCGGCTCGGGACTATGCGGAAAACGATATTTCCCGCCTGACGGCGGGAATACCGTTTTTCGCCGATTAAATCTACCGTTTTCAATACGGGAGCATCAGTCCTTTTACTGTGCAGCTCTTCCCAGCGCGAAGGCCTTCTTGTTGAGTTCCAAGAACTTTGCGGGCACGCACTGCTCTAAGGCTGCCTGCCATACGCTTTCATCAAACTGCATCTTTGTGGACACAACGCCCATCAGCACTACGTTTGAAGCCTTAGCTGTTCCTGCCTGCTCTGCGAGAGTGAGGGCGTCCACTGCGATAACGTCAACGCCCTGCGCCTTTATCTTCTCGATGATGTCATCGGGATAAACAGCAACACCGTTTATGACCGGCATAGGGTCTATCTTCTGAGTGGAGGTGACAAGGTGTCCTCCCTTTTTGAGGAAGGGCAGCCAGCGTGCAGCCTCCAGCTGCTCAAAGCTGATGATGATATCCGCCTCGCCCTTGACGATAACGGGACTTGCCACCTCGTCGCCGTACTTGACGTAGGTAACAACCGAGCCGCCTCTCTGGCTCATTCCGTGCACCTCGCTGACCTTGACCTCAAAGCCCTGTGAGAGCAGCACGTTTCCGATTATTCTCGATGCCAGCAGCGAGCCCTGTCCGCCGACTCCGACTATCATTATAGATTTAGTCTCCATAAAAATATTCTCCTTAAGAGTTATTTATACTTCTGAATTTCTTTATCTCTTCGTTTTCCTTTTTATCCTTGTACCTTGAAAATACAATCACAGCCGACAGAATAATCATCAGGCTTACCGGCGATGTCAGCAGAAGCGCCGTCAGCGCTTTCGCATAATCGTAGCTGGTTTTCTCTGTCTCCTTAACACCGCTTATTAGGCAGGCTGTGATAAGGGTAAGCTGCAATATCAGAAGCAAAACGAATGTGGCAAGATAAAAGTTTTTCTTCATTGATTTATTCGCCTATGGCGCCCAGCTTGCACATCTCGGTGCAGATGCCGCAGCCGACGCACTGGGTGTGGTCGATGGTCATCTTCTTATCGTGTATCGAGATGGCGGGACAGCCTATCTTCAAGCACTGCTTACAGCCGACGCATTTGCTGTGGTCGCACTTAAGAGGCGGGTTATGCTTAACGTATTTGAGCAGAGCGCAGGGCCTGCGGCTGATGATGACGGAGGGCTCTTCCTTTTCAAGCTCCTCCTTGATAACAGCCTCAGTCTCCGCCATATGGTAGGGGTCAACTACACGCACGCTTTTGATGCCGATGGCATGGCAGAGGTCAACGAGGTTGACTGCGGCAGCAGGGTCACCCTTAAGGTTCTTGCCGGTGGTGGGGTTCTGCTGATGTCCGGTCATTCCGGTAATGGAGTTATCGAGAATGATAACTGTGGAATTTGTGGCGTTGTAGGCAATATTCACTAGTCCGGTCATACCGCTGTGCATAAAGGTGGAGTCACCGATAACAGCTACGGACTTCTTCTCGCTCTCGGCACCCCTTGCCTTGTTGTAGCCGTGGAGGCCGCTGATGGAGGCGCCCATGCAGATGGTAGAATCCATAGCCTGCAGCGGTGCAGTAGCTCCCAGAGTGTAGCAGCCGATATCGCCGGATACCATTACTCCCAGCTTGGAGAGGCAGTAGAACAGGCCTCTGTGAGGACATCCTGCGCACATTACGGGAGGACGTACCGGAACGGTCTCGGGGAATTCGGCAAACTCAGCGGTCTCGCCCAGTATCTTCTCCCGGACGATGGACTGGGATATCTCACCCAGCAGTGAGAAGGTGTCCTTGCCGTGAACGTTCAGACCATACTTTTTGCAGTGGGTCTCGATGATATCGTCCAGCTGCTCGATAACGTAGACTGTCTCGCACTTTGCGCAGAAGTCCTTGATTATCTCAACAGGCAGCGGGTTTACGATACCCAGCTTTAAGTAGGAGGCCTTGTCCCCCAGCGCCTCTTTAGCGTACTGGTAGGATATGCCGGCGGCGATAACGCCTATCTTGGTGTCGTTATACTCTACCCTGTTAAGGGGCGAGGTCTCGGCGTACTCGCGGATATCCACAAGCCTCTGCTCCACCTGAGGGTGGCGGCGGATAGCGTTGCCGGGCATCATAACGAACTTCTGTATATTCTTCTTGTAGGGGATAAGCTCATGCTCCTCCCTCTCGTGAAGCTCAACTGCCGACTGGGAGTGAGCAACGCGGGTGGACATTCTCACGATAACGGGGGTGTCGAACCTCTCGGAGAGGTCAAAGGCTGCCTTGGCGAAATCTCTGCACTCAGCGGAGTCAGAGGGCTCAATCATCATTACCTTTGAAGCAATTGCGTGGTGACGGGAATCCTGCTCGTTCTGGGAGGAATGCATTCCCGGGTCGTCGGCAACGGCAATTACCATACCGCCTGTAACGCCGGTATAGCCAGCGGTATAAAGCGGGTCAGCGGCAACGTTTAAGCCGACATGCTTCATAGCGCAGAAGCTCCTGGCTCCCGCGATGGAAGCACCCAGAGCCACCTCCATAGCTACCTTCTCATTGGGAGCCCACTCAGCGTAGACCTCGTCGTATTTTGCCACCTCCTCTGTTATCTCTGTGGAGGGAGTACCGGGATAGGAGGACGCGATCTTACATCCGCCCTCGTAAAGTCCTCTTGCAAAGGCTTCGTTACCCAGCATTAGCTTTTTCATGGACTATCGTTCCTTTCAAATAGTATTCCTTTATTAGGGTGCCCTTGCAGGAAAAGGCTGACAGAAAATCACTTTTTCTCCGCGTAGGCACATTCATAAGTTGATTATAGCACATTTCTTACAATAAATCAACTACTTTTTATTATTTTGCAGTCATTAGTCATTTCTTCCAAAAAATGCAATTTATAGGCTGTATATCCTGCAAATCTGCACTTCTGACGCTGGTTCCGAACATAATTAACAAATTATTTTGAATTAGCTCTTGCTTATTGTGGAAAATATGGTATAATAGAATAAGGTGGGCGAGTATGCGCCCCCGTTACGGAACTGAAAAAAATACCCCAAAAATCTTTATATGAGGTGATATCAAATGACAGAAACAGAACTCTACAAGCTTTGGTGTGAAAAGGCAGTGGACGACCCCGACCTGCAGACCGAGCTGAAGGCTATCGAGGGCGATGAGGAGGCTATCAAGGACCGCTTCTACCGCGATCTCGAATTCGGCACCGGCGGACTGCGCGGAGTTATCGGCGCGGGCGCTTTCAGGCTTAATGTCTACACCATCAGACGTGCAACACAGGGCCTTGCCGACTACGTCAACGAGGCATTCAAGGACGCTGCCGTGGCCATCAGCTACGACAGCCGCATCAAGTCGGACGTCTTCGCCAAGGAGGCTGCCGCAGTGCTGGCTGCCAACGGCATCAAGGCTTACATCTATACAGAGCTCATGCCTACTCCCTGCCTCTCATGGGCAGTAAGAGAGCTGG
>JAFUTK010000083.1 GCA_017471405.1 Ruminococcus sp.
TATATAGCTCATAGAGTATCTCATCTGTGATCTCTATGGGATTGTTTGCAAGATTTGGGTGATGGCTCTTTTTAACGAGAACATCAATTTCCTCCGAGGTCAGTGCAAGGTCTGAAAGACCGCAGCGCAGCCCTGTCCGCTTTTTCAGAGTGTGGATATGCTCGGCAAAAAGCTCCGCATCTCCAAAGCCCAGCAGATGTGAAAGCTGCTGCGTTCTCGGGTCGGCGGAATTTACATGCATAAAAAAGTCCAGCGTCAGCCCGCAGGCCTCGCCGTGAGGTATGCCGTATATACTCGTCAGCGGGAAGGAGCAGGCGTGGGAGGAGGTGGTCTTGGGAAGTGTGAACGCAAGCCCGGCCATAACGGATGCCTCCGCCAGCTTTTCTCTGGCGCCAATATTGTCCGGCTCCGAATATGCAGCCGGGAGCCAGTCCAGCACCAGCCTTGCAGCGTGAACGGCTATGGCGTCGCAGATGGGCTGATGCCCCCGGCTCCAGTAGCCCTCCACTGCGTGGCACAGCACATCTATGCCAGTGGATGCCGTTACCTTAGGCGGGACGGAAAGTGTCAGCTCAGGGTCGATCACCGCCGCTGCGGGATAAAAGCTCTCGGAATTTATCGGGCATTTCTTTCCTGTGCTGCGGTCGGTGAGCACCGAAACGCAGGTAACCTCGCTGCCTGTTCCAGCCGTCGTGGGCAGCGCTATGACCGGCAGATGATCCTGCGGCACAGGCTTTCCTGTTCCGTGATAGTCGCTTATCCTTTCCGCCCTGACCGATGCCGCCTTTGCAAGGTCGATGGCACTTCCGCCACCGACGGCAGCTATAACGTCCGCCCCCTTCTCCCGCAGCAGAGCCGCACAGCGGTCAACCTGTGAAACATCGGGGTTGGGCGAGATATCGGAATATACAAGCTCCGTCCCCGCCAGCTCCTTGAGCCTTTCCTCAAGAGCGGAGCCTGCAAAGAAGCTGTCAATTACCAGCACCGGCTTTTTATAATCCTTCAGCAGCTTTGGCAGCTCCTGAAGCCTTCCTCTGCCGAAACGTATATCGACAGGCTGTGTGTAAAACCAATCCATAGTGTGACCTCAAATCTGGAAATCGTAATCGTTAGGCAGCCGGAACATCGAGGGCGTGACGCCGTATTTGGCACGGAACAGCTTTGAAAAATAGCTGTTGTCCTTGTAGTCCAGTCTGGACGCTATCTCGGTTATCCCCAGCTTTGTGTCCAGCAGCAGGAACGCCGCCCGCTTAAGCTTTACGGAGTTTATATAATCCACAAATCTTATCCCCGTCTGTGCCAGAAAAACCGTACTCAGATAGGTGCTGTTAATATGCAGCTCCGTCGAAAGGGTCTTCTGCCTTAAATCCTCGTCGGGATAGAGCAGTATCCTGTCAAACAGCTCGTCGAGCTGTCCCGAATGTCTGGGTGAGAGCTCGCAGAATTCCGAGAAGAGCGTCATTATCATCGCCGGTGTATCCTCGGTTTCCGCTGCGGTGCGGTAAATTCGGTCATTGATGTAAAGATCCAGCCAGGGGTATTTTGCAAATACCTCCTCCCGCACGATAGAAAAAATCTCTCTACCCTTGTCGCTGCAGCGCCCACTGCGGGTCTTAAATTCGTGAGCATAATCCGAGATGAAATTGTATATCGCCTCATCGCGTCCGTCAAAGAAAGCGATTATGCGGGCTGCAATGCTGCGGGGGGATATGCTGCTGCCGGAAAGCTCTCCGCGAAGCCTTATCAAAGCCTCCGCCAGCGTCCCGGTCTCAGATATCTCGGTGATGTAATCATAGGCGTGAAGTATCATTCCCTGACGCGCCGCCTCGAAGGAGGGCTCGTCGCTGTAAAGTATCACCGCAGGCAGATGCCGGCTTTTCACAGTCCTCAAAAGCGTCAGACCTGCCTCTGCACCTGCGATTATAAGGTCAAAGCCATCATAGCTCATAACGAGCTGCTTGGAGAAGGCCGTTATCTCAAAGCCACTGCTTTCTCCCCATATTGAAAGCGCAGAAATGCGCTCGGCATCATCACTGTCGAGAGCCAAAAGCAATACCTTGTGCATACAGTCTCCTCCTTTCATTTTTCCTCCGAGTTTTACAATCGCCTATATTATAGTGTAAGCTGCTTCAGCCTTTCAAAAAGCTCCGGGTCCAGCTTCTCCGGGAAATCGGCATATTCTCTGCCCAGCAGCCTGTATTTTCCCACTCCGAAGCGGTGATATGGCAGCAGCTCATAGCTGCAATTCTCCCTGCCGGACAGGAACTCTATGATAGCCCTTATATCCTCCTCGTTATCGTTGACTGTGGGGATAACCGGCGTTCTGATGCGCTTATGGAGCTTCGGAAAATCGGCAAACAGCATTTCAAGGTTATCAAGTATCTGCCGATTTGAGCAGCCGGTGTATCTTCTGTGCCGTTCCTCGTCAAGGAGCTTTACGTCAAACATGATATAGTCAAGCAGCTCCGCCGCCTGACGCAGCACATCGCTGCTACACATTCCACAGGTCTCGGCTGCGGTATGGATATGCCGCCGCTTTGCCTCCCGCAGCAGCTCCAAAGCAAACTTGCCCTGCATAAAGGGCTCTCCGCCGGAAAGGGTCAGGCCGCCGCTGTCGCCGTAAAAAACACTTTCTGCCTCAACTCTGTCGATTATCTCACCGACAGTCATTTCCTTGCCGTAGACCCCCAACGCTCCGCAGGGACAGACGTTTTCAAAGCCCTCAGCCCTGCCCTTTGCCTTACTGTTGAAGGCGGCCGGCTCAAAGCCAGATATATCGACAAGTCCTGCGCAGTAGGAGCAGCCCTTACCTCTGATGCATTTTTCAGGGTCGAACCACACCTCCGGATAAACGCTCTGGGACTCGGGGTTTGCACACCAGCCGCAGCGCATCGGGCAGCCCTTAAGGAATACCACAGTGCGTATCCCCGGGCCGTCGTGCAGAGAATAGGGCTGAATGTTAAAGACCGTTCCCGTCATACGGCTGCATGCTCGGTGCGGGATATGATATCGTCCTGAAGGTCCTTTGAAAGCTCGCAGAAGTATGCGCTGTAGCCTGCGACCCTCACCAGCAGGCTGCGGTAGGAATCGGGGTCCTGCTGCGCCTTGATGAGCGTTTCGCGGTTGATGACGTTGAACTGCAAATGCCACAGTTTAAGGTCTCTCCATGCCTTGATGAAATCAACCAGCTTTTCAGTACCCTCCTCACCGGCGACGCACTGAGGGCTCAGCTTGATGTTCAGAAGCCTTGCCGCCCGGTCACGGTGGTCGTAGTTCTTTGTGGCGTAGTTGGAAAGCAGTATGGCTGTGGGGCCGTTCTTGTCAGCGCCCTGAGAGGCCGATGAGCCGTCCGAAAGGGGCTTGTAGGCGTGTCTGCCGTTGGGCGTGGCCGAGACCACCTTGCCAAAGGGCACGTTTGAAGTAAAGGGAACATATCTCAGGTCAAGATGAACGTCCAGCTCCTTGGAATACTTCTTTGTAAACTCCAAAAGCTCCCTGTCCATCAGCTTGCCTATCTCGTCGGCATAGCCGTCGTTGTTGCCGTAGGCGGGCGCACTCTGAAGCAGCTGCCTTACCGGCTCATAGCCCTCAAAATCATGCTCAAGAGCCTCTTTAAGCTCGGCGAAGGTAATTTTCTTATCCTCGAATACCAGTTTCTTTATCGCTGCCAGCGAATCCACGACTGTGCCGTAGCCGATGAATTCAAAATACCCGAGGTCAATGCCGCCCTCTATCTTAGGCGAATGGATATCCTTCTGCTGCTCCATGCAAAGCTTGTGCAGCGAAGAGCCCAGAGGTGAAGCAAAATGCTCCGCCCGCAGACGGATTATCTCGTGCTGCTGGATAAAGGCGTGCTTCATAAAGTTCTTCTGCTGCTTGAGATAGGCCGCAAGGAACTCATCAAAGCTGTCAAAGCTCTCGGCCTCTCCGGTGCGCAGGCCTATGACCTCGCTGCCGTATTTGAGCATACGCCCGTTGTATATCGTCATCTCCAGCGCCGCCGCAAAGTTGATGTAAGCGCAGGGAGAGGTGAAGGTGTCGCGGTTGGGCATTCTGCACTCGGCGCAGCCCGAAACGCTGTAATCGTAAGCCTCCTCAAACTGTGCGCCCTTGGCAAGCAGCAGAGGAATAACCTCCTCATCGTTTATCAGCTTGGGAAAGCCGGAGCCGTCCTTGATGGTCTCCGCCACCTCGTAGAGATACCTCTTCGGCGAGCGCTGATGTACTCTCGCCGCCAGGTCGGGATAATTGAGAGGAAACTCCCGCTTTGAGCGCAGGAAGATATAGGTCAGCTCGTTGACTGCGTCCCTGCCGTCCGGGGTCTGACCGCCTATGGTAACAGCCTCCCAGTGAGCGTAGCCCTCGTTGAAGGCTCCTCCCGCCTTTGAAAGGTAAAGGTCGATGTACTGCGCCATAGCGACCCAAACACACTCCAGCAGCTCCTCGGCTCTGTCCTCGTCAATAAGACCCTTTTCCTTGTCTGCCTTGTAGTAGGGATAAAGATACTGGTCCATTCTTCCGTTGGAGATAATAGTCCCAGTCTTCTGCTCAATGCGGGAGAACAGCTGAATGAACCACTGGCTCTGCACAGCCTCATAGAAGCTCTCCGCCGGCTCCGCCGGTACCTTGCGGCAGATGCGGGCAAGCTCAGTAAGCTCGTTCCGACGCTTCTCGTCACGCTCCGCGGCAGCCTTTCTCTCGGCGAGCTCCGCGTGCCTGCGAGCCCAGAGTATGATGGCGTCGGCAGTTATCACTACCGCCTCCAAAAAGGGCTTGCGCTCGGTATTGTCTATGGGGCTGAATTCATCAAGCGCAGCCAGCTTCTCCAGCGCCTCCCGCTTGATGCCGTTAAAGCCTATCTTCAAGGGCTTCTCATAGTCGTGCACCCATTGAATTGAAGAACGGAAGGAGGCTGTCTCGTTGACGATGAACCGCGAGGAAAGCTCCGCATCGTTATTGTAGGTGTAGCGCCTTGTCTCCTCTGGGATAGCCGCTGCCAGAGCCTCATGGAAGGTCTTGCCCTTCCAGTAGGGAGATATCTCGGAAATAATGTACTGTGCATCCTCATCGGTAATGTCAAAGGGAGAGCTGTCCCTCTCGGGAAGGCTCTTTATGGCCTCGTCAAGGAAATCTCCGTCCAGCTCGGGATAGAGAATGCCGTAACGCCCCTCCCTGCCGGCTCTTCCGGCGATGAGCTGACCGTCATCAACATAAACGGAAGCATTCTCCGCATAGTGATAAAGCGCCTTTGCCCAGCGCAGCACCAGCGGCTGACCCTCCGTCTCCTTGAAGCTCTCGGTAAAGTATCTGCCCCGCTCTATGTCGATAACAGGGCGTGTTCCCTGAAAGCCCGCAAGCAGCTTCCCTGCACGCTTATCCGACGATGTATGGCTGTTCTTTATTCTTTCCTCCTGTGGTGATAACACCTTTTTCTCACTGATCGGCATGACTGTACTCTCCTTTACATATTAAGCCTATATGAATAGTATGTATTCTAAATGTAAAATAAGGACGGAGAGTTCTCCGTCCTCTTGTTGTTATTATAATAGGAGACCTAGTATTTGTCAACAGAGCATAGCCGAAAAATTTTTAAAATTTTCCATTATCAGAGAGTTATATTTATCACTTATGTTGTATGTGCGACAAATCTGAATTTGCGGGGCACGCCCCCGCGGGCGAATTCGCGTTACGCTCCTTCGTCGCTTTCAATTGAGCGGGCGACGTACTTTTGCACCCGCG
>JAFUTK010000084.1 GCA_017471405.1 Ruminococcus sp.
CCTAACAAGGCTGAATGCGCCCAGCACTGCAACGCCAGTGCCAATATTTCCGTTTACCATCATAATTACTACCTGCACCAGCAGGGGAAGGATAGTCAGTGCGAGGACGAGGCCTCTTGACTTCTTCTGCTTAAAGCAGAAGGTAAAGGCTATCAGAGCACCCAGCAGCAGGGAAACGATGCTGCACACAGCGAAGCTCTCATTTGTTACGGTTATAGAGGATATTGTCGTTGTTACTGTTGAAGCTAAATTTTCAAGCACAGTTGGTCACCTTGTCTTTCTTTTCAGTATTTTCATTTTCTTTTGCCGCCAGCTTATCCTTGCAGACCAGCGTATAAGCCGAGCCGTATTTAGAGAAGGATGCGGGGAATATCTTCAGTTCGTCGAGCATATGGGCGAGCCAGAGAGGCATTGCGTTGGTGATCTTTATTTCCATCACCCTTGTTCCCTCGGGGAGTATCGTTCTGCCGTAGGAGCCGCTCTCGAGCCTTAGATCCTCCTCGCGGAAGATGATATTGCGATCGAAGGTCACCCGGAGCGCCGGGTCCTCGTTGCCGAAAAGGGCTATCCTTTCGTAGCTTAAATACATTGCGGGAGCTATCCCCCTATAGAACTTCATAAAGTACAGCAGCTCGTTTTCGATCTGCTTATCCTTTGTGCCCACCGGTATGCCCTTGGTGAACCTATCGGAGTCCGGCAGCTTCATTGAGGCCCGGCGCTTATAGACGACGCCCTTATACTTCTTCTTGACCTCTACGAACACCGTTCCGTCAGGCTTTGGCGTTCCGTAGCTCCTGACCCGGAGCTTCTCCTTGTAGATGGGCTTTTCCAGCGACCTTCGCACCAGGATATGCTCGGGAGTATCGTAGTAGATGTTGCATATGGTGGTCTCGCCGTACTCATCTACCGTCATATAGTCCTTAAGCTTTTCCCTGAGTGCAAGGTACTGCTGCTCGTCGAGAAGGTATTTCTTCTCGACTCTTTTGAATACGGTCTGGAATGCCATATTCTCATCCCCCTTGCTTTCATTGTCTTTATTATATTCCCCTGACCTTAAACTAACTTAAATCAAATATGAAAACTGTGTGAAGATTATTTTTTCTTTACGCCCTCTCCTTGAAGGTCAGCGAAAAGCTTATCCTGCCGTTCTCGGCGGTGCAGCTTATCTTGGCCCTATGGGCCTCAGCCGTCGCCTTGGCTATGGAAAGCCCTATGCCGTAGCCTCCGCTGCCCTTTCGCTCCCTGGCCTCATCGGCGCGGTAGAAACGGTCGAACAGTCTGGAAAGGTCACCCTCCGGCGGGTTCTTGCAGTCGTTGATTACTGCCAGCCTAACACCCTTATGATAGGGTTTCAAGCTGACGGTTATTCTTCCGCCCTCGTCGCAGTACTTGACGGCGTTATCAGCAAATATCCCGACGGTCTGGGCAATCAGCGTCTTGTCGCCGGTTATTTCCAATCCCTCGTCGATGTCCAGCTCGAACTGCTCGCCATGAGTTCTGGCCGGGGCTTCAAACTCGGCGGCGGTCTTTGCCACCGTTTCCGAGAGGTCGAATTTGATAAATTCCGTTCTGACCTCCGACTCGTCCATCTTGGCAAGTCTCATCAGGTCCTTGACAAGTCCATCCAGACGCTTTATCTGGTTCTTGGTGCTCTCGGTCCACTCACTTGGTTCACTTGTCATCTCGATGACCTCGGTATTGGCGGAGATTATCGCCAGCGGGGTCTTTATCTCGTGGCTGGCGTCGGTGATGAACTGCTTCTGCTTCTCTTGGGCGGCGATGACGGGCTTTACCACTCTTCCCGAAAGCAGCATTACTATCACCACAACGATCACCCAGCTTGCCGCCGAGATTCCGATGCTTATTAAAAGGAAGCGCTGCTTGGTGGCCATATCCTGCCGGCAGTCGAGGAAGATATACATCTCGCCGCTGTCGCTGTCGGAGCGGATATACCGGAAGATGTCGATAGTGCCCTTTTCCTTGCCGGAGTCCTTTGCCTGCTGGGCAAGCTCTGCGGCAGCATCGCTGTCAACCGAGGCTATCTGCCCGGTGTCGATATTCTTTATCTCGCCGCTGCTGCTGAAATACACGACGAAAAATCTCGTCTGGTACTTGGTCTCCTCATTGATGGTATGCCTGTCCCCGAAGCTGGAACGCCGCTCAGAGGGCTTGGCGATAGGCACCGGCTCGCCGGACATATCTCCGCTGTGCTTGTCGTCCCGGAAGAAGTCGGGGAACTTGCCGTTGTTGTCGCATATCATCTCAAACAGCTCGTCCTCGTTTTTGGTGAGCTGGTAGCTGTTGACTATATTAATGGCAGCCGCCACGGCGCCCAGCACGAACAGCAGCGTCAGCGCGACTATCAGCACGAATTTTCTTTGCAGCTTTTTTATCATAAGCCTACTCCGTTACTTTGTCTTTTCCTCCAGCGAATAGCCGACGCCTCTGGTGGCTTTTATCTCGATATCAGCACCTATCTGCGAAAGCTTCTTGCGCAGGTAAGAGATGTACACCCACACCACGTTTATCTCCGCGTCGGAGTCATAGCCCCAGATCTTCTCCATAAATCTCTCGGTGGAGATAAGCTGGCTCTTGTTCATCATCATCATCTCCAGCAGCTGGAACTCCTTTGAGGAGAGCCGCAGAGTGCCATCGGGACCTGTCAGGTCGAAGGTCTCCCGAGAGAGCTTAGTGTTGCCCATTTCCAGCAGGTTGGGGGCGAAGTCCGCCTTGCGCCTTGTCATAGCGCGTATGCGGGCCAGCAGCTCGCCCATTGAGAAGGGCTTGGTGAGGTAGTCATCGGCACCGGCATCGAGACCCACTATCTTATCATCAGTCTCACTCTTGGCTGTGAGTATCAGCACCGGTGAGGATATACCCTCTGCTCGGAGCTTTTTAAGCACCTCGATGCCGTTCATCTTGGGCATCATTATATCCAGGATAATGCCGTCGTAGTCGCCCATTCTGCCGTAGGCGTAGGCGTCAGCACCGTCATAGACGGCATCGACGGAATAATTGTTATGTTTTAGTATGGCGCAGAGCGCATTGGAGAGCTCCTTTTCGTCCTCTGCCAGCAGCAGTCTCATTTTATTTCCTCCTGTCAGTTTCATAGCTGTAGGTTTCTTACCTTAAATAATTATAAATTATTAACTTAAAAACTGCCTTAAATTTGCATAAAGATTTTATGAACAGAATATGTACGTGGTAAAGTCCGCAATAATCGGTCCGGAGAAACGCAAAAATCGGGGAGCACTATGGCTCCCCGACCTTTCACCGCTGCTTAGTTGCAGCCGCAGCCGTTATTGCAGCCGCAGCCAAAGCCGCAGTTGTTGTCGCCGCATCCGCAGCCACAGCCGCCGAATGCAACCACGATAAGGATAAGGATGATGATCCACCAGTAACCGTTGTTCATAATGCTCCTCCTTTGAAGGTGATTTAAGGAGCGCTCCCGCGCTGCCTTATATTACAGAGTATGCCGAGGGAGAAAAATGTGTTACCCAAAAAAGCCTCGCTGCCCTGCCCTCAAAAAATAACGCCCGTCCGCAGGAAAGGAGAAATTGTCCTATGAATAGACATTATATAAAGGGCGGCGGGTGATTATCCTGCTTTTGTTTGACGAAACTATATTCAGGCGCCTCTGCGCCGGAAAGGAGCTATCTCAATGAACACCAACAGCTATCCAGCCGAGGGCTTCACCAAAAAGGCACGCAGCGCACTCTCCTGCGCCGCACGCTGTGCTGGGAGGCTCGGGCACACATATATCTCAACGGAGCACCTGCTCTGCGGATTTTTGGAGGAGGGCGGCTGCACCGCCTGTGTTATCTTGGAGGACAGCGGCCTGACCCTTGAGGCTTTCGAGGAACGGCTGACTGCCGTATTCGGCAGGGGTACTCCCTGCCGGACGGAGCTTTCGATGCTAAGCTCTGAGGCAAGGCGGGTGCTGTCCTCGGCGGCGGCTATTGCCGCCTCTGCTGGGAGCGTCCAGACCGGCTCAGAGCATATTTTAGCGGCCATACTCCGGGAGACGGAATGTGGCGGAGTGCGGCTGCTGCGAGCCTCAGGGGTGAGCCTTACAAAGCTCTACTCCCGCTGCATAAGCGGCGGGCAGGAGCTTTCGGGGCAGAGCCGTCCGAGGCTTAAAAATCTGGAAAAGTTCGGGCGGGAGCTAACCCGCCGCTCGGTCTGCGAGGGCTTTGACCCGGTTATCGGGCGAGAGGAGGAGATCTCCCGGATGCTGGAAATACTTTGCCGCCGCAGCAAGAACGACCCCTGCCTGACCGGGGACGCAGGCGTGGGAAAGACCGCCATAGTCGAAGGGCTGGCCGCTAGGATATGCTCAGGGAACGTGCCGGAGATGCTCTCCGGCAAGCGAATCTTCGCCCTTGACCTTACCCTTCTGCTGGCGGGGGCGAAATACCGCGGCGACTTCGAGGAGCGCTTAAAGGACTGCATTGACGAGGCGGTATCATCGGGTGATGTGATACTCTTCATCGACGAGATACACAACATTATGGGTGCGGGTGCTGCCGAGGGAGCCATCGACGCGGCGAACATCTTAAAGCCGGCTCTCGCCCGGGGGGAGCTGCGGCTAATCGGCGCCACCACCGATGAGGAATACCGCCAGACCATAGAAAAGGACTCGGCTATGGACCGCCGCTTTCAGCGGGTGAACGTTTCCGAGCCGGACAGGGAGGCCACCCTTGCGGTGCTGAAAGGTCTGGCACCCCGGTACGAGCAGTTCCACAGCGTCACCGTCCCGGAGGAGGTGCTGCGGGACATCACCGCTCTGGCGGAGCGATATATCCCCGAGCGGCGCTTCCCCGACAAGGCCATAGATATCCTTGACGAGGCCTGCGCCTGTGAGCGGCTCAAAAGCGAGGGCAGCTCCCGCCGCAGGGAGCTTTCCAAGGCCTTTGAGGATTACGTCTCCGGCAGGCTCTCTCGGGAGGAATATCTCTCCGCCATAACCTCCCGCAGCGGACAGCGCCCGGTGCTTACAAAGGAGACCTGCTGCTCTGTTGTCTCACGACTGACGGGGATAGACTGCGGCGAGCTGACTATGCCGGAATCCCGCCGTTTGCTGGCTCTGCCGGAAAGACTTAAGGAAGTAGTCATCGGGCAGGACGAGGCCATCGACCGTCTTTGCGACGCGGTGATACGCAGCCGCTCCGGCCTCCACGACGACAGACGGCCTGTGGGGAGCTTTGTGTTCATCGGTCCCAGCGGGGTGGGCAAGAGCCGTCTGGCTCAGGCGCTGGCCTGCGAGCTCTTCGGACGGCGGGATAACCTCATCAGGCTGGATATGTCCGAATACCGGGAGGCTCACAGCGTCTCAAAGCTCATAGGCGCGCCTCCGGGCTATATCGGCTACGACCGGGGCGGCCTGCTCACCGGGCAGGTAAGGCGCCGCCCCTACAG
>JAFUTK010000085.1 GCA_017471405.1 Ruminococcus sp.
TCGGCTCGCTGCTGGGTGCGACAGGCTATGCGGGGGTCCACAGCTTTGAGACTAATGCGCTGGGGCAGTCGGATTATTCCGCATTTACTTCGGACAGACTTGTTCTCGGCAACACTCACAGCCCGCTGCTTATAGGAGTTATCGTCTCGGCGGCAGTGATGCTGCTGGGCTACGGAGTAACGCTGCTTTTCAGCCGCAAGGATATGCATCAGAGACGTCACAGGCTGCCTAAAAGGACGGTGTTCGGCAGTATGGGGGCAGTGCTGGGCAGCAGGCTCGTCACCGCGGTGCAAACCCTTTCGCTGACGCTTATCGTGTTCGGAACTATGCTGGGCTATGTGTATTTCTCCGACGACGGCAAGGGCTTTCTCAACTACCTTTCCTACGAGCCGCCCCAGTCCTATGAGATAAACGAACAACTCGATATGGAAAGGGACAGCATTGCGGAATACTACACCTGCACCCCTGCTATGGTGGGTACAGTCGGCAGCTTTGAATACGGCCTGCCGCTCTCGGGAGAAAGCTTCGGCCTTGGCCTTAACGATGAGGAGGCAGACAGGCTCGGCGACGTCACCGCCTACGGCAATATGCGCAGCACCTTTATCATATCTCCGCAGGAGAACACATCTGGGCTGAAGGGACTTGTTGACTACAGCACCGAAGACTACACCTCGGAGGAAATGAAGCGCCAGCTGGCAGACGCCTCCGACGAGCAGTACAGGAGCTTTTTTGAGAAGGGCCACATCGGCGCGAATTACCTTTACCGCATCGACACCAAGCTGGCTAATAAGGAATTCATCGGCGGGCTTTCGGAATACGTTTCCGAAGGCGAGATTGACCTTGAGGCTATCCGCAGCGGTAAGGAGGTAATAGTGCTGCTGACAACGGGCAATGACCGGCTGCTGCCTGTGGGCAGCACGATAACCGTCGGCTCGCTGCTTATGAACGAGAATTACGGCATTGCCGGCGAATCCACTGCGCAGACTAAGATCGGAGCGGTAGTGGTGCTGGACGGTGACCAAGCCTTAGAAAACGAGGCACTGTACAGCTACATCGCCCAAAGTGACTTTGGCTACTCCCTGCTGACGACCCAGTCCGGAGCGGAGGCGCTGGGCATCTACAACGCCGCCTACAACGAGATATTCTCCGACCACCACATTGATGGCGGGCTTGTCCCCACCGATGCGGGGCTGACCTTCTTCTCGCTGGAGGAAATGCAGCACAGGCGGTTTATCGAGAAAGCGGCAAAGCTAGGGGGCTTTCTGTTCCTTGCGCTGGTAATGGCGGCTCTGGGCTTTGCGGCCTACTTCAACGGCATTGGTATGAAGGTGCGGCTGAAGGAGTATCAGATATCTGTCCTTCGGGCGATAGGCGCTTCAAAGGCAAAGATTCACCGGCGGCTGTTTATCAACAATATCAAGATACCCATAATAGCGACCCTGATAGCAGGCGGCGGCATCTACGGCATACAGAAGTATGTTTTTAAGATGTACGGCAAGGCGATAAATTTAGTCAAGCCCGATGAGCTCGGTATGATATCCTGGGACGAGGCCTCTGATGCAAAGCGCAATGAAATGATAGACCGCTATTTTATCAACAGCGAGCTGTGGACGCCGGGCATTGTAAAGCCGCTTATCATAGTGTTCTCAGCGGTGACGCTGGTGACGGTCATTCTTATGGTGCTCAATATGAACCGCTTTGACAGAGATATCGCCGCTTCAATGAGCAGAGGGAGGAAAAGACAATGATAAAAACAGAAAACCTGACCCGCACCTACGGCAAGGGGGAGGGCAAGGTCACAGCGCTTAAGGGCGTCAGCCTCACCGTAAATGACGGCGAAATGGTGGCGATAATCGGCAAGTCCGGCTCGGGCAAGTCAACGCTGCTTAATCTGCTGGGAGGGCTGGACAAGCCCACCGAGGGGCGCATTTTCTACGGCGATAGGGAGATAGGCTCAATGAAGGACGGCGAGCTTGCAGAGTTTCGCTTGAAGAACATCGGCTTTGTGTTCCAGTTCTTTGACCTTATCCCGGAGCTGACGGCGGAGGAGAATGTACTGCTGCCCTCGCGCCTTGCCAAAAACAAGGAAAACAGCGCTGAGGAGATATACTCGGCGCTGGATATTGCCGACAGGATAAAGCACTACCCCTCGGAGCTTTCGGGCGGTCAGCAGCAGAGGGCGGCGATAGCCCGGGCTCTCATCAACAGCCCGGAGGTCATCCTCTGCGACGAGCCCACCGGCAACCTTGACCGCGCCTCCGGCGAGGAGGTAATGGCGCTGCTCCGCCGCCTCAACGCCGAGCAGGGCAAAACGGTCATCATCGTCACCCACGACCCGGAGATAGCAGCCCAGTGCGGGCGGGTAATTGAAATATCCGACGGGGAGATAGTGAACTGACCTTCAAAAACACTGCATTATTAAACGATGAGGCTGTTGCACTAACGGCTTCAAGCGAAAAATGGTATCTCACCCCGAAGGGGGTGAGATACCATTTTTCGCACTTTGCGGCGCTGCGAAGCAGCGCCGCAATTTATCATTCGAGGGAATTTGGCTGCGTGCAACAGCCCCTTTTTATGAAGTATATGTGTGCGTATCGCCTTATTCGGACCTTTAAGCCGTCCTTCTTCTTCGTCTGCGGTACATAACAAAGCCTATAAGCGCTGCGGGGGCAGCGATAAGGATAAGAGATGTCCTTACTGTTGAGTCAAGGCCTGTGGGGACCTCTCCGTTAAGGGAATTGGTAAAGACAAGCTCCGTTGAGCCGGTAAACTCAAAGGTGACAGAATTACCGCTTTGTGCAGCCTCGCCGCCCAGCTTGTAGGAGGGTGTATATCCGTCGCTGTCCTCCCTTACGGTAACAGTTACGCCTGCGGGCAGTACTATCTCAACCTTATCGTCATGCTTAAGTGTAAAGTCACCGCCGGTAAGCGGCATTGCAGACTGCTCCTCGCCGTTCTTTGCCCAGGCCAGGCCCTCGCCTTCAACGGCACCGCTTACCTCAACAGTGAAGCTGAACTCCTTGCTTCTGCTTCCGAAGGAGCCGGCCACCTTCTTTTCTATTGTGAGGAAATTCAGGGTGTCGTCCTTTTTGGTGTTGGGAACGCTCAGAGTATAGACGTAGGCGTCGTCCAGCTCTACCAGCTGCCCGTTATAGGAGTCGCTGATGAGCGAGGGCACGCCGAGGGCGGATATCCGGAAAACAAGGTCGTCCTCCAGCTTGTTGTAGTTAAAGGGAGCCTTTACCTCCTCCAGGAAGTAGACTGAGCCCTCCTTGCCGGGGTTTATTACTCTTCCGCTGCTGCCGCCGCAGACATCTACCTCGCCGTTCACAGTCACCATATCCTCAAAGCCGGTCATGGGGAACTGATATTTCATATAACCGTTTATGGTGGTGTTGGCCTGCTTATACAGTGCAAAGTGTGCCGAGCCCAGCTTTAGCTCCGGATCTGCGCTGTCGGTCTTGACTATCTTGAAATTGAAGGGCTTGTTGTAAATGTCGATAAAAGCGGTTATGCCGTTTACTCCCGGCTTCCAGCCAGCCCAGCCGTTATCAGTGCTGTCGGCTGTTCCCCAGGGGGTGGTGCCGTCATTGTAGAAAAGTGAAGCGCTCTCGTCATCGTTTATCCTGAATTTCAGTTTCTTCTGTAGACCCACATAGCCCTTCACAGCCGAATCCTGAGTGAGGGTGTACAGCTCGTTCCTCTCAAAATTGTAGAGGATATTTACAATTCCCTCCCGGTCGGAGGTGAAGCTGCCAAGGGTGGCTCCGCTGCTGTTCTTAAGAGTGAAGGTGCCGCCGCTGAGGGGTATCTCGCTGGCCCATTTGAAAAGCCGGATAGCAATGCCGCCCTCGCGGGTGTTGGTTATAATATCTGTACGGGAAGAGCCGTCGAACTCTCCCTGCTCGTAGGATACGACGTAATCATAGGGCTTATCCCTATTCTCGCCCTCGGGTGTTGCAGAGGCAGTCCGAGTTGCATTGAGAGTGAGGCTGTCGCCTGTGTCCTTAACGGTGAGCGAGCCGTAGCCGGTCACCTTTCCGTCAGAGCTTACTGTGATATCGCCGCCCAGCTCGACCTCCCTGACAACGTAGCCGTCCAGGTTGGTGCGCTCAGAGCCGTCTGTATTCTTTTTCAAGGATGTCCAGAAATAGTAGGCCTGAGTTGAAGGCGAGGCTATCTGTCTTACCGAGTCCTCCAGCAGCTCACCGTCAACATACACTGCGGTGTAGATCGTGTCGTGGCCGGTGGTGATATCCAGGTCGCTCCACTTCTTTTTGGCTGTCAGGCTATAGCCCTTCTGGTTGTGTACCTCCATACGGGCGTGCTCTTCAACTCTTACAACGCCGACATTTGTTCCGTCCGGCTCGGTATTGTCTCCGGAGTAATGATCGTAATAGGAGACGATAGGCTGAACGACGCCCTGCTCGTTTTTAAAATCTCCAAGTACTCTTACATACTCCTCATTTTCCTTCAGGCCGTAACCAGGGATAACGTCCTCGGTGACCTTAAAGACCGTTCCTGCCGGCAGACCGGGCACGCAAATGATGTACCCTGCGGGTATTCTTGAAATAGCGCCGAAGCCAGAGGTGGTGAAAACGCAGTTGTCTTTTGCGGGCTCACCGTTCTGCGAAAGCTCCGGCAGAGCCTCTATGGCAGCGCGGTCGTATTCGATAGTGGTTTTGACAAAGCTGCCGGTCGCGGGGTCATTTTTGCAGATATACTTATCGGGGGAGAGCACATAATAGCTGTACATATTTGCGGCAGGTATCTCATTTTCCGGAACGTTTACGGAGGAGATATACAGCCTGAAATTAAAGGTGGTAGGATCGTCACCGGCGTCTACCTCGTTGTTATTCTCGTCATAGAGCTTTTTCTGAATGAACAGGTCCTTGACCACATTTGAATTCACATAGTTGTCAAAGGAGATGGAGGGCTTCTTTTCGGCAGTTCCTGCTTCGGAGGAATAGCTTTTGAGATTGCCCTTTATCTCTACCCTGTCATCCGGGACCGCTTCGCCGTTGATCTTTACGGTGCTGTAAACAGAGGTGTCAACAGCGCACTCAACTATCCTGTAGCTGATAGTATCATCGGGGAAGGATATCTCCGCGTTTTTGGTGGGGTTGATGAAGTAGATGCTCTCGTAGGCGTCCTCTGCGCTTACTCCGGGGGGACGGTAGCTCTGCACAAAGGTAACAGGCTGATTGGAGTTCTGATATGTAACTCTGATATGCTCATCATCGTTGGCGAGAAGTCTCTCCGGCAGAGGCTTGCCGTC
>JAFUTK010000086.1 GCA_017471405.1 Ruminococcus sp.
CTGTCAGGGTCGCACTTAATAAGGCAGTCGCTGTACTCCCCAATGACAAAGGCGGTGTGGGTCATCGCCAGCTTGTCGCTGTAATAGCGCTCTATCCTGCCAGCAAGCTCTGAGAGGTACTCCTCTCCCTCACGGACGGTAAAGGTAAGGAAGTCGTCGTTCACAGAGCTGATGAGGCTCGAAACGTAGCTCTCTATCTCGTCGGCGCGGTCACCGATGCCGTCGATGACCTCCCGCTGTCGGGCCTCGTCCTCATATATGCCCTTTTGCAGCGCCCTCACCGAAAGCTTTATAGCCGACAAGGGAGATTTGATATCGTGGGAGATGGACAGAAGCAGGGTTTGCCTGTCCCGGTGGAGGGAGAGCTCCCGCTCCTTTTGCTGCTCTAAGCTCTCCCGGAGCATATCCGTCCCCCAGATAAACCGTCCGAAGTAACGCCCGCTATCCTCTTTAAGTGGTACGGTCAGGTTGCCCTTGGCCAGCTCGTAGGGCAGCTCGCTCAGCTCGTTAAAGGGCTTTACAAGCCGCCTTTTCAGGTATATCAGCACCCCAAAGGTAATAAGTGCCGCCGCCCCGGCAGTTAGGTTCAGGATAAGCCGAGTGCTGCCCCCGCTGCTTTTCCTTATCCCGAAGCGGCAGACCCCCTTTGAGGTGCGGCGGTAGATGAAATTCCCCTTTTCGGAGTAGAACCTCTCGCTGCCATCGTCAAGGGTGAGGGAGGTGATGTACTCTGTCTCGGAGATATCCGGCTGCCGGCCGGCATCGATAGCTTTAGCAAGGCGCTCCGCCTCAACTATGTACGTCCTGTCCTCCGGCCCGCCCTCATAGGGAATCAGAAGGTTTATCACAATAAACAGAGCCGCAAACAGCACCGCTGCCGCGGCTATCAGCCTGTTGTAGCTTTTCATACAAACTTATACCCCACTCCCCAGACGGTCTGGATATGCTCCGGCTTCTTGGGGTCACGCTCCAGCTTTTCCCGCAGGCGCTTGATGTGTACCGTCAGCGTTTGCTGTTCCGATTCGGAATCACTGCCCCAGATGTAAGAGAAGATGTATTCCTTTGTCAGCGTCTTGCCGATGTTCTCGCAGAGCAGCAAAAGCAGCTCATATTCCTTGGCGGTCATTTCCAATGGCTTGCCCGAAAGGGAGGCGGTGCGCTCGGCGCGGTTGAGGGTCAGCTCCCCGCATTTGAGCTCGTCCAGAGAGTATCTGCGCCGGAACACTCCCGCTATCTTCGCCAGCAGCAGGTCGATATCGTAGGGCTTCTCGATGTAGTCGTCCGCCCCGGTGATGAGGCCGTTGAGCTTGTCGTTCTTGTCCGTCCTGGCACTTAATATGAATATGGGTGCGTCGCTAGTGCGCCTTATCCTCTCGCAGACGCCGAAGCCGTCCAGCCCAGGCAGCATTATATCCAGCAGCACCAGCCGGGCGCCGTATTTGTCAAACAAATCAAGGGCGCGCTCGCCGCTGTCGGTGCAGCTGACGGTGAAGCCCTCCGCCCGCAGCAGGTCGCAGAGCAGCTTGGATATCTCGCTGTTGTCCTCAACTATCAGAATGTCGGTCATAGGCTCACCCCTGTCTTTCCAAGTCTCTTTTTCTTTTGTATTGCTTATAATGCTTAATGCACAATTCACAATGCACAATGAAAGTATCGCCTGCGGCGATGTTATGTCCATTCGGACACCATAGTTTGTAGTATAATGCACTCGTGAGCGTTTTACGCACTATGCATAAAGCCCGAGATGGGTAATCTGAATTAATAATTCAGATACCGTCCGCGTCAGCAGACTCCATAATTGTGCATTGTGAATTGTGCATTGTGCATTGAAAAGCCTGTTATTTGTAGTCCACAGTACCGCCGGCAGCGGTAACGCCCAGATGTGAAATGTCCCCGAAGCCGTGGAGCCGGAAGTTCACTGCCTCCCCAAAGCGGTCGTCGGTGCAGACTGTGGCTATGGCGGTGGGCTCGGCGCTGAAGGAATTAAGCGCCACCATCGGCGGGATATTAAGCAGATGCGAGAGTGCTATGCAGGTAGCCCCGAAGTGGCAAAAAAGCGCCACCGTCTTATCGGTGTCGCCGGTGCGGCGGTAGGCTCTCCCCTCTCTGACAAGTCCCAGGCTCTTCAAAAGCTCGTCAATGCCCTCGGCGGCTGCCTGCGCCCGGGGGAGATAGTCGGTGCCCACAAACTCCGGCTGGCTTTTTAATTCTATATCAAAAAGCTCGCGGCTTTTAGTCCAGATTTTTGGACTAATATCCCATGTTGCCTCCCTCTCGCCGGTGGAGATGTCGTTTATCTTAACATCGAATTCGTGGAGCCATTCCCGCTCCTCAGCCCTGATGCCGGAGAGTGCGGTAAAGAACAGCGCCGTCTCCTTCGCCCTTCCCATAGGGGAGGTGAAGGCTAGGTCTATCTCCATTGCGGTGAGGCGCTTTGCCAGAGCCTCCGCCTCGGCTCTGCCCCGCTCGGTGAGGCAGTCATGCTCGTAATCAGGGTGTCCATGCCGTATGAACAGCAGCTTCATAGCTTTCCTCCTGTGATGTCCTCCGCCAGACCTATCTCAATGGTCAGGGAGCCGTTTTCGTCTAATAACCTGCCCGCCAGCCGGGAGGTGTTCAGCCACCCCAACGCCTTCGAGTCGGTGATGACCCGGGGGCGGGTAAAGGGTGCGCCAATGGGCGCTTCGTTCTCTATAAATATGCGGCAAGGCTGACCGGTGTAATCCTCCCCCTCCAGCATATATCTGGCGGAGAGACCTCCCTGCCCGGAGCGTGACCGCTGGGTATCGACTCCTCCGGGGAGGATATCCCCTCTGAACACCCCGCCGTCGCAGTGCCCCGTAAAGGGCAGCAGCCGGACGGTGTCAGCGCCGGAGCTTACCTCAAAGCAGCCGCTTATATCAACGTGAATTATTAGTCTTTCCATCCCCGCACCACCAGCCACTTAAGGTCCTTAACGCTGTAAAGAGGCACCAGCGGGAGTATCACCGGGACGGTCACAGCGTAGGCCTGGAACATGGGATCCTCGCCGTAGGTCTTTTCCCAGCGCAGCTCGGTGCGCCTTGTACCGGTGAGTATCACATACACTATCCCTGCCCAGCCAACTATCGCCATTGCCCACTGCCACCAGCCGGAATACACATTAAGTCCAGAGACGAATATTCCCGTCCACAGCAGCAGCTCCCCGAAATAGTTGGGGCATCTTACCATTCTATAAAGGCCGGTGTACACAAAGGACTTGGGCGCCCGGCGCTTGGCCTCCGCCTTCTGGGAGTCGGCGATGAACTCGATGAATATGCCGGCTGCCGCCAGTATCAGCCCCGCCAACACAAAGCCGTCAAAGCCCTTGCCGCTCTGAACTCTGAATAGCACCGGGCATACCATGCATACATAAAGCCCCGAGCACAGTGCCCACATGGCTATCTTCACAAAAATGGGCGCCTGCTTCTCCTCTTCGTTTTTGAAGCGCTCCCGATAGGTCTTGAAGGCCACCTCCCGCAGCAGCAGATAGCCCCCCAGCCTCAGGCCGTAGAAAACCAGCAGCCCGCAGAGCAGCCCCGTAAAGATATTGAATTTCAGGTCGGGCAGGATAAAAAGTGCCACTGCCACCCCCGCCACCGAAAGCCCGAAGCCGGCGGAATAAAACCAGCGGGTCTTTAAAAAGCCCAGCAGCGTTATTACCAGTATAACGGCAAATACAACAGTAAGCTCCATATGGATACCTCCGTTCAGATTTAGTCAGAGTTTCTCACTATGATTATATCAAAGATTTCCCCCGCTGTCAATCAGATGAAAAAATTGTGACATTTTATGTCGAATTTTGTTGACATTGCCCGAACGGTGTGATATACTATATGTAGTATGTGCAGCAAGAGGTGCTGCGCTAGCTTTTGTCTTGGAGAGGAGTGATGACTGTGAAAGAGGAGACCGCTGCACTGCCTCCCTATTCTGTGCTCATCACTGTCTATGACAAGGAGCTGCCGGAAAACCTCAACGACAGTCTTGAAAGTATGCTCATGCAAAGCTACCCTCCCACCGAGCTGATACTGGTCTGTGACGGACGGCTGACCTGCGAGCTGAACATCATCGCCAAGTCCTTTGAGAGCGAGTATAAGAAAATGCTCAAGGTCATCAGGATAGACGAGCACGTCGGAGCTGCGGCAGCCATCAACGAGGGTATAAAGGAATGTACCTGCCCCTTTATCGTAAGAATGGATTCTGACGACGTCTCCTACCCCGACAGGTGCTTAAAGCAGATGAAGCTGTTTGCCGAGCGTCCCGATTTGGATATGGTAGGCACCTTTGCGGAGGTCTACGATATCACCGAGGGCAAAACGGTGGGAGTGAAGCATATGCCCACCTCAAATAAGAAAATAAAGCGCTACGCCCGCAGGCGCAACCCCTTCTGCCGGCAGACGCTGGCATTTCGGCGTGAGCTGGCGATAGAGGTCGGTGGCTATGCCGAGCTTGAGGAGTGCGAGGACTACGAGTTCGCGGTGAGAATGTTGTCGGCGGGGGCAAAGGCGAGAAACATACCGGAGGCGCTGGTGAGATACCGGGTCTCGGAGGAGGATTACCGCAAGCGCAAGAGCTGGAAGGCTACAAAGAATTTCATTGCAGTGAGAAAGCTCAACCGCCGCAACGGCTCCTGCTCAATGCTTGATGTGATGATACCCTCGGCGGTGCAGCTGGGACTGTGCGTTTTGCCCTGGCGGGTGACGAAGAAATTTTACTGCCGGATGAGAAAGAACGGGGAAAAGCACACCAAATCGGCAAAAGCACAATAACGCTGACTAATACGGCCATACGGCCGTATTTTTATGTCATAAGGGGTAACGAACGCGAAGCGCGTTAAAAAGCGCGCGGTCAAGCCTCGCGCCAGAGGCTTGCGGGTCAAGGGCAGAGCCCTTGCGGAGCTCGAGGCAGAGCCTCGTTCGCGGCGCCAGCCGCGACCCGGCGCTGCACAAAGCAACAAAAAAGCACGACGTTTTCATACCACTCCAAGTTATCAAGAACAAACTAAATTCGCAGCGCCGAAATGTCACAGCTCTGCACTCGCAGGAAACAGTGAGCGCAGCGAACGTTTTTCCGTACCTTTGCCATCAAGCTGAGGTTTCGCGGAGGGAGCAAGCCCCCGCCCTACAGGAGAGGCAACGCAATCCGTGAACAAATTGTAAACAAACTGCCGATTTTTTGTGCTGACTATTGCATTTTCCCGGCAGTGTAGTATAATAAGAATTAGGTTAGCACTCGCAAGGTGAGAGTGCTAAAA
>JAFUTK010000087.1 GCA_017471405.1 Ruminococcus sp.
CGTTATTCATTGGGCGCCCGCACAAATTCTGATTTATCTTATCACCAGCATAAAATCAAAAGCCTTTATGTTTATTTTATCACGCCAAAGCCGGATAGTCAATGCAGAACGCGGACTTGTGTTTACCATAAATTGCTGAAAAGAAACATCTCACGAATTTATTTTTACAAAAAGGTTGCATTTTCTTCCATAATATGTTATAATTAGTCAGCGAAATTAATAATCACAAAAGGGGGTCAAATCAATGGGATTTTTATCAAAGCTATTCGGCAAGGATGCCGACAAACTTGAAAAAGCGGTAGGCGACCTTTTCGGTGAGCTCAAGGGCAAGGACGGCAGCTTCCCCGCATCCACTGCGGAGGATTTCGAGAAGCCCGCAGCATCATCTGCACCTGCACCCGCAGCGGCACCTGCTCCGGCAGCAGGACCCTCGGGACTTTCCTGGGGCGATCAGATGCCCGCAGAGGAAAACCAGTTCAATTCCGGTTTATCCTATCTGGAGTATTTCAGCAGGATATTTAAGGAGAACTTCCCTGAGTATAATGTGGAGATGGAGATGACCGGCACCTCCGGCACAGGCAGAGAGGTGTTCACCTTCACCTCCGGCGGCAGCGTAGCTCTTAAGGTGGAGCTGCTCTCCCAGCAAAGCGGCGCCTATAAGGTTCGCCGCGACTGCGCAAAGAACGGCACGCCCTATCTGCGCTATTACTACGATCACCATGGCTGGTGGAACACCAAGTCCTATGTGATAGAGCGCACCCGCAAGGCTCTCGGAGCATAAGCGGGAGCGCGGCCGAGGAGCAGAAAGCTAACGCCTCGCGCCTGCGGCGGACCCGGCACCGGACTTTTACAATGCTTCGCAGGCAGCTGTCCGATGTACGGCCCTGTACGTCCATGAATTTTCATGGCTTTAATGCCTTAGCTTTCTGCTCTTTTTTGCCGTGTAAAAGTAAAACCGCATAAGAAAGGGATAAATTATGTCCTTGCTTGATATGCTCTCCGATGCTGAATGCTGGGAGAGCTTTTATTGCTATAAGACCACGCTTATATCCTCTAAAAGCTTTGAGCGCCACCTGCGCGCCTTCATAGATGAAAAGCGGTATCTCCCGGTCTGTCAGCGGATAGAAAAGGGGGAGCCCTTACCGCTGCCCCGCCGGGCGGTCATCAGCAAGCTGAGCTCCGGCAAAAAACGGGTGGTCTATACCTATCCCGAGCCGGAGAACACAGTCTTAAAGCTGCTGACCCATCTGCTGCTGAGGGAGTACGACCACATCTTCTCGCCGGGGCTTTTCTCCTTCCGCCATCACCGGACTGCAAAGGACGCAGTGAGGAGGCTCATCTCCCGCCGGGGGATAAACAGGCAGTGGTCCTATAAGGCGGATATCAGCAACTACTTCAACTCTATTCCCATAGAGCGCTTCCTGCCTATTCTGCGGGAGACTTTATCAGGGGATGCACCCCTCCGTGAATTTCTCACAGCCCTGCTGACCGAGCCCTCCGTCCTCTCCGATGGAGAGGTCATCACTGAGGGAAAAGGCATAATGGCGGGAACACCTCTGTCTGCATTCTACGCCGACCTGTACCTTGCAGACGTGGACGCCGCCTTTGCGGAGAGGGGAGTTACTTACGCGAGGTACTCAGACGATATAATAATATTCGCCTCCTCGGAACAGGAGGCCAAGGAGCATGCAGACTTCCTCCGACGTTCTCTGACGGAAAAGGGGCTGACCCTCAACCCCGACAAGGAATGCTTTTCCTCTCCGGAGGAGGGGTGGAGCTTTCTGGGATTTGTCTGCAAGGGCGGCAGGATAGACATCGCCCCGGCGACTCTCCTTAAGCTCAAGCACAAGATGCGCCGCAAGGCCCGGGCTCTCCGGCGCTGGGCAGACCGCACCGAGACCGAAGGCTCCAAGGCCGCTAAGGCCTTTATTCGCATCTTCAACCGCAAGCTGCTGGAATGCTCGGAGGATAACGAGCTCTGCTGGAGCAAGTGGTTCTTCCCGCTGATAAACACCGATGCCTCCCTTAAGGAGATAGACGCCTACGCTCAGGAGTGTATCCGCTTTATTGTAAGCGGCACCCGCACCAAGGCTCGCTACAATGTCCGGTATGAGGATATGAAAGCGCTGGGCTATCGCAGCCTTGTCAACGAGTATTACAGCTTCACCTCCGAAGAGAACGGATAATAAACATATAACGGGTGTTCCCGCAGTCGCAGGAACACCCGTTGTTTTTTTGGTATTTTCTCTGTTTGTCAGCCTGAGCTCTCTGTTAAAGCTCACGCCTCCCATAGCATTATATATTCCTCATCGTTTTCATTTATGACCTTAAAGCCCACCCGCTTATACATTTTCACAGCGTAGTTTGCCTTCTGAACTGCAAGGGAGGCTCTATTGTATCCCTCACTTTTAAGCACCGAGAGCATTTCCCTCATCAGCGACGTGCCGATGCCCCGCCCCCGGTATTCTTTGTAAAGTGAGATGGCAAAGGAGGGCGTTTCGTCGTCAACGTGTCCGTAGTCGTCCATTATCCTAGTCCAGACTGCCCCGACGACCCTGCCTCCGGCTACTGCCGCCAGCGAATAGTCTCCCGCCCGGCTGCCAAAGCCTTCGGTGTAGACCGCTAGCTCGGGACGCTTTATTATCTCTCTCGGCGGAGGCTCCACTCCCTCAGGGATAAATATGGCCTCATAGAGGAAATCGTCCAGCAAAGGATATTCCGCCGGCTCCATAGGCCGGATAGTATAGTCCATTTCATTCACCCTTTTTGGTAAGTCTGTCAAAGGCCCGGTTGAAGAGCGTTATTATACTCCCCACCGCAAGGGCTGCCACAATGCTGCCCTCTCTTACACCCTCAAGCCTGCCTAAGAATACAAGGCATATCACCGCCGATACCGCGATGTAGAATATGTCAAAGAATATCTTGATGTTCTCGTATCTCTTCCCGGACACCTTGCTGATGGCGCGGTTCATAGCCTCTCCCGGGAGCATAGCAACCCCGCCTTTGAACTGTATCCATATCCCCAGCGCAAGTATCACGCAGCCCAGCAGCATAAATACAAGCTGCATAGGGTAGGAGGTAACGCTGATGCCTCTTATGAGCCAGACCGAAAGATTTGTCAGATATCCGTAGACGAAAGCCAGCACTGTCTGAACGGCAATCTCGCCGTAATTACATTTGCCTCGGAGAACTGCCACCTGCGTGATTATCTGAATAACACTCAGTAAATTCAGCCAGCCGCCGAAGGTCAGCAGCTTGCTTACCAGCGAAACAGAGTAGGGAACAGACGCCACCGGAGAAGTCCCCAGCCCCGCCTTTGTGGAAAAAGCCACGCCCATTGATGCGATAAATAAGCCGATAAGGAACAGGGCATAGCGTTTTGTCAGATCGGCAGCTTTGCTTTTATTCATTCTTTCATACCCTCCGATAGCCTTATCATATCACATTTTTTGGAAAACGTCAATCTCGCAGCTTATGGATAAACAACCATTATCAGCTATCCGTTATTCCCGGAAAGCTCCCCTATGCACCAGGCAAAGCCCTTGGCTGTTCGCAGCTCCGGCTCGGTAAAATGATTGCCCTCGTTCCATTCTAGCTTTGAGGGAATATTTTTGGACAGCAAAATATCGTACAGCCTGCGGATGTTGTCCCCCACTGTGGCCATTATCCGGTTTCTTGCCTTCTCCTCTTTCTTGCCGAGGCTTAAATATATGCACCTCACAGCAGGGGAGCGTTCCTCTGCCAGCTCTGTCCACCCCGGGAACCATACCGAGGGCGACGCTCCCGCCGTCGCTGAAAATCTCTTAGATGAGTACCCCGCCCACAGCGCGAACAGCCCCGCCAGAGAGTAGCCTCCCAGTATCACCGGGATATCCTCAACAAGGGCATAGCGCTTTATAAGCTCCGGGATAAGCTTCTCTTCAATGTATTGAAGTGTTTTTCCCGCACCGTTTCCAAAGGGCTCCGACCCGAATACCGCCGGCGCATCCCAAGGGGAGAGCTCATTATTCCAGTCCTTTACCTCGAATGACGCCAGAATAAAGGGCTTGTCGGTCAGTGCCCTGATGTGTCCGGCCTCGGCGGGGAACAGCTCCAGCTCGTAGTCGTCTGCCGGCTTTATGAGCAGATATTCCGGTGAGGGGTCGGCATATACTCTGCACTGCCGCCTGCCGACAGATATCATCTCTTCTGACAAAATGCACCTCTCTTTTTAAGCTGCTGCCTGTAGCTATTCCTCATCGTCCGTATCAAGGCCGTAGTTGAGCACACTGTTATAGACGGCGTTCGCCCGCTCACATTCCTTCTTCTCCCGCCAGCGGTCAACGTCACTTTTTATTGCCAGCATCTCATCGACTATCAGCTCCACCCTGTCAGGCTTCACATAGTCAAGATAGGATATCATTCGCTCCATTCCCCTTGGACTGCCGATGTGCTCCGCGATGATATTCCCCAGCTCTGCCGGGTAGCCCAGCGCCGCTAGGGAGCGTTTCAGCTCGTCCCGGGTGCGGCTCCATACCGCTCTAGCGTCCATATGTTAACCCTCCGTCATTTCGTTTATGGCAAGGCTGTCCGGCGTTACCCGGCAGGAGAAAAACAGCACCCTGACGCCTGCCTCCTTCGCCTCGTCCAGCGCCTTGCCGAATTCCGGGTGAGTGGCGGTGTTAGCCCTCACCTCCCGGACGTCTTCGGTCTGTATCACAAAGGCTATGGCGGCGTTATAGCCCTCAGCCTTAGCCCTTATCAGCTCTCTGATATGTTTTACTCCCCGCTCTGTGGGAGCATCGGGAAAGTAGCCTACCCCCTCATTTTCCAGAGTACACCCCTTGACCTCCGTTAGGTATTTTTCCCCACTCCGCTCCATATAGAAGTCTATCCGCGACTCCCCGTAACGGTACTCGGGAACGATAAGGTCAAAGCCCCGGGTATCAAGCCACTCGCGCATTACTCCATTGGGAGCCTGACTGTCAATGTTAAAAAGAGCTCCAGTGCTTTTCCTGACAGCGATA
>JAFUTK010000011.1 GCA_017471405.1 Ruminococcus sp.
CAAAAATCGGCTTGAACCCCGCGAAAATGCGTAGTTTCAAGCCGATTGCGCTGGTGGACCTGAGGAGGTTCGAACTCCCGACCTCTGCGTTGCGAACGCAGCGCTCTCCCAACTGAGCTACAAGCCCGAAAAGTTAATTGGCACCCCCAGTAGGAATCGAACCTACAACTAGCCCTTAGGAGGGGCTTGTTATATCCATTTAACTATGAGGGCACATTATTACAGCAAATAATATTATACACTATTCCCGGGGATTTGTCAACCGCTTTTAAAAGGATTTTTTGAAGGGCAGCTTGGCATTAAAGGTCAGCTGAACCCCTCATATTCAGGCGCAGCGGCAAAAAAGTTCGCAAAAACCCGGGGAATGTTCGGGGGTGAGGGGTTTCGGTTCGCCCTAATGCTGAAAAAAATTTCATCAGGGGAGGTAAAGGTTATCGCAGCTCCCAAAAATAAATTGAGACAGGCGAAAAATAAGTCAAAAATATTGACACAGCCGGAAAAATAAGCTATAATGAGAGTACAGTCCGGCAAAATACCGGACGAGAAAAAGGAAAGGGGTATGTGAAATGAAAGAGATAAGAAAAATGCTTTCAGCCAATCTTACCGGCGAAGCCGATCACGAGCTTTTGCAGTTCTTCCTGGGATTTCTCATGCTGGGCGGCGGTATCTACTGGGCGCTGAATATGTTTGAGGTCACATGGAACTGGGGCTTCCGTATCGGCAGCTGGAATATGACCACGGGCGTTATGCTGGTGCCTCTGTTGGTAGGCATTTTCCTGATGTTCCTTATGGAGAAGAAGACCATAGGCGGCATCATCGCGGCGCTGGGAGTAGTCATCATAATAATTGCAATGATAAACTCCATTAGCTTCCACGCAAGGAGCGCGTCTCTTTACGTTTATGTGCTGATGTTCGGCCTCATTTTTGCAGGAGCCGGTCTTGTGGCAAAGGTGCTCTTTCAGAAGAAGCCCCCGAGAAACGACTAGTAAGGCATGAGCTTTTTTACGGTAGGATTTCTGCTTTCCAATATCCAGCTGAATTTGGGCTGGGAAGCAGGGTATGCACTCAAGCTGGTGGGAGCGCTGTTCATTCTGGGCGGCATTGCCGAGCTGGGGTATTTTGCCCCGGCGGTAAAGCGTGAGAGGGGACTTTCCCTGCTGCTGCTGGGAGCCTGCATCGCCGCAACGGCGGGAGCCTTCCTCGTCAAGGGCAAGAGCTCGATGCTTGTGAACACCGATAGCATAGTCAACGGTGCTGCGACCACAGCGCTGGCGGCACTGTTCTTTATGAGGCTTATCGCTGTCTTTAAGGACACCCCGGAGCTGTTTGAAAATCCCCCGGTGGTGAAGAGCTTAGAGAAGCACTACACCCGCTTCCTGATGATAACAGGTGCAGCACTGGCTGCGGATATCCTAAACCGGGTGACGGGAGGAACGGTCATCGCTGATGCGGCGGGGCTCATAGCCTTCTTTGCAAAGCTCATAGGATATGCTTTCCTGCTTATGTCTATGCTGGACTTCAACAAACTAAGGGCGCAGTTTTACAAGCTGCATCCGTAAAACAAGTAGCTTAACGGCGGTGCGCCGCCGGGAAATATTTTTACTTATGGGAGGAATTAACCATGGCAATCTTTCAGAGAATAGGCGATATTCTTAAGGCAAACATCAACGACCTGCTGGACAAGGCAGAGAACCCTGAAAAGATGGTCAAGCAGATCATCATCGATATGGAGAAGGAGCTGGAGAAATGCACCAACGCTCTCGGCCAGGCAATGGGCTCGCAGAGACAGCTGGGCAAGCAGCTGGATAAGGCTAAGGCAGAGTCCGCTTCCTGGGAGAACAAGGCTAAGGCTGCTCTCCAGGCAGGCAACCAGGACCTTGCTAAGCAGGCTCTCCAGAGAAAGGTCAATGCAGACAAGCAGGTTGAGCAGTATCAGCAGATGTATGATACCGCTACCGCTCAGGTAAACACCATCAAGGGTCAGGTAGACGCTCTGAAGATGAAACTGGACGAGGCAAGAAGCCGCCAGAGCATGCTCATCGCCCGCTCCAAGATGGCAGACGCTCAGAAGAGCATGGCAAAGACCCTTGGCAATATGGATTCCTCCTCCGCTTTCAACAAGCTGGATAAGATGGAGGAGAAGATCGAGGCTAAGGAAGCTCAGGCAGAGGCTTTCACAGATCTCGCCGGCACCTCCAACGAGCCCGATCCCTTCGCTCAGCTTGAGGCTGACTCCGCTGTTGACGCCGAGATGGCAAGACTTATGGCAGAGCTGGGACAGACTGCTCCCGCTACTGACGGCGACGGCACAGACATCTGATAAAACTAAGAATAACATGGGGCTCCCGCTGCATTTTTCGTGCAGCGGGCTTTGCCCTGTATAAAGGCAGTGCCGAAAAGGTCTGCTTGAAGCAAAAAACTCTCCGCCGCGTGCGGAGATGAAGTGAGGAAATACTATGGCTTTGATTATTATAGGCATAATACTGGTAGCACTGGGCGTTTATCTCGCAGTATTCCAGAGAGCCAAGAGCGCCAATGTCGCTCTGGAAATACAGGCACAGCCCACCAAGACCTATGAGGAGG
This sequence comes from Ruminococcus sp., assembly GCA_017471405.1. Lineage (GTDB taxonomy): Bacteria > Bacillota > Clostridia > Oscillospirales > Ruminococcaceae > FB2012. The sequence continues at coordinate 2,584 of JAFUTK010000011.1, forward strand.
TCAAGGAGGCGCTTGACGCTATGCAGGACTATGACCCCAACTATCGCGAGCTGGTGGAATTCAAAGGCTTTGCAGATTCTTCTCAGCCTGTGGTCACACCCTACTCCAATCAGAAGGTGGCTTACTATATCGCTGAGAATATCCAGGTGTCCGAGACCTCTGAGGAGTACCGCGATAGTCAGGGCAACAGGAAGATAAGGACCACCAAGCACGAGGATAAGCTCTCGGAGGAGGAGTCAAATGCAGACCTGCTGGTAAAGGACAACTCCGGTAACGAGATCGTCATCGAGACCACCGGTGTGAACGGCAAGATAGACCTGCTCACCACCCTTGACCGCCTTGACCGCTCTAATACCGAGGCTCATCGCCGCAACAGCGCCTACAATTTCAGACGCTACGATGCCCCCAGATATAACGGCACAGGCTACCGCATCATCGGCTATAAGATGGTTGAGAAGACCATTCCCCTCCACAGCGCTATGTACGTGCTGGGCGAGGCTTATATGATGGCCGGCAAGATCTACATCGGACCTCCCAAGGACGGCAAGTCGCCTTATATCGTCACCACCAAGTCCGAGGAGCAGCTGCTTAAGAGCAAGCAGTCCTCGCAGACAGCCTCCCTTGTGGGCGGACTGGCTTGCGCAGTATTGGGACTGGTGCTGTTCATAGTGGGTATCGCAAAATAAAAATGTGCTGAGAAAACAAGAGGTTGAAGTTTAATGATCTCAATAATCATCCCAAGCTATAACGAGGAGGGCAATGTCCGGCATATCGCTGAGGTCGTTTCCGGGATAATGAACGAAAACTATATCCCCTATGAGCTTATATTCGTCAATGATGGCTCCTCCGACAGGACGTGGGAGATACTGGAACAGATGGCTTACGAGGACGACAGGATAGTCGCAGTCAATTTCAGCCGCAACTTCGGCAAGGAGAGCGCTATCTTCGCAGGCTTGGAGCAGGCAAGGGGAGACGCCGTTGTCCTTATGGACTGTGACCTCCAGCACCCGCCGGAGACCATTGTTGAGATGTATAACATCTGGAAAAATAACGACGTCGATGTGGTAGAGGGAAGAAAGGCAGACCGGGGCAAGGAAAACAAGGCCTACAGGGGCTTTTCTCTGCTGTTCTATAAGCTGATAAACAAGGCATCGGGGCTGGATATGAACGCCGCCTCCGACTTCAAGCTCCTTGACCGCAAGGCTGTGGACGCTCTGCTGAGTATGCCCGAGCGGCTCACCTTTTTCAGGGCTATGAGCTCCTGGGTGGGCTTTAAGACCGAGAAGGTGTATTTCGAGGTGGCGGACAGAGAGGTCGGGGAGTCCAAATGGACCACCAAGGGACTTATAAAGTTTGCCATAAACAATATAACCTCCTTTACCTCGGCGCCAATGCAGATTGTAACGGTGTTCGGCGTCATCACCTTTATCATCTCGCTGATACTGGGCATCACCACCCTTATTCAGAAGATAATGGGAGTTTCCGACGCTGGCTTCCCGACGGTCATTATTTTACAGCTGCTGACCTCCAGTATAATTATGTTCAGCCTCGGTATAATCGGCTTTTATATCTCCAAAATATATGAGGAGATAAAAAACCGCCCGCGGTATCTTATCCGCGACGTTATAAGGAACAGAAACAAAGGAGACCGTTAAGTGAGCGAAAAGGCCCTTAAAAACGACAATTCAAAAACTGCGTGGCAGAAGCTTCGTGCCGCGATATGGAGCAGGCGTATATACCTGCTCGTCTTTTTCATACCCGTTCTGATAATGTATGTCGCCTACGCACTTTTCGGAGTTCACCCCTTCGGTGAGAACTCTGTGCTGGTGCTGGATCTCAACGGTCAGTATGTCTACTATTACGAAGCGATGAGAGACGCTCTCCATGGCGACGGCAGCCTGATGTACGACTGGTCGAGAAATCTCTCCGGCGAGATGTTTGGCATCTACGGCTACTATCTGGCAAGCCCCTTTATGCTGATAATCTGCCTGCTGCCCAGAACCTGGATGTGCGGAGCGATAGAGACGCTGCAGCTTATGAAAATAGGCTGCTCCGCCGTTACCTTCGCCTTCTTCCTGCGCAGACGCTCCAAGCCCTCAAATACGGCGCTGGTGGTGTTTTGCAGCTGTTATGCGCTGATGAGCTATATGGTAGTCCAGCTTATGGACCCCATGTGGCTGGACGCGCTGGTGCTGCTGCCTCTTATCTGTCAGGGAGTTCACCGCCTGGTGGAGGACGGCAAGCTGGTGCCGTATATAGTCCCGCTGGCGATAATGTTCATCGCCCATTTCTATATTGGCTATATGGTGGGCTTCTTCACCTTCATCTATTTTGTGTATGTGTTCTTCACCCAGAAGGACAGGGTGCTGCCTAAGCACTTTCTCCTGCGCATTATCCAGTTCGGAGCCGCCACGCTGACGGCTATAATGTGTGCCGCCATAGTGATACTTCCGGTGTACAATTCCTTGAAGCTGGGCAAGTTCGAGTTCACCAAGACCGACTGGAGCCTTGCCACACAGTTTGACTTCCTCACCTTCATCACCAAGCTGTTCCCTATGAGCTACGATACGGTGTACCCCACCGGCCTGCCTATGATCTACTGCGGAACGGCGGCGCTGCTGCTGGTGCCTCTATTCTTTATGAACACCCGCATACCCATCAAGGAAAAGGTGGGCAAGGGCGTTATGGCGGCGGTGCTGGTGGTAATGATGTATATCCGCCCTGTGGATATCTTTATGCATGGCCTACAGGTGCCCCAGTGGCTGCCTTACAGGTATTCCTTCTGCTTCTCATTTGTACTGCTGACTATGGCCTGCCGCGCCTGGGAGGAGTCGGAGGGCTTTACCGCCAAGGAGATAGGCGGAGTGTTCACCGGTCTGCTGGCGTTCCTCTTCTGGTGCGAGAGGGAAAATTACGAGCACTTCCAGATATTCGAGGCCCGCACCGAGGACGGCGAGACCCACGGCGTAATTCAGGGCATATGGTTCGCAGGGCTGGCGCTCATCGTCTATTTCGTGCTCATCTACCTCTGGAAGAAATACAGAGGCGGGAAGATACTCTCAATAGTTATCTGCGCGCTGGTTTCCTTGGAGCTGCTGGTCAACTGTATGGATACCGTCCACAAGATTGACAAGGACGTAGCCTACAGCAAGTACACCTCCTATGAACCCTATATGAGCGACACGAGGGACGCGATAACCGCGCTATCTCAGTTTGATAAGAGTGAGTTTTACAGAGTGGAATCCACCTTCCACCGAACCGTCTGCGACCCCATAGGCATCGGCTATCACGGCATTTCCCATTCCAGCTCCACTATGAACGCCCCGGCGCTGAAAATGCTTGAGCTGCTGGGCTTTGCCTACGGCGGCAACTACACTAAGTACGACGGCGAGACTTATATCACTGACGCTTTATTCGGCATCAGGTATATAATGGATAAGGAGGACCACGACGGCGGCACCCGCTACAAGGACGGCCGCGCCAATATCCCCGACGAGTACACCCTCGCCACTCACATCGACGAGACCAACGCGCTTTACAAGTTCTATCACAACCCCTACGAGCTGGGGCTGGGACTTGTGACCAATTCAGGCATCAAGGACGTTGTCCTCTCGGCCACCGACCCCTTTGAAAATCAGAACAGGCTCTTTAACGCCCTGATATCCCCCGACAGCGATATCGAGTTCTTCCACCACCTCAAGCCTATTTTAAGCGAGGACGAGAACCTCCGCCGCGCCACCCTCACCGACGGACACAAGAAGCTCTCCTTCAAGAACGAATCAGTGGCGGAGTGCCATGTGGATTACGTCGTCCGAATGGATAAGGACTCCGACCTCTATATGTATCTGCCTACCAAGTATGAGCGAAGCTGCAACATCTGGTATCAGCTTGAGGACGAGTACGTTGAGGGCGCTATGAATATGGAGTACGGCGGGCAGTTCTTTGTGGGAGACAATTACTCCATCTTGGATATCGGTCACTTCAACAAGAATGACGAGGTAAGGATACGCATTACCATTGCCAACGACGAAAAGGCCGCCTACTGGCTGGACGAGCTGTTCTGCACCTTCGATATGGAGGCCTTCGAGCAGGCCGACGCTATCCTCAAAGAGCGCGTGTGGAACCTCACCCGCCACGAGGACGAGCTGGTGGAGGGCACCGTTACCGCCGGACAGGGCGACTACCTCTTCACCACTATCCCCTATGAGGAGGGCTGGAGCATCACTGTCAACGGCAAGGACGTAAAGCCCGAGAAATCGCTGGAGTCCCTCATCACTATCCCGCTGGAAGCCGGAGAGAACAAGATATCTATGGAGTTCTCGCCCAACTACTTCAAGCTGGCTGTGATAATCAGCCTGAGCGGGCTTGTGATACTCCTGCTGATAATCGTTATCGAGTACAAGGAAGGCAAGCTGATGCGCCGAATGTTCGTCATGTCAGAGATGCGTGAAAAAGACGCCCCCGACGGTGACCCCGACGATAGCGAGCCCACCGCCGAAAAGATAGCCGAGCTGGTCAAGCAGGCTGTTGAGGACGAAAACAATAAGACCTGAATAATATCAAAGCCTTCGCCGTGAAAGCTTGCTTCCCCCCAACGGGGGAGTATGCTTTCACGGAATTTACCGAGCCGCGCAGCGGCTCGGTAATAAAAAATCCCCTCCACCCGGAGGGGATTTTATTATCAGCTGCGTTTTTTCTTACCATTGGACTTGTTCCCGCCCTGACGGCTCTGTCCGTTAGGATTGCGGCTCTTGTTACCCTGCTGACGGGGACGGTTCTGACCGTTTCCGTTTTGCCGATTTTGGCTCTGCCCGCTCTTCTTGCCGCCGTTCTGGGAGGAAGTCTTCTTTGCACCCTGACCCTGCTTGCCGCCCTGCTGTCTCTGCTGGGGCTTCTTGCCCTGAGTGCCTGAGGACTTAGCAGCAGGCTTTTCTGCGGGAGCAGCCTCTTCCTTTGCGGGAGCGGGAGCCTCAGGCGCCGGCGCCGGCTTTGGCTCTTCCGGGGTCATATCCTTTATGAACTCGTCAGCTGCTGCCAGCTTTTCGGCACGCTCAGAGGGCTCAAGTATCTTCTCAAAGTCTTTGAGGGGCTCGCTTTCTTCCTTGACAGGCTCCTCCTTGGGAGCTTCAACAGCGGCTGCGGCAGCACCCGTAACAGCAGCGATAGCGGCAGCAGTTTCCTCGGGGGCAGGCTTTTCAGCAGGAGTAGAGGAGGAGAGCAGCAGGTCGTTTCTCGGGCATTCCACCGAGAAGCTGGAAACGTCCGCTCTTATCCACAGCAGCAGTCCCAGTATCAGCAGTATGCCGGAGGCTGTGATGGGCAGCACATAGTAGAGCACCGCCAGAACCTTGTCGAAGTTCACCATATCGGGATCCAGTCCGGGGATAAGCACCGTCGCCCAGGTATATTCCAGCGTTCCGCCGTCGGAGCCGCTGGCGGTAGTGGTGACCGATGCCAGCAGTGTGCCGAAGGAAACGAAGGTCAGCAGTGAGCCCACCTCGGCGCCAATCCTGCGGTGCTTGCGGGCTGCGAAGCATATGAACATCGCCGCCGTCGCCAGCAGGAACACGATGATGTGCTTGTCGTATCCGGTGAAGTAGGAATACCACACCTTGCCGGAGAACAGCCCCACGTCCTTGCCGAACTCTATATTATGAACAAAGTAGCCGACCGGCTCCAGCAGCATACCGCCCAGCGCCGCGATAAATCCCAGCAGGGAAAGCAGCACCGCCACGCTCCCGGCGTTGGTCAGCTTTTTTGTTGATGTAGCTTTTTTGCTCATTTTATCAGCTCCCGAAAAGTCTTTAGGATAATTATACAAAAAATTCAGGGCTTTGTCAATAGAGTTGTGAGGTTTTACTTTTATATACACCCCCTCTCCGAAAAATTTTATCCCACCCCTTGACATCACTCTTCAAACGTGCTAAAATATATCTATATTTTAAATGCGACGACGGAGAGAAGTAGCAAAGAGATTCTGTCAAAGAGAGCGCGGGCAGGTGAGAGCCGCGTACAAGAGGCTTTGTGAATAACACTTCCGAGCAGCAAGCCGAAAGGGAGGCCTAGTAGGGGAGACGTTTTACGCACGTTACAGCGTATGAGAGATCGCGGGTCTTGATATCATATGCACCTGCGGTAATTCAGGTGGTACCACGGAAGTTTTAGGCTTTCGTCCTGTGTTTGGGACGAAAGCCTTTATTTGTTATGAAAGGAAGAAGAGTATGAAACACACCGACATCAAGGACATTTTCACCGACAAGGCCTTCATCGGTCAGACCGCTACAGTCTGCGGCTGGGTAAGGACATCGAGAGACTCAAAGAACGTAGCCTTCATCGAGCTCAACGACGGCACGACCCTCAAGCATTTGCAGATAGTGATTGACAAGGCCTCGGATATCGCCTTAGACGAGGCTCTTAAGCTGGGCACCTCCCTGCGCGTCACCGGAAAGGTGGTAGAGGGCAGGAACGAGACCCCCGAAATAAACGCTGAGACTATCGAGGTGCTGGGCAGCTGTCCCGCAGAGTACCCCCTCCAGAAGAAGAGGCACACCCTTGAATTTCTCCGCACTATGCCCCACCTCCGCGGCAGGACAAACACCTTCAACGCTGTGTTCAGAGTAAGGTCTGTGGCGGCGGCGGCGCTCCACGAGTTCTTCCAGAGCAAGAACTTTGTCTATGTCAACACCCCCCTCATCACCGGCTCCGACTGTGAGGGCGCAGGCGAGATGTTCCAGGTGACCACCGTGGGCTTTGACCAGACAGTAAAATCTGAGGAGGAGTACTTCGCCAAGGATTTCTTCGGCCAGAGGGCAGGCCTCTCCGTTTCCGGACAGCTGGAGGGCGAGATGGCTGCTATGGCCTTCGGAAAGATATACACTTTCGGCCCCTCCTTCAGAGCCGAGAAGAGCAATACCCCCCGTCACGTTGCCGAGTTCTGGCACATTGAGCCGGAGGTAGCCTTTGCGGAGCTTCCTGACGTCATCGCTCTGGCAGAGGAGATGATAAAGTTCGTGGTACGCCGGATACTGGACACCTGCAAGACCGAGCTGGATTTCTTCGACCAGCACTTTGAAAAGGGGCTTATCGCCAAGCTGGAGGAGCTCATCTCTCACGAGTTCGCCACCTGCACCTACACTCAGGCTATCGAGCTGCTGAAAAAGAGCGGCAAGGACTTCCAGTACCCCGTAGAGTGGGGCTGCGACCTCGCCACCGAGCACGAGCGTTACATCTCCGAGGAGGTCTTCGGCAAGGCGGTGTTCGTTACTGACTATCCCAAGGAGATCAAGTCCTTCTATATGAAACAGAACCCCGACGGCAAGACAGTTGCGGCAGTTGACCTGCTGGTTCCCGGCGTCGGTGAGATAATCGGCGGCAGCGAGAGAGAGGCAGATTACGACAAGCTTCTTGCCGCTATGAATGAAAGAAAAATGTCGCTGGAGCCCTATGCCGACTACCTTGACCTTAGAAAATTCGGCTCGGTGCCTCACGGCGGCTTCGGACTGGGCTTTGAGAGGCTCATTATGTATGTCACCGGCATCAGCAATATCAGAGATGTGATATTCTTCCCCAGAACAGTCGGGAACATCAGATAATTCAAATTACCAACAGTACAAATTTTAGTACACTTTCCACCTGAAAGGAATGAGATATATGTCAAAAGGACTAACCGTACCAAATGGCTATAAGTCAGCCCTCACCCTGAGAGAGACCCAGCACGCCATCAAGTATATCAAGGACGTTTTTCAGCAGGCGCTCTCCTTCGCTCTGACCCTCGACCGCGTCACCGCTCCGCTGATAGTCACCACCGCCAGCGGCATCAACGATGATCTGAACGGCGTTGAGCGCAAGGTAGATTTCACCATCAAGGAGTTCGACACCCACGCCGAGGTAGTTCAGTCGCTGGCAAAGTGGAAGAGAATGGCCCTCTACCGCTACGGCTACAAGCCGGGCGAGGGCATCTATACCGATATGAACGCCATCAGGCGGGACGATAACGTGGACAATATCCATTCCATCTTCGTTGACCAGTGGGACTGGGAGAAGGTCATCACCCGGGACCAGCGCACCACCGATTTCCTTAAGGATGCAGTGAAGTCCATCGTCAAGGCTATCTGCTACACCAAGAGAAAGGTCAGCCTGCGCTATCCTGTGTTAAAGGGTACTGTTAAAGAGGAGCCCTTTTTCATCACCACCGAGGAGCTGCTGAAAATGTACCCCGGCAGAACCCCCAAGGAGCGTGAGCGCCTTATCGCCAAGGAGCACGGCACCGTGTTCATTATGAACATCGGCGGCGCCCTCTCGGACGGCAAGCCCCACGACGGCAGAGCCCCCGACTACGACGACTGGCAGTTAAACGGCGACCTCATCTTCTGGAACGAGGTTTTGCAGGACTCCTTTGAGGTATCCTCAATGGGCATCAGAGTTGACGAGAAGTCGCTGGCCTCACAGCTGGCTATCGCCGGCGCCGAGGACAGGATGCGCTTTGACTATCACAAGATGATCGCCGACGGCACCCTCCCCCTCACCATCGGCGGAGGCATCGGCCAGAGCAGGCTTTGTATGCTGCTGCTGGAAAAGGCCCACATCGGCGAGGTGCAGGTGTCCGTATGGCCGGAGGATATGGCCAAGGAGTGCGCCGAGGGCGGAATCACGCTACTTTGATTTTTACACGCAAAATGGGTATTCCCCCGCAGGGAGGAATACCCATTCTTTATTGCTTATTCTTTCGGTTTGATAAACGGGTCAAAGGCCTTGGCGATTATGCAGTACTGCCTGTCGTAGGGCATTATGATGTCCGGCATACGTTTCATATTGAAGGTCATAACTCCGTCACCTGTATTTCTGGGGAGACGCAGCGTTACCGTCAGGCCGCCTGTTTCGGAGGGGGCAAATTCCAGCGAGCCGCCGTTCTTCTCCGCAAAGGCCCGGACAGCCGCCAGCCCCAGCGTTTCATTGGTGCCGCCGGCATATTCCCTCTGCCCGTAATAGGACATCTCGGTAATGCGCTCTATATCGGCGGAGGTGCCGTTGTCGGAGACGGTGAAAACAGTGTACCCCTGCGCATCACAGCTAAGGGACACCCATATGAATTTGTGGGAGGCATCGCAGTAGCCGGCAGCATTGACCAGAAGATTTAGCAGGGCAGTTTCCAGCTCGTCGTATCTGGCCAGACAGGTCAGATGCTCTCCCCCCAGCCGGCAGACTATCTCGCAGCCGTTGGCCTCGGCAATGGGGTCGAGGTAGTCCATTATCTTAGTCAGACAGCCGGAGGCGTCGATACATTCCGTCTTGGACTCCCGGCTCATAAGCTTTGAAAGCTCCGAGAGATTGACGGTGGAGGCCAGCACCTTAAGCGTCCCCAGCTTGATGTCGTGACCCAGCTGCTGAGGGCTTATGCCGTTAAAGCCGTCAGTCAGCAGCCTGTCGGCAAGCTGTGTAAAGCCAGACAGATGCTCCCTTATGCGCCCCATAGCGAAGAAAAACTCCTGCATACGGGCAGGGTCGCTAAGCGGCAGCCCGGGAGGCTCCTTTGAGAACCTGAGAGCATAGCCCTTTGTCTCGCCGTTTTCATGCAGGGGAGTGACCCTGACGGTCAGGCCCTTCCTTGTGCGGAAGCCGGCCTCTTTTTCAAGCGGGAGAACGAGCGTTGAGCCGTCAGGAGCAATGAGCCCTTCGGGAGCAGTCTCCTCCGGCGCATCATTCCCTGTCCAGACAGGGGCAAATTCGGCATCAACTACCGCCGCCATTTCATTTGACGCTTTCAGTATGGCTATGGCACTCTCAATTATATCCAATCTGTTCACCTCCAATGGAAGTCAGGTAAAAGTCTTTAGCTGCCCGAGAATATGTTGTAATATTTTACAAAACCCGGCATTTTCCGACACTCTAATTATACATCACAGCCCTTAAAAAGTCAAGCGCGGCGACAGCTCTGGGCATATTGTTCCGCACATAGTACAGAATATTAAAAATATGAAAAATTTGAGTGATAATCTCTTAAAAGGTCTTGCAAAATCATCGGGCTTGTAGTATAATATATACATAAAAAATATTAGGAGGTACAATCCCATGGCTAATGTAAAAGTTGCAATCAACGGTTTCGGTCGTATCGGCCGTCTGGCTTTCAGACAGATGTTCGGTGCAGAGGGTTATGATGTAGTTGCTATCAACGACCTGACCAAGCCCTCCATGCTCGCTAACCTGCTTAAGTATGATACCGCTCAGGGCGGCTACTGCGGCAAGATCGGTGAGAATCTTCACACTGTAACTGCTGACGACGAGGCAGGTACTATCACTGTTGACGGCAAGACCCTTAAGATCTATGCAATGGCTAACGCTGCAGAGCTCCCCTGGGGCGAGATCGGCGTTGACGTTGTTCTCGAGTGCACAGGCTTCTACTGCTCCAAGGCAAAGAGCCAGGCTCATATCGATGCAGGCGCTAAGAAGGTCGTTATTTCTGCTCCCGCAGGCAACGATCTGCCCACTATCGTTTACTCTGTAAATGAGAAGACCCTGACTAAGGATGACACCATCATCTCTGCTGCTTCCTGCACCACCAACTGCCTCGCTCCTATGGCTAAGGCTCTTAACGATTATGCTCCTATCCAGAGCGGTATCATGAGCACTATCCATGCTTACACCGGCGACCAGATGATCCTTGACGGTCCTCACAGAAAGGGCGA